>CAINOV010000383.1 GCA_903851655.1 uncultured Caulobacterales bacterium
AGGACGAACAAAGGCACGTGCAGGACGTGCCATAGGGCGAACAGGCGCTCATAGACGCCCAGGGTGGCGGTGTTCCGCACGGACTTGAAGTAGATGCGCAGCTTGCGGCGCTCCTCGGCGCGACGCTTGCGGATCGTGGCCTTGGACCAGCCATTGGCGTGGGCGTCGATCTGGATCTCGGCGTCGATCAGGCGGGTGACCTTGCGGCGGCAGCCGGCGATCTGGCCATTGATGGTCAGGGCGCGGCCGAAGGCCGACAGGACGGTGGGCGTGTCGGCCAGGGCCCGCGTCTCGAACCGGGCCAGCAGGTCGGACCAGGGATGGGCGCCCCCGAGGTCGCCGCCGCCGAGACCTCCTCCCAGGGTCTGACGCCAGCCGATGGCTTCCTCGCGCAGGCCGCGGGCTTCCAGCTTCTGGCCGTACAGGCCCCGGTGGATCCGGCCATAGAGATAGCGCCCGGCGACGCCGCTGCCGGACACGATTAGCATCGCCACCAGCGCCACCGTGGCGTTGGTCGAGGCCAGGCGGAAGTTGGAATGGATGATGATCAGCATGGGGCCCAGGATCCCCAGCACCATGTGCCAGCGGAACCAGTTGGCCGGGTTGCCCCAGGTGCGCATGGAGCGCATGCGCTTGCGCATGGGATAGAGGATCAGCGCCAGCATCAGCACCGCGCCAGCGATGCCGATGTAATAGCCCCAGCCGGTCTTGGGGTCGATCAGCCCGCTGTCCCGCTGCATCCAGGCCCAGATCAGGCCGCCGGTCACCAGGGCGGTGAAGATCGTGATGGCCACCCCGCCATCGCCCTTGGTCCGCCGGTCCTTCCGGGACGGCCGCGCAGGACGGGCGTGATCTGTCTGAGCGGTGCGGAGATCCAGACTCATGCTTTCATCAACCCCTTGTCCCGTCGCCGGCCCGGCCGTGGGAGATACGTCACTGGCTCCGGGAAACGACAGACTCTTTTAAGACTGAAAATGGTAACTCGAAGGCGAAGAAAGCGGTTCTTGCCCGCAAAAATGACCTAATCAAGTTTATGGTTCGAGTTGGTAAGGATGGTGTGAATGATTCCTGAGATAGGGCGATTTTGTCTGTACCTCGCGCTCGGACTTTCGATAGTCCAGATGGCCGCGGGGTTCGTGGGTCCACTGCGCGCCAATCCCCGGATCATGGCCCTTTCCCAGTCCGCAGCGTTCGGACAGTTCCTGTTTGTCGCCGTGGCCTTCGCTATCCTTGTGCGGTTGTTCGCAACCTCTGATTTCTCGGTCATGGTTGTTGCTGCGAATTCGCATACAACCAAGCCTCTGTTTTACAAGATTGCAGCCACCTGGGGTCACCATGAAGGATCCATGTTGCTTTGGGTTCTGGTGCTGGCGCTCTTTGGCGCCGCCATCGCGTATTTTGGACGCAGCATGCCGGACACTTTCCGCGCCCGCGTCCTGGGCGTTCAGGGACTGATCGGCGTCTTCTTCCTGCTGTTCATCATCTTTACCTCCAACCCGTTCGTGCGTCTGTTTCCGGTCCCGCTGGAGGGGGAGGGGTTCAATCCGCTGCTGCAGGATCCGGGCATCGTCTCGCATCCGCCGATGCTCTATCTCGGCTATGTGGGCTTCTCGACGGCGTTTTCCTTCGCCGTCGCCGCCCTGATCGAGGGGCCGGCCGGCGGCCTGTGGGTCCGCTACGCCCGGCCCTGGATCCTGGCGGCCTGGATCTGCCTGACCATCGGCATCACCCTGGGCTCATTATGGGCGTATTCCGTGCTCGGCTGGGGCGGATGGTGGTTCTGGGATCCGGTGGAGAACGCGTCGCTGATGCCCTGGCTGCTGGGCACGGCGCTGGTCCATTCCGCCCTGGTGGTGGAGCGGCGCTTCTCCCTGGAGCGCTGGACCCTGCTCCTGTCGATCCTGACCTTTTCCATGAGCCTGCTGGGCACCTTCGTGGTCCGCTCCGGCATCCTGACCAGCGTCCACGCCTTCGCCGTGGATCCGGCGCGGGGCACCTTCATCCTGATCATCCTGATCCTGGCCACCGGCGGCGGGCTGGCCCTCTACGGCCTGCGGGCGCCGGGGCTCCCGTCGGGCCGGGTGTTCGGCCTGTTCAGCCGCGAGGGCAGCCTCGTGCTGAACAACATCCTGCTGGTGACCATCACCGGCACGGTGTTCCTCGGCACCTTCTATCCCCTGTTCGTCGAGCTGTCGGGCAAGGACAAGATCTCGGTCGGCGTGCCCTATTACGCTCTGACCTTCGTGCCCCTCGCCGCGCCGTTGCTGCTGGCCATGGTCATCGGGCCGCTGCTGCTGTGGCGCAAGGACAGCGCCAGGGGCTGGGTCGCGCGCATCGGGCCGGGCCTGTTCCTGGCCTTTTCCGTGCTGATCCTGACCGGCGCAGCGACGCACGGACGCAACCTGCTGCTCGCGCTCTGGCTGGGGCTGGCGACCTGGCTGATCGTCGGCGCCGCCCTGATCCTGGTGCGGCGCGCCCGGATCGGCCAGGCGCCCCTGGCGGACTCCCTCAAGCTGGCCCGGGCGCTGCCCATGGCCACCTGGGGGGCGATCATTGCCCATCTGGGGATCGGGCTGCTGGTCTGCGGCCTCGGCGGCGCCACCACCGCCAAGGAGGAGGGGGTCGCCCTGCTGGGCCCGGGTCAGAGCACGCCCTTCATCGGCCGCCAGCTGACCCTGAAGGACGTCTCCACCGGCAAGGGGCCGAACTTCGAATATGTCCGGGCCCGCATCGACGCTGTCGCGCCCGGCGGCGACGTGATCCATCTGACGCCAGAGCGGCGCTTCTATCCGGAGCGCCAGTCCGAGACCACCAAGGCCAGCGTGCGCGAGACACCGTTCGGCAACCTCTATGTGGCCCTGGGTGATCAGGTGACCGACGGTCGCTGGACCGTGCGCTTCTACAGCCATCCCCTGGCCATCTGGATCTGGCTGGGCGGCTTTGTCATGGCCCTGGGCGGCGTCCTCGCCCTGGTCGGCAATCGCACCCAGTCCGGACCGCGCACCGGCGACAGCGCCGCAGAGGTCCGCGCCGGAAGCCGGCCGGCGCCTGCGACTGCGACTGCGCCCACGGGAGCGGAGGGCGTGGCGTGACCCTGTCCCGCAAGATGCTTCTCGCGGCGTCTCTCGCTCCGCTCCTGGTGTTCGGCGTCCTGGCGGTGGCGCTCTATTTCGGCCTGCAGCAGGATCCGTCGACCCTGCCGTCGGTGCTGATCGGCAAGCCCGCCCCCGCCTTCGCCCTGGGCCCCGTGCGGGCGGGCGACGGCGGCTTCAGCCGCGACGACATCCGCGGCAAGGTGGTGCTGGTCAATGTCTGGGGGTCCTGGTGCGGCGCCTGCAAGATGGAGCATCCCTATCTGATGGAGCTCGCGGCCGGCGGCGCGCCGATCTACGGGGTCGACTGGAAGGACGATCCGGCAGACGGCGCCAAGACGCTGAAGATGATGGGCGACCCCTATGTGAAGGTCGGTAACGACCAGGCCGGGCGGCTGAGCCTGGACCTAGGCGTGACCGGCGCGCCGGAGACCTTCCTGATCGATCGGACCGGCCGCATCCGCTACAAGCAGGTCGGCCCGATCACGCCGGAGGTATGGCGCGGAACCCTGGCCCCGATGATCGCCAAGCTGGAGCAGGGCCAATGAGCCGGCCTCTCGCCCCCCGGGCGACGGCCGCCCTGGCCGCGATGGCGCTGACCGTCGCTCTGGGCGCCGGCGTCGCTGCGGCGGTCGAGCCGGACGAGATGCTGTCCGACCCGTCCCTCGAGGCCCGCGCCCAGCATATCAGCAAGGAGCTGCGCTGCGTCGTCTGCCAGAACCAGAACATCGACGACTCCGCCGCCCCCCTGGCCCGGGACATGCGCCTGATGGTGCGCGAGCGCCTGAGCGCCGGTGACAGCGACGAGCAGGCCAAGGCATTTCTCGTGGCCCGCTACGGCAATTTCGTGCTGCTCCGCCCGCCCTTCCAGCCGAACACCTGGGCCCTGTGGCTGGGCCCCTTCGCCATTCTGGGAGTGGCCGGCGCGGCCCTGGTGTTCGCGTCCCGCACCGGCGCCGTCGACCCGGCCGACGACGCCGTCGAAGATGATCCGCTTTCCTGAGTCCCCGCTTTCCTGACCTATCGGCCGCAAGGGCTGCAGACTTCGCGCAACAGGACATTCTCCGATGCCCATGACCCTGATCTATTTCCTGCTCGGCGCCGTCGCCATGGGGATCGTGATGATCCCGTTCCTACGGAGGACCCCGGGCGCGCCGAAGACCCCGGCGGACCCCGCCGCGGCGACCCCGGCCGAGACGCCGGCCCACTCCGCCAGCGAAGCGAAGCTATTTGGCTATCCCCGGACCTGGGTGCTGTCCGGCGGCGCGGCCGCCGCCGTTCTGGTGGCCGCCGGCGGGATCTACGCCATGACCGGAGACAAGACCCCGCAGGCGGCGGTGGCGGCGGGGGGCGTTCCCGCGCCCGGATCGCCGCCGACCCTGCCGGACGTGGACACGCTCATGACCCGCCTGGAAAAGCGGCTGGAGGCCCGGCCCAACGACCCGGACGGCTGGCGGATGCTGGGCTGGTCCTACTATGCGACGCAGAAATACGACCAGGCGGTGAAGGCCTACGCCCACGCCGTGGCGCTGAAGCCGGACAACGCCGCCTTCCAGTCCGCCTATGGGGAGGCCATGACCAAGGCCGCCGGCGACAAGGTGACGCCGCAGGCGCAGGACGCCTTCCGCAAGGCCCTGTCCGCCGACCCCCGGGACGCCCGCGCCCGCATCTACATGGCCCGGCTGCGGCATGAGCGCGGCGACAGCAAGGGCGCCCTGGAGGACCTGTTCGGCATACTGAACACCCAGGCCCCGGACTCCAGCGAGGCCCTGGCCGCGAAGCAGGCGATCCGCAAGGTGGCCGCCGACAGCGGGATCAATGTCGCCGATCGTCTGCCGCCGGACGCCGCGCCGTCGGTGGCGCCCCCGATGGCGGCGGGACCCCTCGCGGGACCGGCGACGGCCGGCATACCGGGACCGTCCGCGGACCAGGTGCAGGCGGCGCAGCAGATGGCGCCGACTGACCGGCAGGCGATGATCGAAGGCATGATCGGCAAGCTGGAGGCCCGCCTCGCGGCCTCGCCCCAGGACGCGGACGGCTGGATCATGCTGATCCGCTCCCGCAAGCAGATGGGCGAGGACGACAAGGCCCGTTCGGCCCTGACCCATGGTCTGGCCGCCTTCGCCGACGACGCCGCCGCCCGCGGCCGGATCAGCGACGCCGCCCGCACCTACGGAGTGCATTGAACTTGCCGGACTGGATGAACGGACTGACGGTTCCGCCCTGGCTCGACGAACAGTGGCTGTTCTATCCGGCCCTGTGCCTGCCGATCCTGCTCTACTGGTTCATCCGTCGTCGGATGATTGAAAGCGCCAGCATCGCCAAGCAGAAGGAAGCCCTGGAGACCGGCCTGGACGAGCCGCCGTCCCTTCACCCGGTGATTGATCCGGTGAAGTGCATCGGCTGCGGCGCCTGCGCCAAGGCCTGTCCGGAGGGGGACATCCTCGGCATGATCCGCGGCAAGGCGGAACTGGTGCAGCCCAGCCACTGCATCGGTCACGGCGCCTGCCGGGCCGCCTGTCCG
>CAINOV010000384.1 GCA_903851655.1 uncultured Caulobacterales bacterium
AAGACCCGGGAACCTTGATCCGGATATGGCGCCTCACCTTGATGGAGGTTCCCGCCTCAAGGGCGGGAATGACGACGGATTTTGAATCTAGGAAAGTCGTCTGTCCCGGGCGAAGACCCGGGACCCTCCGTCCGGACATGGAACACGCCCCCCGTTGCATCCCCCGAACGGAGCGTGTATAGACCCGCGCTCACTTGCGCCCTGCGTCCGTCGCGGGGCCAGACCGCTTTTTCCCTCGCCGCGCAGACTCATGCGCGGCGGATTTGTTTCGGAAGACCGTCATGGCCGAGATCGTCCTCAACGTTGAAGTCCGCGAGCGCACTGGCACCGGCGGCTCCCGCGAAGCCCGCCGCAACGGCAAGGTCCCGGGCGTGCTGTACGGCGGCCCCCGCGGTCCCGTGCCGGTGGCGGTGAACGCCAACGAGTTCCGCAAGGCCCTCTACACCGGCAAGCTGCTGGGCCACCTGGTCACGCTGAAGCACGGCGAAGAGACCCAGGGCGTCATCGCCAAGGACATCCAGTTCCATCCGGTCACCGACCAGCCCGTGCATTTCGACCTCTATCGCGTGGACGAGCACCAGCTGGTGAAGATCAACATCCCGGTTCACTTCAAGAACCAGGAGCTGAGCCCGGGCATGAAGCGCGGCGCGGCCCTGAACATCTCGCGGCACGAAGTGGAAGTCTGGGCCCCGGCGGATCACATCCCCGAGGACCTGGTGGCCGACCTGACCGGTCTGGAAATCGGCGACTCCGTTCGCTGGTCCAACCTCAACGCCCCCGCGGGCGTCGAGCCGGTGATCAAGGGCCGCGACTTCACCATCGCCACCATCGCCGGGTCCGCGGCCTCGGCCTCGGCGGAAGCGGCGGCCAACGCCGCCGGCTGATCGCCGGGTCGGGAGCGCGCCCGGGCGGGAGCCTCGCCATGCTGATCCTGGTGGGCCTGGGCAATCCCGGCCCGAAATACGCCTATAACCGCCACAATATCGGCTTCCTGGCCGTGGACGCGATCGCGCGCCGCTGGCGGTTCGGGACGGAGCGCTCGAAATTCCAGAGCCTGGTGTCCGAAGGGTCCATCGAGACCCCGACCGGCCCCGTGCGCGCCCTTTTGATGAAGCCCCAGACCTTCATGAACGAGAGCGGCCGGGCCGTGGGCGCCGCCGTCAACTTCCTGAAGGCCGATCCCGCCGACGTGGTGGTCTTCTATGACGAGCTGGACCTGGCGCCCGGCCGCTTCCGCATGAAGCACGGGGGCGGGGCGGCGGGGCACAACGGCATCCGCTCCATCACCAGCCAGATCGGCCCGCACTTCCGCCGGGCGCGGATGGGCATCGGCCATCCGGGGCACAAGGACCGGGTGATGGGCCATGTCCTGTCCGACTTCCACAAGGTGGAGGGCCCGTGGGTCGAGGCCCTGTGCCACGCCTGCGCCGACGCCCTGCCGATCCTGGCGGCGGGAGAGGACGAAAAGTACCAGACCGAGGTCATGCGCCTCGCGCCTGCGGAAAAGCTCGACCCGCGCAAGGCTGCCCAAGCCGGCCCGGGTGAGGTATAGGGCGTCCCATGCTGTCCATCCTCGCCTTCATCCTCAGCCCCGGCTTCCTCCTGTCGATCGGCCTGTCGATCGCGCTGTGCTTCCACATCGTGCGGACCAAGCAGGACACCTTCTGGCTGTGGATCGTGCTGATGTTCCAGGGCATCGGCAGCCTGGCCTATATCGCCGTGATCCTGATCCCGTCCCTGCTCAGCGGGAACGCCGCCCGCAAGCTGGGCCAGACGGCCCGCGCGACCCTGGATCCCGGCCGGGAATACCGGGAGGCCAAGGCCGCCGCCGAGGACACCCCCACCGTGCACAACCGCATGCGCTTCGCCGCCGCGGCCATGGCCCATGGCAAGTTCGCCGAGGCCGAACAGCTCTACCGGGAGGCGGCCACCGGCGTGCACGCCGACGACCCGGCCCTGAAGCTGGGCCGGGCCCGGGCGCTGCTGGAGCTGGCCCGTCCCGCCGACGCGCTGGACGTGCTGCAGAGCCTCGCCGCCCAGGGGGAGGAGGGCAACACGCCCCCGTCCATCCTGGCCACCGCCCGGGCCTATCACGCGCTGGGCCGCTTCGCCGAGGCGGACCAGTCCTATCGCTGGGCGTCGGAGCGGATGCCCGGCTTCGAGGCCATGGCCCGCTTCACCGCCTTCCTGGCCGAGACCGGGAAGATGGCGGAGGCGAAGGACAATCTGGCGGAGATCGACCGTCGGATCGCCCGGCTGTCGGGTCCGTTCCGCAAGGAGGCTCTGGCCTGGCGGGATCTGGCCGCCGAAAAGGTGCGCTGACCCGGGTCATCCCCCCGTCCACAGGGAATTGCCGCGGTCGACGCCCCTCGACCCGCAGGGCGAGACTGATGAGATTGGCGCCGGCCAGGATGGCCAGGCAGTCATCCCGCGCCGCATGACCGTTCATCTGGGCCATGTCGGTCATCAGATACAGGAAAATCAGGACAAGTGTCACCAAGGCGACATAGTCAACCGTCTTGACCATCGGCCGGTTCCTGAATGTTCTGGGACGGGACGGGTGAATACCCACTGACAACCCATCCAGTGTATAAAATACAACCTGTAGGAGTCAATCTTCGTCTGAAATTCAGATGGGGATGGTTTCGGAGTGTGGCCATGGGAGCGCAGCGACCGCTTCCCATTTCCCGTAAGTTCTGCTTTTGTTCTTGTTCTGGAA
>CAINOV010000385.1 GCA_903851655.1 uncultured Caulobacterales bacterium
CCGGCTTCGCGGCCAGGCGGTTGTGATACCAGGCCGCCGCCGCCTCGGTGGGCAGCACGTTCACATAGCCCCGGTCATTGGCCTGGAACAGCAGGCCGATGTCGAGGGTCGTGGAGACCAGGGCCACGCCGTTCAGCTGCACGCCCTTTTCCGCCAGCAGGTGGGCGAGACCCGCGGAGCGCAGGGTGCCGTAGCTCTCGCCGATCAGGAACTTGGGGCTGTCCCAGCGGCTGTAAACCTTGAGGTAGCGCTGGATCGCCCGGGAAAAGGCGTCGAGGTCCCCGTCCACGCCGAACACGGTCTTGCCCTCGGTCTTGCCCAGCATCCGCGACAGGCCCGTCGTCGGGGCGTCGATGAACACCAGATCGGTCTTGTCCAGCAGCGTGTCCTGGTTGGGCGTGAGCTTCACCGGCGCGGCGGCCAGCATGTCGGCGCCGGGCAGCGCGATCTTCAGCGGCCCGAACGAGCCCAGATGCAGCCACATGCTCGAGGAGCCGGGCCCGCCATTGTAGAGGAAGCTGACCGGCCGCGGCGGCGCGCCGGGCGCCGGCTTCACCGTATAGGCGACATAGAAGATGCTGGCCGTGGCCACGCCCTCGTCATTGCGCAGGGTCAGGGTCCCCGGCGTCACCGTGTAGTTCAGGGTCGAGCCATGGAACGGGATCGACCGGGCGACGGGATGGGCGGTCTCCACGGCGCTGGCCTCCACCGTGTCGGCGTCGGGCTTCTTCTGCGCCGCGGCGTCCGCCGGCTTGGCGGCGCCGTCGGCATGGGCGAGCGACGGCGCAAGGGCGGGCGCGAGCAGCAGGGCGCCCGACAGAAGGGTGGCGGTCAGTCGGCGCATGCGTGCAGTCTCCCCCAGGCCGGTCGTCGTCCGGCGTTCAAGGGGCGCAGACTAGGGATCAACCCAGCGTCGAGGCAAGCACTCTCACATTAACTGTTGGCAATGTCCGCCGCCCGGGTGTCAGAGCGCGGTCGGGACGTTGAGCCTTTCCGCGGTGGCGGCGCCCGGGGACGCCGGCAGCACCGCGGCGACGGCGCTGATCAGCTGGGCCGGCTCGATGGGCTTGCGCACCATGCCCGAGAACAGCCCCGGAAAACGCTGGTCCAGACCCGCGTCCACATCGGCGGTGAAGGCGATGATCGGGCAGTTGCGGCTCAGGCCGGCGCCTTCGCGGATGCGCCGCGCCGCGCTCGGCCCATCCACGTCGGGCATGCGGATATCCATCAGGATCAGGTCATAGGCCACGTCCTCGCAGGCGACGACGCCCTCCAGTCCGCTGGCGGCGACGTCCACGCGAAAGCCGAGATTGACGAAGATCCGCGCCGCCAGGTCCCGGTTGGACGCGTTGTCGTCCACCACCAGCAGGCTGACCCCGTCGAAGTCCGGCTGCGGGATCGGCTCCTGGACCTGCGGGGCGCAGGGCGGCGCCGGCGTCCGCAACTGGAAGCAGGCGCCGGCGCCCGGCGCGCTCTCGACGCCGATGTCCCCCTCCATCGCGTCGGCCAGTCCGCGACAGATGGCGAGACCCAGGCCGGTCCCCCCCTGCCTGCGGGTGACCGACGTGTTCACCTGGGAGAACCGCTTGAACAGGACCGCCATCTGCTGGGCGTCCAGTCCGGGGCCGGTGTCGCGGACCCGCAGGACCAGCCGTCCGTCGGCCCCGGTGTGATCCACCTCGACCCGGACGGCGCCCCGGTCCGTGAATTTCAGGGCGTTGCCGATCAGGTTCACGGCCACCTGGCGCACCCGGTCGGCGTCGATCAGCACGGCGGGCGGGACCGCGTCGCTCACCTCCAGCGACAGGGACAGGCCCCTGGCCCGGGCCTGGGGCGCGAACATGTCGATCAGGTCCGCCGTCAGCCGCCGGACATCGCAGGGCGCCCGCTTGATCATCACCTGACCGGCGTCGAGCTTCGACACTTCGAGGATGTCGTTGACGATGGACAGCAGGGTCCGGCCCGCGTGGTCGATGCGCTCGAGGTCCAGTCGGCTGTCCTCGGACAGGTCCTGGCGGTCGGTCAGCACCCCGACGAAGCCCAGCACCGCTGTCAGGGGGGTGCGGATCTCGTGACTCATATTGGCCAGAAACTCGGACTTGGCCAGGGCCGCGCGCTCAGCCGCCTCCTTGGCCGAGCGCAGGTCGGTCTCCAGCTCCACATGCCGGCTGACGTCGCGGATCACGTCGATGAAGCTCTCCAGCCGACCGTCCTCGCCGCGCTTCGGCGCCGGACGGGATTCGAGCCAGACCCAGGTCCCGTCGCGGCGTCGCGCCCGGTAGCGGATCTCGGTCGCCGCATCGGGTTCGCCCCGGGCGATGGCCAGATAGGCGGCGGCGGCGGCGTCCCTGTCGTCGGGATGCACATGCCGCGACCAGACGTCCCCGACCAGCTCCTCGGGGGCATAGCCCGTGGCGGCTTCGATGGCGGGGGACAGATAGCGGAACTGACCGTCGACGCCGGCGACCGTGATGATGTCCGTCACCCGCTCGGCGATGGTCCGGTAGCGCAGCTCGCTGTCCTCCAGCGCCTTCAGCTGGGCCCGGCGCTCGGTGACATCCCGGACCTGGGCCAGGATCGCCACCGGTTCGCCGCTGGCGGAGCGGATGATCGAGGGGCGGGACTCCACCCAGATCGTCGCCCCGGCGGCGGTCAGCATGCGGTGGGTGCGGTCCAGCGTCAGATCCATCTCGCCCCGTTCCAGGCCCTCGCGGATGCGCAGGGCGACGAAGCGGCGGTCGGCGGGGTGGATCATGTCCTCGATGGAGCGACCGAGCACGGACTCGAGATCGTAGCCATAGTCCGCCAGCCGCGGGGACGCATATTCCAGCCGCAGATCCAGATCGCAGCGGATCACCAGGTCCGGCGACGCCTCGGCCAGGACGCGGTAGCGGGCCTCGCTCTCCAGCAGGGCGGCCTCGGCCTTCCGCCGGCTGGTCACGTCCCGCAGGCCGTTGACATAGCCGTCCACCCGCCCCTCGGCGTCAAGGATCAGGGAGGGTTTGCCCTCGACCCAGACATAGTCCCCTGACGCCGTGCGGATGCGGAACTCCGATGTGAAGTCCAGGCCGTCCAGGGTGGTCAGTCCAGGCAGCTGGCGGACGAAATCCGCAAAGCCCGGCAGGTCGTCGGGATGGATGAACTCGCTGGCGTTGCGCCCTTCCAGTTCGCCCATCTCGTAGCCGTAGCGGTGGATGGCGTTGGAGGCGAAGCGGATCTCGCCGTCCAGGGACAGGTGCAGGACCGGGTCGTGGATGTTCTGCGTCACCATCCGGAAGCGGGCTTCGCTCTCCTCCAGGGCCGCGCGGGCGTCGGCCTCTGCGGTGACGTCCCGGCCGACGCAGAGGACCGCGGCCAGCGCGCCCTCGGGCGTCAGCTCCGGCTCGCCCCGCAGGGACAGGCGGCGCAGGGTCCCGTCGGACGGTCGGCGGACGCGGACATTGGCCGACCAGGGCTCTCCCCCGGCCCGCAGGATCTCGGACAGGCGGAACATCTGCGCCTGGTCGGCCTCGATGACGCAGGTCCGGATCGCGGTCTGGATGTCCAGGCGCCGACCGGCTTCATCCTGCGGCAGACCCAGTATCTCCAGCATGGCGTCGGACCAGACGGTCTCGCCGGTGCGGAAGTCGGTGCGCCAATAGCCGATCTGCGCCACCGCGCCGGCCAGCCGGGCCAGTCGGTCGGAGTCGGCGATGGCCAGACGCTCCGCCTCCGACTGTCCCAGACGCTGGGCCAGCTCGGCCTGCAGCCGCCTCTGCTCGGCGACCAGGGAGGTCAGGGCCAGCACGACCAGGGACTGGGCCGCCAGCCAGGCCTGCTCGGTGGGCAGATCCGCCAGGGAGGCGCCGGCCACCCGCCGGGCCAGGACGGCGGTGGAGACCAGCAGCAGCGACGCCGCCGCCGCCCCGGCGCCGTATTCCGCGCCCACCAGCGCCAGGATCGCCAGCCCGCCGATGGAAACGGCGCCGACGGGGAACAGGGTGTTGGCCGCCATCACCGCCAGCACCGCGGCGCCGGCCACCGGTCGCGCCCAGGCCCGACGCGCCTCCCGCGGCGAGGACAGTCCCGGACGATACACGGTCAAGGCGGCCGGCGTGGCGATCAGGAGACCCAGCCCGTTGGCGAACCACCATCCCTTCAGGAACGGGAGGGCCGAAGGCGCCCCGAAGCCGACGAACAGACCTGTGGCCGCCGCCCCCGACACCAGGGGCGCCACGACCGCGAACGCGGCGAACAACATCAGATCCCGGAACCGGGTCAGATCCGGGGCGCCGTCCGCCACGCGACGCAGCGCCAGCGTCACCAGGGCCGTCTCGCCCACATTGCACAGACCGCTCAGCAGGGCGTTCCGGAGGGTCTGTCCGGCCAGCAGCACGCCCGTGGCGACGGCCAGGGTGCTCAGCGCCAGAACCGGGACCAGGCGCCCCGGACGGGACCGCAGCGCCAGAGCCAGCACGACGCCGTTGGCGGGCCAGACGAAGGCGGCCTGGCCGGGGGCGGTGAAATAGCACAGGGACAGCCAGGTCAGAGCGGCCGCAAGGCACAGATGCGCGCCGACCCCGAAAGACGCGGTCGTCAACACAGCCGATGCCTGAGTCGTCGTCACTCGTCCCGTCATGGAGTGACAGCATCGGACAATTGTGTTGCCAAAACCTTTGGCGGCGGATCCCGGCGGCCCGGATCCGGACGGTCAGGGCGTCGCGCGCAGGGCGGGACTGGCGCGGCCAGGCTCGACCTCGAACAGCCGCGCCAGGGTCGCGGCGTCCGCCGTCCGGGTCACCGGCAGGCCCTCCCGCGCCTGGTAGTCCGCCAGCGCCGCGCGGGTCGAGGGGCCCAGCCGGCCGTCCACCATCACCGGCCAGGCCCGATAGCTGAGGCCCAGCTGCGCCGCCCGCACGTCCAGATCCGGCGGCCCGGCGTCGACAAAGGTCTGGTGGCTGCTGGCCAGACGGCTGTCATAGTGATTGGCGGCGTAGTCCGGACCGTTGTAGCCCCGGGCCAGCTGGGTCCAGTTCCGGTCCCGCAGGGCCGTGGCGAGGCCGGTGCTGACCAGGAAGCGGGCCAGGCAGACGAGCTGCGCCCCCTCCCCGCCCACGCAGTCCGCCACCAGGGTCTCCACGTCGGAATAGCCGGCGGTCTTGAACGCCGCCCCCGTGATCTGGCCGATCCCCCAGGAGGCGCTCTCCAGGGCGGCGGGGCGGTCCAGCAGGAGGGCCGCCTGCAGCCGGTCATATTGATGCGCCCCCGCCGGTCCGTAGCCGCCGGGCGTCGCCGCGCTGATGTCCGGATCGAGGGTGTCGAACCGCCCTTCGGTCAGGCGGCTGAAATAATGCCGCTCGAACAGCAGCTTCGGCCGGCGGTCGGGCAGGAAGCCGGCGCCCGACGTCTCCACCGCCAGCAGGGCCCACAGGGCCGCAGGCTCGCACCGGAGCATCGTCGTCGCCCGGTCGAGATCAGCGGCGGTCATTGGGGCCCCGGACGACGAGAATTCCATGAGACGGGCGACCTCTCCCACGCAGCGGCGAAACGCCGCTCGCGCAGGAGGATGGTTTTAAATCGAAATTATTGCAACCCTTGGACGCAATTTGTCCGGGCCATGACGTCAGAACGGCCAGAACCGGGACCGGGACGGCCGCTTCGGCGCAAAGCTCGCCCCCGTCGGCGGGGCCGCGCCGGGGCCGGGGCCGGGAGGGACGGCAGGATGACCGGCGCCGGACTGGGTCACCGCCAGGGCCGTCAGGTTGGTGATCCCCCGGGCCGTGGTCGTGGGGCTGAGGACGTGGATCGGCTTGGACATGCCCAGCAGCACCGGCCCCACCAGCAGCCCGTCCGACGCCCCGGCCAGCAGCGACAGCGAGATGTTGGCCGCATCCAGCGACGGCATGATCAGCAGGTTGGCAGACCCCTCGATGGGCGAATCGGCGATCAGCCGGTCGCGGATTGGCTGGCTGAGGGCGGAGTCCCCGTGCATCTCCCCGTCCACCACCAGGTCGGGATAGGCGGCGCGGATGCGGCTCAGGGCCTCGCTCATCCGCCGCGCGGACGGGGAGTGGCTGGCGCCGAAATTGGAGTGGGAGAGCAGCGCCACCTTGGGCGTCAGGCCGAAGCGCCGCACCTCCCTCTGGGCGAGGTGGGTCAGCTCCGCCAGCTGGGCGGCGGTGGGCTCGAGATTCACATGGGTGTCGGCGATGAACAGCGACCCCTTGGGCAGGATCAGCACCGTCATGGAATAGACGCGGCTCACGTCATCGGCCTTGGGGATGATCGGCAGGATGGTGGTGAAGCGCCGCCACCAGTCCCCCGCCCCGCCCACCAGGGCCGCGTCCACCAGGCCGCGGCGCAGCAGCATGGCGGTGGCGATGGTGGACTGGCGGCGGAAGTTCCGCGCCGCCTCCGCCGGCGTCACGCCCCGGCGCCCCACCAGCTTGCCGTATTCCGCGGCGAGCCCCGCCGCCAGCTCGGTCTGTTCGGAGGGATCGAAGATCTCCGCCGTCCCCTCCGCCTCCAGCCGCAGGTCCAGCCGGGCGATCTGGGCGGATATGACGTCCCGCCGGCCGATCAGCACGGGCCGGGCGATGCCTTCGTCCACCGCGGACTGGGCGGCGCGCAGCACCCGCTCGTCCTCCCCCTCCGCATAGGCGACGCGGGCCTCGATGGAGCGGGCGTGGGCGAAGATCGGCCGCATCAGCTGGCCCGACCGATAGACGAACCGCTCCAGCTGGGCGCGATAGGCGTCGAAATCGGTGATCGGCCGCCGCGCCACACCGCTCTCCATCGCCGCTCGGGCCACGGCCGGGGCGACGGTCAGGATCAGCCGCGGATCGAAGGGGGCCGGGATGATGTAGGACTTGCCGAACTTGGGCGACACGCCCCCATAGGCGTTGGCCACGGCCTCGCTGGCCTCGGCCCGGGCCAGCGCCGCGATGGCCTCCGCGGCGGCGGCCTTCATGGCCTCGTTGATCTCGGTGGCGCCCACGTCCAGGGCCCCGCGGAAGATGAAGGGGAAGCACAGGACATTGTTGACCTGGTTGGGGAAATCGCTGCGGCCGGTGGCGACGATGGCGTCCGGGCGGTGGGCGTGCACCTCGCTGGGCAGGATCTCCGGCTCGGGATTGGCCATGGCCAGGATGATCGGATTGGGCGCCAGCAGGGACAGCCATTCCGGCTTCAGCACCCGGGGCGCCGACAGGCCGAGGAAGATGTCGGCGCCGCGCAGCACGTCCTTCAGGGCCCGCGCATTGGTGCGGATGGCGTAGCGGGCCATGTTCGGCGGCATGTCCGGATCGCGCCCCTGCCAGACCACGCCCTTGATGTCCGTCAGGGTCACGTTCTTGGCCGGCAGGCCCATGGACACCAGCAGGTCGACGCAGGCCAGCGCCGCGGCCCCTGCGCCGGAGGTCACCAGCCGCACGTCCTCCAGCTTCTTGCCCTGCAGCACCAGGGCGTTGCGCACCGCGGCGGCGCAGACGATCGCCGTACCATGCTGGTCGTCATGGAACACCGGAATGTTCATCCGCGCCCGCAGGGCCTGTTCGATGACGAAGCATTCCGGGGCCTTGACGTCCTCGAGGTTGATCCCGCCGAAGGTGGGCTCGAGGGAGGCGACGATCTCGATGAACTTCTGCGGGTCCGTGCAGTCGACCTCGATGTCGAACACGTCGATCCCGGCGAACTTCTTGAACAGGACGGCCTTGCCCTCCATCACCGGCTTGCCCGCCAGGGGGCCGATGGCGCCCAGGCCCAGCACCGCCGTCCCGTTGGTCACCACCGCCACCAGGTTGCCCCGGGCGGTCAGGTCCAGCGCGGCGTCGGGGTTCTCGACGATCGCCTCGCAGGCGGCGGCCACGCCGGGGGAATAGGCCAGCGCCAGGTCCCGCTGGGTGGCCAGGGCCTTGGTGGGCTCAACCGACAGCTTTCCGGGGGTGGGAAAGCGGTGATAGTCGAGGGCGGCGCGGCGAAAATCGTCATCCATGGTCATCGGTCTCCGGCCGGATACCGGATCCGACGCCTGTCACGGGCATATAGGGACTCGCGCGCCCATGACGCCAACCGGATTCCCGCAGCAGAGGCGATGCGTCCTGCGGATGCGACGGATCGCGGCAGTGGGGACTTGGTCAGAACAGCCCCAGCGCGTTGGCCAGACCGAAGATGGTCACCAGCACGATGGCGTAGATCCCCGACATCTCGGCCAGGCGCCCGACGAGCGGGGCCTGCTGCGCCGAGGCCAGGGGAAACGCGGCGTCAGGCGCGCCATCGGCCCCCGCGACGCCGTCGAGGGGATCGTCGTCGGCGCCGAAGGCGGCGTCCTGGGCGAACTTGGGAAGATGGCTCATGGGCACGGACTTCTGATACGCGGCGCGCAGCCGTATCAGCACAAAGCTCAAGAAGCCGTTACGGGTCGGTCAGGCCTCAAGGGTCACGGGCTGGCCGTGGGGGGTCGTCCGGTAGGCCTGAGCCCACGCCTCGGCCATGCCGGTCAACTCGTCGGGCGTGACCAGGGAACGCTCGGCCAGCAGGATCTCCAGCGCCCGCACCCAGTCCGCCGGATGCCGCGCGCCGTCGCCGGCGGGATCGGCGATCCCGTCGGACGGCGACCGGGCGGCGCCCGCGGCGTCCTGCTCGGCGATCACCTGGACCAGCACCCGGTTCCAGTCGCGCCAGGCGAACAGTCCGCGGTCGTGCAGGGCCACCACCAGGGCGAAGATCGACGCCTGCCAGGGCGCCTCGAATACGGCCGGCGGCGACGGGGCCGGGTCGTCAGAGGGGCTCAAGATAATCCTCCCACAGGTCGAGATAGACCGACGCGTTCGGGTCCGCCCGCTCGCCCCACAGCTCCGCGGCGGCGAACCGGACCTGGTAGAGGGCCTGGGGCGCTTCGCCCTGTCCGCCGGCGTTGGCGTCGGGAAACACGTGACAGCCGTGAACGGCGGTGACCACGCCCGCGCGTCCGCGGACATAGCGGGGCAGTCGCGTATGCCCCGGCGGGTGGAGGTTGCGCGCCCGCACGGCGCGGCCGGCCTCGAGGGTCGGCGGACGCCCGCCCGGCCGCTCCGTCGGCCCGCCCCGGGCCAGCACGCCGGCGACCGCGGCGGCGGTCAGGGCCGGGGTCCGGACCGGGGCTTCGGGATCGGGCCGTCCGGAGGCCAGCTCCTCCGCCGTCAGCAGGTCCCGGCGGACCAGCATGTCGACCAGGGCCGCGAACCACTTTTCGTAATAGCCGAACCGCAGATAGTCCGCCGCGGGAATCCGCTCCCGGGCGTGGCGCATGGCGTCCAGGTTCCAGCGGCCCCAGGCGGCGCTGGCCAGGACCAGGCCCAGCACCCGCGCCTCCCACGGGGCGTGGAACAGGGCCCGGTCGGGCGTGGGGTCCACCTCGCCCAGTCCGTCCATGCCGCCCATGTCGTGCACGCCGTTCATGGCCGGGGTCCCGCCGCGGCGGGCAGGCGCGCCACGCCGATCATGGAGTCCCGCGAGACCAGGGCCGCGAGGGCGTCCTCGTCCCAGCCCTCGGTCCCGGCCGGGCGTTCGGGCAGGACCAGGTAGCGGATCTCCGCCGTCGAGTCCCAGACCCGGATCTCCGTCGTCTCCGGCAGGTCGACGCCGAAGGTCGCCAGGACCTGGCGCGGGGCGATCACCGCCTGGGCGCGATAGGCCGAGGACTTGTACCAGGCGGGCGGCAGTCCCAGCACGGCCCACGGGTAGCAGGAGCACAGGGTGCAGACGACCAGGTTGTGGACCTCGGGCGTGTTCTCCACCACCCGCATGTGCTCCCCTTGCCGCCCGCCAAAGCCCAGCTCGGCGATGGCGGCGGTGGCGTCGGCGCGCAGACGCTGCAGGAAGGCCGGGTCGCTCCAGGCCCGGGCGACCACCCGCGCGCCGTTGCGCGGGCCGATGCGGGTCTCGTAGGTGTCGATGATCTCGTCCAGCGCCGCCGGGTCCACCAGCCCCTTGGCCGCCATCAGCGACTCCAGCGCCTTGACCCTCAGGGCGATGTCGGACGGAACCTGGGAAGGGTCGTGGTCGTGGTCGTGGTCGTGGTCTTCATGGCCCGCGGCGTCGTGCATGGTCGGCTCCGGAGAGGGAGCGCATGGGGCGGACGCTCCGATCAGCATCGATGATACGCCATCCCGCACGTAAAGGGAAAAGCCCGTCACCCCCGCGCGGCGCGGCGCAACGCCTGCGGCGGCTGGCCGAAGGCGCGGATGAAGGCGCGCCGCATGCGCTCCGCGTCGGCGAAGCCCGCCGTCGCCGCGATGCGTTCGATGGGCTCGATCCCGGCCTCCACCCGCGCCCGCGCCGCCTCGACGCGAAGGCGCTCCATGGCCTTGGCGGGGGTGACGCCCGTCTCCGCGGCGAAGGCCCGGGCGAAGTGGCGGGGACTCATGCCGGCCTGCTCGGCCAGACGCTCCACCGTCAGGGGCTCACCCAGCCGCTCCCGGGCCCAACCCAGCACCTGGGCGAAGCGGTGTTCGGGACCTTCCAGGTCCAGAAGGGCGGAAAACTGGGACTGACCGCCGGGACGCCGGCGATAGACCACCAGCTGCTGCGCCGTGCGCCGTGCGATCGCCTCCCCCAGGTCCTCCGCGATCAGGGCCAGCGACAGGTCGATGCCCGCGGTGATGCCGGCGGAGGTCCAGACCTCCCCATCCTTGACGTGGATGCGGTCGGGCTCGAGCCGCACCTGCGGAAACCGTCGGCTGAAGTCCTGCGAGCGCGACCAGTGGGTGGTCGCCCGTCGCCCGTCCAGCAGCCCCGCCGCGGCCAGGATGAAGGCGCCGGAGCAGACGCTGGCCACCCGGCGCGCGCGCCCCGCCGCCTCGCGCACCGCCGCCAGCAGCACCGGGTCGTGGGAGGCGGAGCGGGTTCCGTCGCCGCCCGCCACCACCAGCGTGTCCCGCGGGACGGCGGGGTCGAACCGGCCCGCCGCCAGGCCCGCCCCGGAGGAGCTGGGAACCACGCCATCCCGGGCGGCCATGACCTCCAGCGCATAGGCGCCCTCGGCATAGCGCCCGGCGATCTCGAACGCCGCGACCGGGCCGGCGAGATCCAGAATCTGGACATCGGGAAAGATCAGGAAGCCGATCCGGCGGATCATGGCGGAAAACGAGGGATCATTGTCATTTCAGCCGGACCCTAGGCGCAGCATCCTGCGGGCGTCAATTCCAGACCGGAGCGTTCCATGACCGACCGTCCCTTCCGCATCGTCGAGGTGATCTATCCCGGCATGACCCAGCTGGATTTCACCGCCCCGCACACGGTGTTCAGCCGAATTCCCGGCGCCGAGACCGTTGTCGCCTCCCCGACCGGCGGCGACATCTCCAGCGAGGGCGGGCTGGTCTTCGCCGGGACCACGCCCACGGCTGCGGTGGACCGATGCGACCTGCTGTTCTTCCCCGGAGGCGCCCCGGCGACGGAGATGGCCTGCGACCCGGCGTTCATGGCCGAGGCGCGCCGCCTCGCCCTGAGCGCGCGCTACCTGACCTCGGTGTGCACCGGCTCGCTGATCCTCGCGGCGACCGGGCTGCTGCAGGGGCGGCGCGCCGCCTGCCACTGGGCGTGGCGGGACATGCTGAGCCTGTTCGGCGTCATTCCCGATCCCGGCCGGGTGGTCCGCGACGGCGACATCATCACGGCCGGCGGCGTCACGTCCGGCATCGACTTCGCCCTGGTGGTCGCCGCCGAGCTGGCCGGCAAGGCCTTCGCCCAGGCCCTGCAGCTGGGGCTCGAATACGCCCCGGCGCCGCCCTTCGACGCCGGTCGGCCGGAGACGGCGCCGCCGGACGTCCTGGCCCTGGTGCGGCGGAGCATGGCGGACGACCTGCCCGTGCGATGGGCCCAGGCGGAGCGCGCCGCCACCCTCGCCGCCGCCCGCGCCGGGACCACGGCCGCACCGACCTAGCCGACGCCGTGATCCCGTCTGGCGCGCCGTCGCCGGAACCGCTTCTACCGCCGCATGAAATTGCGTAGAGTGCGGCCATGAGCAAACTCGTCACGAACGATCGGATCTCCGTGGCGGCCGGGGACACGTCGATTACCGTCACCCTGGCGTTCGGGGACGCTGCGGCGATCGTCACCCTGCCCAAGCCGGCCGGATATGACGCCCTGGCCCCGGACAAGCAGCGGGCGGCGGCGTCCGCCAGCGCCCGCCGCATCCTGGAGATGGCCCGGACCGAGCTGGAGTAGGCGACCCCGGCCCCCGGCGCGGCCAGGTCAGTCGGTCCACTGAAAGACCTCGTCCAGCGGCTTGCCCAGCGCGCCGGCGATGCG
>CAINOV010000386.1 GCA_903851655.1 uncultured Caulobacterales bacterium
CGACGGTCATCAGCCCCACGATCGCCCAGGAGGCCCAGGTCGCGTGGGTCTGCTGACGCCCCGCCCAGCGGAACACCACCACGCCGGTGAAGAAGGAAAAGCCCACCCGGGCCAGGGCCGCCCATGGCTGCGTGGCGCCAAAGCCCACGTCGAGGGTCTGGTAGTGGAGCTCGGCCAGGACCAGGCCCGCCCCGCTCAGGCCGATGATCGCCGCCAGCACCGGCAGGGTCAGCCAGCGGATCAGCAGGGCATAGGCGAAATTGGCCACAAGCTCGGGCAACAATGTCCAGGTGGGCCCATCCAGGGACGAGCCATTGGCCGGCAGGCCCGGCAGCAGCGGGATCATGAACAGGCCGGTGACGCTGGCGCACAGCAGCTTGTCCGGCGTCCACCATCCCGCCGGATCGGTGACGATGCACAGGACCGCCACCACCACGCCCAGGATCAGCCCGCAGGCGTAGAGGGGATAGAGCCGGATCAGCCGGGTCTTGACGAAGATCCAGACGAACCCGCCCGCCAGCAGCCGATCCCGATAGGCGTGGGCCACGACGAAGCCGCTGACCAGATAGAACAGGTCCACCGCCAGAAAACTCTCCGGCACGGCGATGGGCCCGAACAGGAACGGCACGTGACGCATCACCACCAGAAAGGCGCCGATCGCCCTCAATCCATCCAGGGTGTAGAAGGTCCGGCGCTCCGGCTCCCGCGTCATGGGCTGCTCCAGCAATCGCCGCGGCGCGCGGCGCCCGCGTGTGTGTCAGGATTGCGCGGCGGGGACAACCTCTGGCGCCGCGTTGCGGCCGACGCGGAATGGGCGTCATGTCGGCGCGATCACACTTCTGAAAGGACCCGGACCGAGATGAGCGTAGCCTTCACCCGCGAGGAAGACGCCGAGGCCCAGGCGGCCAATCTGCCGGACCGGCCGATCTCGCCCCATCCGAACCTGGTGACGCCGTCGGGGCTCGCCGCCCTGGACGCCGCCGTGGCCGAGGCGCGGGCCGCCTACGCCGCCGCCCAGGCCGAGGGCGGCGTGGCCGCGGACCGCACGGCCATGGCCCGCGCCACCCGGGACCTGCGCTATGTCACCTCGCGGCGGGCCTCGGCCCAGCTGGTGGCGCCGGACGCTCCGGCGGACCGGGTGGTGTTCGGCCGCCGGGTGACCCTGGACCGGGAGGACGGCCGCCGCCAGGTGTTCCGCATCGTCGGCGAGGACGAGGCCGACCCGGCGCAGGGCGCGATCTCGTACGTGTCCCCCGTGGCCAAGGCCGTGCTGGGACGCGCCGTGGGCGACACGGTCCAGGTGCTGGGGGCGGAGGTGGAGATCATCGCCGTGGCGCCGGTGGACTGAGCCCCGCCCTCAGGCCGCCGCGCTCGCGCGGGCCTTGATGCGCGCGAACCAGGCCTTGACCCATGCCGCCTCGTCCGGGATCGGCTGACCCACCGAGACGCCGAAGTCGAGGAAGCAGAACAGCAGGATGTCGGCCAGGCTGAACCGGTCTCCGCAGACAAAGGCCCGGTCGCCCATCAGCCCGTCCAGCCACAGGATGCGGTCCCGGGCGATGGCCTTCAACTCGGCCCCGCCGGCCTCGCCGACCAGCTTGATCCGCGGCGCGAACAGGGCCCGGCCCTCGGTGGCGCGAAAGCCGTTGGTCATGGGCTCGCAGATGTTGAGGTCGATGCGCCGGGTCCACATGCGGGTCTCGGCCCGCTGCATGGGCGTCTCGCCCACCAGGGCGGGGGTCGGGTGCAACTCCTCGAGATATTCGCAGATCACCGTGATCTCGGCGATGTGGCTGCCGCTCTCGACCTCCAGGGCCGGGGTGGTGCCGTGGGGGTTGACGCCTACATAGGCGCCGCCCCGGTTCTCGCCCGCCAGCAGGTCGATCTCGGTTACCGGGACCTTCAGCCCCTTCTCGGCGATGAACATCCGCACGACCCGCGGGTTGGGTCCGATGGAATTGTAGAGCTTCATGGCGTCCTCTCCGGTGATCTTGTTTGGCCCCGACCAGACCAGCGCGCCCGGACCCCGTCAACACCGCAGATCCGGCCGGACGCTCAGTGCGCCGGGACGGCTTCCGGAACCACGTCCACCTCGACCTTCAGGGTCTGGTCGCCGGGGGTCAGGATCAGGCCCTTGATGGGCGAGACGTCGGAATAGTCCCGGCCCACGGCCAGCACCACGTGGTCGTTCTGGGCCAGCACGTTGTTGGTGGGATCGAAGCCCACCCAGCCCCGGTCCTCGCCGCACCACAGGGACACCCAGGCATGGGTGGCGTCGGCCCCCTGCAGCCGCTTCTGCCCCGGCGGCGGCAGGGTGCGCAGATAGCCGCTGACATAGGCCGCCGGCAGGCCGAGGCCCCGCAGGCCGCTGATCATGATGTGGCTGAAGTCCTGGCAGACGCCCCGGCGGGCGGCGAAGGCCTCCTCCGCCGGCGTCGACACGTCGGTGGCCTTGGCGTCGTAGCGGAACTCCTCGCGGATCCGACCCATCAGCTCCGAGGCCGCCTCGATGATCGGCCGGCCGGGCCAGAAGCTCTGCCGCGCATAGTCGGTGATGGGCCGGGACAGGGGCGTGCGGGGGGTCGGGTAGAGATAGCTGGCGGGGCCGCGGGGGCTCAGGTCGCAGCTCTCGAAACTGCGGCCGCGGATCATTTCCCAGGGCTGGCTGGCGAACAGGGGCAGGTCCAGCGCCGCATGCACGTCGATGCGGGAGCGGGCCTCGATCACCAGGGTGGTGTGGGGCTGGTCGATCAGCACCTTCAGCGTCCGCTCGCCGAACGGGCCCTCCTGCTTCTGGGTCCGGGCGGGTTTGGGGGTGATGGCCACCTCGGCGGACAGCACGGTCTGGGTCTGGGACGAGGCCGGGGTCAGCCGCAGCACACATTGTGCGAACGTGACCGGCGCATCGTACTTGTAGGTGGTGCGATGGCGGAGCTGGTAGATCATGCCAGCCCCGCCATCTTAACGTTCGGCGTCGCGTGGGCGCCCTGCAGGAAGTAGCGGTCCGCCACCGCCGTCGACAGGCGCAGCAGGTCCTGCTCCAGCCCCAGGATCACCGGCGTCTCCATCCGCTGGGCCTCCTCGATCTCGAGGCGGACGGCCAGGGACAGGGTGATGCGCCGGGGCTCCTCCATCATGCCGTCCTCGACCAGGGTCGGCAGCTGGGTCAGGTGCTCCTTCACCGCAAACACCTGGAAGGCGATGGAGCGGGTGTTGTAGGGATCCAGCACCACCATGTCCTTCACCGGCGTCATGGCCAGCCCGACCAGATAGCGGGCGCGGTAGGTGATCTGGCTGTCCGCCAGGTCCAGCAGCAGGTCCAGGTCGTCGGTGGTGGCGCCCTTGTGCGCCAGGGTGCGGACGAAGCGGCAGGTGTTGATCGCCCGCTCGATCCGCCGGCCCATGTCCAGGAACCGCCAGCCCGCGCCCCGGTTCATGTTCTCCTGGGCGAGGCCGGACAGGGCCGCCAGCCGCTGCAGGGCGTGTTCCGCCTGGCCAAGCGCCGCGGCCTCGGACACGGTCTGGCGGGCGCCGTCCATCAGCACGGTCTCGAGGTCCAGCAGGAGGGTCCAGAAGTCCGAGGACAGGCGCTCGCGCATGCTCGACGCCGTCCGGCGGGCCGCGCGCACCAGATAGATCACCGAGCCATAGGCGTCCCCGTCGTGCAGCGTGGCCCGGGCGGCGTCCAGCGCCCGGCCGCCGAGCGCCGCCTTGTCCAGGGCGCCCCAGTCGATCAGCAGCTTCTGCAGGCAGGCCAGGGTCTCGCCGGTGGAATGCACCGCCTGCTCGGAGTCCATCAGGCTGGCGCACAGGCTGCGCACCAGGCGAAGCGTCGCCTCCGCCCGCTCCAGATACCGGCCCAGCCAGTAGAGATTGTCCGCAGCCCGGCTGGGCAGACGCCCCTGGATCCGCCGCACCTTCACGTCGTCGGCGCCGGACAACAGGGTCACCCGCTCCACCGGCCGCTCGCCCAGCACCCAGACATCGGCGCTCTGTGCGCCTTCGCCCATGGAGATGGCCCGGGCGTCGGGCTTCAGCGCCGTGCGGCAGAAGCCGCCGGGCATGATCTTCAGGCCGTCCGGCGTCGCCGCGGCGTAGACCCGCAGGACGAAGGGCGCCGCCTCCAGCCGGCCGTCGCGCAGCACCGGCGTGGTGGACAGGCGCACCACCTCCTGGCCCACCACATCGCCGGGACGGTCGTTCAGACGGGCCAGCAGGGCGCCGCGCTGGGTGTCGTCCAGGTCGGCGATCAGGCGGGGGCTGGAGAACAGCTGCTCCACCCCTGTGGTGTTGAAGGCCGACGCAATGGCCAGGTCGTCCAGCCGATCCTCCACCAGGGCCCGCTCCCGCGGCTGGCCGCACCACCAGGTGGCGACGTTGGGCATCTTCAGGTCCTCGCCCAGCAGGCGACGGCAGAGCTTGGGCATGAAGCCCAGCAGGGCCTTGGACTCGAGTACGCCGGAGCCGGGCATGTTGACCACCGCCACGCCCCCGGCGCGGACCGCGTCCATCATCCCCGGCGTCCCCAGCTGCGAGGCGCTGTTCAACTCCAGCGGGTCGATGAAGTCGGCGTCCACCCGGCGCAGGATCACGTCGGCGCGCTTCAGCCCCTCGATGGTGCGGACATAGACCTTGCCCTGGCGCACCACCAGGTCCTCGCCCTCCACCAGCAACAGGCCGAGATAGCGGGCCAGGTGCGCCTGTTCGAAATAGGTCTCGCTGTAGGGGCCGGGGCTGAGCAGGCAGATGCGCGGATCGGCCCGGCCGGCGGTGGCGGCCAATCCCTTGCGCAGCTCGTCGAAGAAGCCCGCCAGGCGCTGGACGTTCATGGCGTTGTAGAGATTGGGGAAGGCCCGGGACAGGACCAGCCGGTTCTCCAGCGCGTATCCCGCCCCGGACGGGGCCTGGGCCCGATCGTCCAGCACCCACCAGCGCCCGTCCGGGCCCCGGCCCAGGTCCGCGGCGTAGAGCTGCAGATACCGGTCCCCCGGCGGCTTCACCCCCTGCATGGCCCGCAGGAAGTCGGGGCTGCCGGTGATCGCCGCCGCGGGCAGGGCGCCGTTGGCCACCAGCGTCCCCGCGCCATAGATGTCCCGCAGGATGGCTTCCATCAGATTGGCGCGCTGCTCCACCCCCTCGACGATCTGGGCCCAGTCGGCGCCCGTCAGGATCAGGGGCAGCGGGCTGAGGGGCCAGGTGCGTTCGGTCTCCTCCCCGTAGATGCGGTAGGAGACGCCGGTGTCGCGGATGTGCCGGGTGGCCAGGCTGAACCGGCTGCGGAACTCCCCTTCCGGATATTCCGCGAAATTGCCGAGGAAGTTCAGCCAGTGGTCCCGCGGACGACCGCTGGTGTCGAGCAGTTCGTCCGGAATCCCGGGCAGCGGCCGGTAGTCGCGCAGCCAGCCGGACAGGCGCTCCGCCGCGGCGGCGTCGAGATCGGCCTTGTGCGCGGCGGCGCCCGGCTTGCGGTCAGTCGCCATGGCGGGCGCCCGGCGCGCTGCGGGTCCGGAGGTCGAGGGTCGTGGGGAACTCTCCAAGGGGTTCGGGGGACGGCGGCGTCACCCGGCCGGGGGTGTGGCCGTGCGACTGGAAGCGCGCCTTGCGCCGCGCCTCCGCCTCGTAGGAATTGACGGGGAAGGTATCATAGCTGCGGCCGCCCGGGTGTGCGACCGAATACACGCACCCGCCGAGGGAGCGCTGGTTCGCCCGGTCGAGGACGTCGAAGGTCAGCGGCGCATTCACCGGCAGGGTCGGATGCAGGCCGCTGGGCAGCTTCCAGGCCTTGAAGCGCACCCCCGCCACCGCCTCCAGCGACACGCCAGTGGGGGTCATGGGCAGGGCTCGGCCATTGCAGGTGATCACATGGCGCGCCGGGTTGAAGCCGTTGGCCTTGACCTGCAGCCGCTCGACGGAGCTGTCCACGAAGCGCACGGTCCCGCCGCCGGTGTTCTCCTCCCCCGTCACATGCCAGGGCTCCAGCGCGTGGCGGATCTCCAGGGCCACTCCGCCATAATGCACCTCCCCGTGCACGGGAAAGCGGAAAGCGCGCTGAGCCTCGTACCAGTCGCCGCGGAACGGATAGCCCGCCGCCGTCAGGTCGGCCAGCACGTCCTGGAAGTCCGCCCAGACATAGTGTTCCAGCATGAAGCGGTCGTGCAGGGCCGTGCCCCAGCGGACCAGCGGCCCCTGCTGCGGCGTCTTCCAGACATGGGCCACCAGGGCCCGGATCAGCAGCTGCTGCGCCAGGTTCATCCGCGCATCCGGCGGCATCTCGAAGCCGCGCATCTCCAGCAGGCCCAGCCGACCGGTCGGGCCGTCAGGGGAATAGAGCTTGTCGATGCAGATCTCGCTGCGGTGGGTGTTGCCCGCCACGTCGGTCAGCAGGTTGCGCAGCAGCCGGTCCGTCAGCCACGGCGGCGGCGGGTCGCCCTCGCCCCCCAGCTCCGGCGGCGCAGGCATGTGGTCGAGGGCGATGTCCAGCTCGTAAAGCGTGTCGTGCCGCGCCTCGTCCACCCGAGGGGCCTGGCTGGTGGGGCCGATGAACAGGCCGCTGAACAGATAGGACAGGGACGGATGGCGCTGCCAGTAGAGCAGCAGGCTCTTCAGCACGTCGGGCCGGCGCAGGAAGGGAGAGTCCGCTGGATTGGCCGCCCCCATCACCACATGCGCCCCGCCGCCGGTGCCGGTGTGGCGGCCGTCGATCATGAACTTGTCGGCGCCCAGGCGGCAGGCGCGGGCGTCCTCGTAGACGCCGGTGGTGATGGCCACCGCCTCGTCCCAGCTGGCGGCGGGATGGACGTTCACCTCGATCACGCCGGGATCCGGGGTCACCTTCAGCACCGCCACCCGGTGATCGTCGGGCGGGGTGTAGCCCTCCAGCCGGATCGGCAGGCCCTCCGCCGCCATCTCGATCTCGGCCACGAGCTCGAAATAGTCGTCCGCCGTGGCCACGGGGGGCATGAACACATAGACCCACTCGTCGCGCACCTGCACCGACAGGGCCGTCCGCACGATCGGCGCCCGGGCCGCCCGGCTGGCGCGGACCGCCTTCGGCTTCTCCGGCGTCGGACGGGCATGGATGGCGTCGAAGTCCGGCAGGGGGCCGCGATTCTCGAAGGGATCGGGATTGACGATGTAGGGATAGTCGTCCGGCGCCACCGGCGGCAGACCGCCCAGGGGAAGTCTCAGACCCACGGGGCTGTCCCCCGGCAGCAGGAACAGCTGGCCGCGGCGGAAGCGCCAGGCCTCGCTCAGCCAGCCCTCCCCCTCCCGGCGGGCCAGGGACTTGCGCAGGGGCAGCACATGGCCGACCGCCTTGGACAGGCCGCCTTCCATGGCCCGGCGCAGGGTGTCGCGGGTGAAGGCGCCGTTGAGTTCCGCGTCGTCGAATGTCACGCCCTCGGGCAGGTCGCCCTCGACCTTGATCCAGTGTAGCGGATCCTCCCGCGCCGGCAGGATATGGGCCGCATCGACGCCGAGACGCGCCGCCAGACGCTGCAGCAGGGCGAGCCCGTCCGCCGGGCGGGGTGCGCGGCGCTTGACCGGCGCCGCGCCCCCGCCGCGCCAGACCGGCTGGCCGTCCTTGCGCCAGTAGAGGCCCAGCGCCCAGCGGGGCAAAGGCTCCCCCGGATACCACTTGCCCTGGCCGTGGTGCAGCATCCCGCCGGGACCGAAGCGGGCGCGCAGCCGCTCCATCAACTGTCCCGCGATCACCGGCTTGGTGGGGCCGGACGCCGCGGTGTTCCACTCCGCCGCCTCGAAATCATCCACGGAGACGAAGGTCGGCTCGCCCCCAAGGGTCAGGCGCACGTCGCCGGCGACAAGGTCCGCCTCGATCCGGCGGCCGAGCGCGTCCAGCGCGTCCCAGGCCTCGTCCTCGAAGGGCCTTGTGATGCGGATCGGCTCCACCAGCCGGGTGACGGTCATCTCGAAGCTGAAATCCGTCTCGGCATAGCTGGCCAGCCCCGTGATCGGCGCGGAGGAGCGGTAGTGCGGCGCGGCGGCCAGGGGCAGGTGCCCCTCCCCGCACAGAAGGCCGGAGGTGGCGTCGAAGCCGATCCAGCCGGCGCCGGGGATGTAGACCTCCGCCCAGGCGTGCAGGTCGGTGAAGTCGGTGCGGGTTCCCACTGGCCCCTCGATGGGGTCGATGTCCGCCACCAGCTGGATCAGGTAGCCGCTGACGAACCGGGCGGCCAGGCCCAGCTTGCGCAGCATCTGCACCAGCAGCCAGGCGCTGTCGCGGCAGGAGCCGGAGCCCAGGCGCAGGGTCTCGTCCGGCGTCTGCACCCCGGGCTCCAGCCGCACCAGATAGCGCACGTCCCGCTGCAGGTCCGCGTTCAGCCCCACCAGGAAATTGACCGTGCCCAGACCCTCCGGCCGCAGGGCCGCGACCCGGGCGTCCAGCAGCGGGCCGTCCTCATCCACCTGCAGATAGGCCGCCAGATCGGACTTCAGGTCGTCGTCATAGGCGAAGGGCAGGGTCTCGGCATAGGGCTCGACGAAGAAGTCGAAGGGATTGACCACCTTCATCTCGGCGGTCAGGTCGACGGTGACGCTGAACTCCCGGGTCGGTTCGGGAAACACCAGCCGGGCCAGCCAGTTGCCGTGGGGGTCCTGCTGCCAGTTGATGAAGTGCTCGGCGGGAACGATCTTCAGGGAATAGCTGGGGATCACGGTGGGGCAATGGGGCGCCGGGCGCAGGCGCACCACATGCGGACCCAGCTCCACCGGCCGGTCGTAGCGGTACCGGGTGACGTGGTGCAGTGCGGCGATGACCGACAGTGTGCCCTCCCTTCAGTCGTCGTGACGGTTTCACCCGGTGCGGGCCTTGTCCACCCGGGATCGGCGGTAGACCGGTGGGCGCCGCGTTTTTAGGCGCCGCCTTGAAGGTCTGTCATTCCCGGGTGTTCGTCGGGAACGACATATCCTCTTCAGCCGTCATTCCCGCCCTTGAGGCGGGAACCTCTTTCCGGATCGGGCGCTAAATCCGGAACAAGGTTCCCGGGTCTTCGCCCGGGAATGACAGCTGAAATATAAATCTAAAAATTAGTCGTCATTCCCGCCCCTGAGGCGGGAACCTCCGTCCGGATGGGGCGCCTCACCCCAGGCTCAGCGCCCCATGGTTGATCCGCGGCAGCACATGCCGGGCGAACAGGTCGGCCTCCGCCGCGTGGGGATAGCCGGACAGGATGAAGGCCTCGATCCCCAGGGCCTTGTAGGCCTCGAGCTTAGCCAGCACCTGGTCCGGATCGCCGACAATGGCCGCGCCGCAGCCGGACCGGGCCCGGCCGACGCCGGTCCACAGGTTGGCCTCGGCATAGCCGTCGTCCGACGCCGCCTCCCGCAGCTCCGCCTGCCGGCGCACGCCCACGGACTGGCTGTCCAGGGACCTGGCGCGGATCTCCGCCCCGGTCCCGTCATCGAGGCGCGAGATCAGCCGGTCCGCCGCCGCGCGGGCCGCGGCTTCGGTCTCGCGGACGATCACATGGGCGCGGTAGCCGAACTTCAGGGTGCGGCCCCTCTTTGCCGCCCGGACCTTCATGTCGGCGATGATCTCGGCCACGGCCTCCATCCGGTCGGGCCACATCAGGAAGACGTCGGCGCCCTCGGCCGCCGCCTCCCGAGCGTCCTCCGACAGGCCGCCGAAATAGAAGGGCGGCGCCTGGCCCGACACGGTGCGCAGGCGGGGCGGGTCGAGCTTCAGCTTGTAGAACGCCCCGTCATGGTCGATGGACTGACCGTTCAGCAGCTGGCGCAGGATGGACATCACCTCCACCGTGCGGGCGTAGCGGGGGCCGCTGGCCAGGGTCTCGCCGGGCATGTCGCTGGAGATGATGTTGATCGTCAGCCGCCCGCCCAGCATCTGGTCGAGGCCGGCCATCTGGCGCGCCAGCTGCGGCGGCCACATCTCGCCCGCCCGCAGCGCGACCAGCAGTCGGATCCGCTGGAGCAGGGGCGCCATGGCGCAGGCGAAGCCGACGGGATCGATGCCCAGCTGATAGCCGGAGGGCAGCAGGATATTGTCGAACCCGCCCTTCTCCGCCGTCAGCACGATGTTGCGGCAATGCTCGAAGCTGGAGGCCAGCGCCGGGTCCGGCTGGCCCAGGAACTCGTAGTC
>CAINOV010000387.1 GCA_903851655.1 uncultured Caulobacterales bacterium
GGACCTACAACGTGGTCGTCCGGGCGTCAGACGGGGACGAGCGCGTTCTGATGATCGGCGTCGCCCGCAGGCTGTTCGGGACCGGCGCCGTCACGGAGTTCGACAGCGAGGGACGGCTGTTCCGGGCGTTGCCGGGTCGCGCCGCCGGACTGGCGATGGCGCCGCCGTCGTTCCGCCAGCCGGAATCGCGGTTGGCCTCCTAGGCGCCGGCCGGGCCGGGAGGCGGCGCGGGGCCCGGGTCGAGATCGGCCCTCTCCGGCGACGCGTCGCCCTATTCCGTCCGGTGGATCGAGCGCGTCGTCAGTCCGGGGAGTCCACCCGATACCCCTGCGCCTTCAGCTTCGCCAGGACGCCCTGGGGTTGGATCAACGGTCCCACACTCAGGACGAACAAGGTCCGTTGGTGGCGCGCGAGGGCGTCGCGGACCTTGGCCACAGGATCGTCGATGGTCCGGTTCAAGAACGACCCGATGACGGGGTCGGCGTCGGACAGACAATCCCAGACGTCCGCGCGGAGCCCGTGTTCGCGCATCTTCGCCACGTCGCTGGTCCGCCATGCGGCCTCTTCCGCGTCCCGGTGCGCTGTTTCGAACTGCAGGGCGTCCGTCTCCGCCTGATAACAGGCGACAGCCTTGGCCACCGGCAGAGCGGCGACGGCCCCCACCAGCCGGTTCGCCGGATAGACGGCCACAGGGCGGGCGGGCACGCGCCGCTCGGCGGCAAGCTTTCGGATTGTCGCCTCGGGATCCAGCAAATGGTTGGCCGGGTCGTAATCGAACGCGCCGAGGATCGCCGCGATCCCGGGACGGCGTCGCCGGTAGGCGTTGGCCGAGAGGCCTGCGGCCGACCAGACGGCGGTCGCCCGCGCCCAGGCTAAGGGTCCGAGCAGATCGGACAGCACCGCCCCCCGCGGGGAGTCCAACCGCCCCGTCAGCTGCAGCCCGGCCATGGCGGTGAGATCGACCCGCCCCTCCGGCTGCAGACTGACGCCGGTTGAGGACGCCAGCACCCGCTCCAGCCGCCGCGTGTCCCAGTCCGCGGATTTCACGCCGCCCATGACCCCCAGCACCCACACCTCGTCGGCGCCGGAACTCACCCGCCACAGGGGCGGTCCCTGACGGGAGACGGTCACCACCACGGGGTCCACATCCCCCTCCCGATCGCCGCGGACCGGCGGGACAGGCGGGGGCGACGCCGCCGCCGGAGGCCCCCCTGCCGCCAGACCCAGCGCGGCGGATACGACCAGAACGACGATCATTCATCCTCTTCCCGAAGCAGATATCCGACACGCTCCCAACTCAAACCGCGCAGGCTGACAGGCGCAACCGATAAATTTTCGATTCGAAGTGATCGGATCTTCCGTCGCCGTGGCGCGGCACGAACACGGCGCGCCATCATCGCCCCGGCCGGGCAGCATTGCCGCGTGACGCTGGGCGAAAAGCTGGTAGAGTGATCGGCGATAACCCAGGGCGCAAAGCCGGGACTCGCAAGAGATCGAACGGGGCCGAAGGGCCCGGTCGGTCCGTCAGGACAGGAACACTCTCGATGGAGCATTTCGACGTGCTGGTGGTTGGCGCCGGGATTTCCGGCATCGGCGCGGCCTATCACCTGCAGGATCAGTGTCCGGACCGGACCTACGCCCTGTTCGAGGGCCGGGCCAATCTGGGCGGCACCTGGGACCTGTTCCGCTATCCCGGCATCCGCTCGGATAGCGACATGTACACCCTGGGATTCGCCTTCAAGCCGTGGACCGAGGCCAAGGCCATCGCCGACGGCCCGTCCATCCTGAACTATCTCCAGGAGACGGCGCAGGAGTTCGGCATCGACAAGCACATCCGCTTCCAGCACCGGGTGACGGCGGCGTCCTGGGACTCGGCGACCTCCCAGTGGACGGTCAGCTACACCCACGGGCCGGACGCCACGCCGGCTACGGCCACCTGCAACTTCCTCTACATGTGCACGGGCTATTACAACTACGCCCAGGGGCACCGGCCGGAGTTCCCCGGCGAGGCGGACTTCACGGGGCAGATCCTGCATCCGCAGTTCTGGCCCAAGGACCTGGACTATGCCGGCAAGACGGTGGTGGTCATCGGCTCGGGCGCCACGGCGGTCACCCTGGTGCCGTCCATGGCCGACACGGCGGCGCATGTGACCATGCTGCAGCGCTCCCCCACCTATGTGGTGTCCCGCCCGGCGGAGGATGCGGGCGCCCAGTGGCTGCGCAAGTGGCTGCCGGGACAGCTGGCCTATGACGTGGTCCGGTTCCGCAACATCGCCCTGCAGCGCTTCTTCTACAACGCCGCCATCAACAACCCGCAGAAGACCCGCGAGGCGATGCTGAAGATGGTCCGCGACGAGCTGGGCCCGGACTTCGACGTGGAGACCCACTTCACCCCGACCTACGACCCCTGGACCCAGCGGGTGTGCCTGGTGCCCGACGCGGACCTGTTCAAGGCCCTGAAGGCGGGGACCGCGTCGGTGGTCACCGACCATATCGACCGCTTCACCGAGACCGGCATCCGGCTGAAGTCCGGCAAGGTCCTGGAGGCGGACATCATCGTCACCGCGACGGGGCTGGAGATGCAGGCCCTGAGCGGCGTGCGCGTGACCGTCGACGGGACCGAGATCGATTTCGGAAAGTGCTTCAGCTACAAGGGCATGATGTATTCGGACGTGCCGAACATCGCGTCCGTGTTCGGCTATGTGAACGCCTCCTGGACCCTGAGGGCGGACCTGACCAGCGAATATGTCTGCCGCCTCCTGAACCACATGCGCCGCACGGGGACGACGGAATGCCGGCCCGTCAACACCGATCCCGACCTCAAGGCCAAGCCCTTCCTCGACTTCGGCGCCGGCTATGTGACCCGGGCGATGGAGCGGATGCCCAAGCAGGGCGACCGCGCCCCCTGGACCGTGCCGCAGAACTATGTCCGCGACCTGATGTCGCTGCGCTATGACAAGGTCACGGACGGGGTCATGAGCTTCCGCAAGGCCCGTCTGGCGGCGCCGGCCGCCGCCGCCGCCGTCCCGCGGGTTCCGGAACCGGCGGACGCCTGAGCTAGAGGCCCGCGCGCGCCAGGACCTGCACCCGCGATCGCTTGAGCAGGGCGTCGGACTCCGGCGACCCGCGCATGGCCCGGGCGAGGGCCAGGGCGCCCACCATCTCCGCCAGCAGGGACGCCGCCAGCGCCTCGGCCTCTTCCTCGGCGCAGCCGGCGCCGACGAGCCCGAGGGCGATCCGCGCCGTCAACTGGGCGCAGCCCTCCGCGAACACCTGGCGCGCGTCCGGCGGCAGGCGCTGGGTCTCGGTCATCAGCACCGGCAGCGGACAGCCCTGGTCGACGGTGTCCCGGTGCGTCCGCGACAGATAGGCGCGGACATAGCCGGCGAGGGCCGCGACGGGGTCCGCCGCCAGCCGCTCCGGGTCGAGCATGCCCGAGGCCTCGTCGAACATGCGCGCCACCGCGGCCGTGATCAGCGCGTCGCGGGAGCGGAAATGGGCGTAGAAGCCCCCGTGGGTCAGCCCCAGGCTCCCCATGACGCCGGAGATGGCGACCTCCCCGGGCCCGCCCTCACGGATCACCCGGGCCGTGCGGGCGATGATCTGGTCGCGGATCCTGTCCTTGTGACCTGCGGCGTAGCGCATGGCGGCCCCCCGGCTGCGCGGCGCGAGGTCCGGCGCCGCGGCACAAGCGGAACAACGCCGCGCGTCGCGGGTCAAGCCCTGTCGAAGACCGGGCGGACCGGCGCGCCCCCTCTGGAAAATCGCCGTGCAGACTGTCAGTGTGCCGCTCCGTTCCGTTGCAGCCCCCGGCCCTGATGTCTGTTCCCCGCCCGCCTGTTCCCCGCCCGGCCCTGGTCTACGCCCTGGCGGGTCTCATCCCCTTCGCCGCCTGCGCCGGACTGATCTTCGTCAGCCGCGACGACGCCCAGGTCGCCGTGGCGGTGGAAGCCGTCTATGGGGCCGTGATCCTGTCCTTCCTCGGCGGCGCCCGGTGGGGGATCGAGATCCAGCGCGCCGCGCCCCGGGCGGGGGTGATCACCCTGACCATGGCGCCCAGCGTGCTGGGCTTTGGCGCCGCCCTGTGGACCATGGGCGGCGAGCAGGGGGCCAACGCCGCCAGCGGCCTTCTGGTCCTGGCCGCCCTGTTCATCGCCGCGGGCGCCTGGGACGTGACCAGCCGGGACGTCCCCGACTGGTATCCCCGCCTGCGCACGGCGATCACCCTGGCGGTGGTGGTGCTGCTGGCCGTCTCAGTGTTCGGCGTGGCCCGGGGCTGAGCCACCCCGCGGCAGGGCCAGCGCGACGGCGGCGCCGGCGAGGCCCATCAGGGCCATGGCGCCATACCCCAGGCTCCCGAACCGGGCGTAGAGCCAGCCGCTGGCGATGGTCGCCAGACCCATGGCCAGGCCGAAGCTGAGGGACGCCGACAGGGTCTGGGCGGCGGACGCCTCCTGCGGCGGGCTGAGGCGCTCCACCAGCTCCAGCCCGCCCAGATAAGTGGCGCTGAAGGTCAGGGCGTGCAGCAGCTGCAGAGGGACCAGCAGCCACAGGGGCGGCGACAGGGCCAGCGCCGCCCAGCGCACCGAGGCCCCGGCGGCGCCGATCAGCACCAGCCGGGACGGACCCAGGCGCCGGCGCAGCCCCTCGCCCCACCAGAAAAACACCACTTCCGCCACCACCCCGCCGCCCCAGAGCAGGCCCACCATCCGGGTCGGCACGCCGTGGGCCGTCCACGCCAGGGCGGAGAAGCCGTAATAGAAGGCGTGGGAGCCCTGGATCAGGCTGAGGCTGACCAGACAGGTCATCAGCGGCCGCCGCCGCAGCAGGGCCAGGGTTCCGCGCCACCGGCCGGCGGACGGCGACGGGGACACGGGCGCCCCCGCGGCCTCCCGCCCAGCCTCGCGCCCAACCTCGCGCCCAACCTCGCGCACCGGCGTCGGCGGCAGCAGGGCCAGGGCGCCCACGGCGCAGGCGCCCGCCGCCGCGGCGGACCACAGGATCGCCGCCACCGGCGCCGCGCCCGCCATCACTGCGCCGCCGGCGACATTGGCCAGGATATAGGCCGCCGAGCCCATGCCCCGGGACAGGGTGTACTGGAAGCCCAGCCGGCGGGACTCGATCAGGGTCTGCACATCGGCCAGGGGCGCCAGCGCCGAGATCCCCGTGGCGGCGGCGAACCAGAGGAGGGCCCAGGGCCAGAAGCCGTGGACCAGCAGCAACAGGACATAGGCCGCAGCGGTGATCAGCGAGATCCACGCCAGCGCGGTCCGGCGCAGCCGGAACCCGTCGGCCCAGATGGCGGTCAGCGGCCCGGCCAGCGCCCGGCCGATCATCGGCGCGGCCAGGATCACCCCGATCTGCGGCGCGCTGAGGCCCACGCTGCGGAACCAGACCGGCGCATAGGGCACGGTGACCCCGGCGCCGATATAGATGAGGGCGTAGAACACCCCGTGCCGCAGCGCCGCCGCCAGCGGAGTGAGGGTGCGCGGCGCGGGGGGATCAGGGGCCATGACCGACGGTTAGAGTGCTTCCCGTCCAGTGCAAAGAGCGTCTGGCCGATCACGGCGCCGGAATCCGGGACATGGGGGAGGTCCAGCCCATTGAGTCCCCGAGGGGGCCCGTGCGAAGGTTTGGCGCGGCGACCGTCGCCCGAGGAGCGTCCCCCATGTCCCGAGCCCCTGCCCGCCTCCTGACCCTGCTGGCCGCCCTGGACGGCTTTGCGGCGGTGGCCGGCGGCGCCTTCGGGGCCCATGGGGTCCAGGACGAGGCGGCGCGGACCCTGCTGCACACGGCGGCGGAGTACCAGCTGGCCGCCGGCGCCTTCGGGCTCGGGATGCTGGCCCTGACCCAGGTCCGCACCGCCCGGGCGGCGGCCGGCCTGGTGCTGGTCGGAGGGCTGGTGTTCGGCGCGAGCCTGGACGGCATCGTGCTCACCGGGGTGCGCGCGCTGGGGGCGATCACGCCGCTCGGCGGGCTGATGATGCTGGCGGGTTTCGCCACGCTGGGGTTCGGCGCCCTGACGGCCGGCGCTCCGGCGCTGAGCGACCCGGGGTCCCGCGGCGGGGACGCTTCCTAAGGCGGGCGCGCCGTCCTACATGTAGGCCGCCTCCTCACCCTCAGTCGCGTCCGACCCGGACGCCGCAGGACATCATGACCGACCTTGTTCCCGTGACCGTGCTGACCGGCTATCTCGGCGCCGGCAAGACCACGCTGCTCAACCGCATCCTGACCGAGAACCACGGCAAGAAGTACGCCGTCATCGTCAATGAGTTCGGCGAGGTGGGCATCGACAACGACCTCGTCGTGGACGCCGACGAGGAAGTGTTCGAGATGAACAACGGCTGCGTCTGCTGCACTGTGCGCGGGGACCTGATCCGCATCCTGACCGGCCTGATGCGCCGCAAGGGCGCGTTCGACGCCATCATCGTCGAGACCACGGGCCTGGCCGACCCCGGCCCCGTGGCCCAGACCTTCTTCGTCGACGAGGAGGTGCGCGCCCGCACCCGGCTGGACAGCGTGACCACCGTGGTGGACGCCAAGCACGTGCTGCTGCGCCTGTCCGACAGCCGCGAGGCGCGGGAGCAGATCGCCTTCGCCGACCAGATCGTGCTGAACAAGACCGACCTGGTCAGCGACGACGACCTGCGCATGGTCGAGGCGCGCCTGCGCCGCCTGAATCCGCTGGCCCCCATCCACCGGGCGCAGCGCTCCAACGTGCCGCTGGAGGCGATCCTGGGCCGCGGCAGCTTCGACCTGGACCGCATCGTGAGCCTGGAGCCGGACTTCCTGAACCCCGCCCACGGGGAGCCGGGACACGTGCATGACGAGCACTGCGACCATGACCACGGACACGACCACGGACACGACCACGGGCATGCGCATCACGAACACGACCATGTGCACGACGACGACATCAAGGGCGTGGCCCTGACCCTGCAGACGCCCCTGGACGGCGCGAAGATCACCCGCTGGCTGAACGACATCCTGCAGACCCAGGGGCCGGACATCCTCCGGGCCAAGGGCATCATGGACGTGGCCGGCGACGATCGGCGGCTGGTGTTCCAGGCCGTGCACATGATCCTGGAAGGGGACTTCCAGCGCCCGTGGAAACCGGACGAGGCGCGCTACAGCCGGCTGGTGTTCATCGGCCGCAACCTCGACGAGGCGGCCCTGCGGGCGGGCTTCGAGGCCTGCGCCGCCGCATGACGAACCTGCTGTTCGACGCGCTGACCGCCACGGCGCCCGAGCGGTTGTGGATCGAGACGGCGGACGGGCGGCGCCTGACCTATGGCGACCTCTACGCCCTGACCGCCCGCTTCGCCGGGGTTCTCGCCGAGGCGGGCGTGTCGCCGGGCGACCGGGTGGCGTCGAACGTGGAGAAGAGCCCCGAGGCGCTCGCCCTTTACCTGGCCGTGGTGCGGGCGGGCGGGATCTATCTGCCGCTGAACACCGCCTACACCGCCGCGGAGCTGGCCTATTTCCTGGGGGACGCGGAGCCGGCGGTGTTCGTCACCGATCCGGCGCGGGCGGACGAGGCCACGGCCCTGACCGCCGCCGCCGGCCGGTCCTGCGCGGTGGAGACCCTGGGCGCCGACGGGCGGTCCGGCAGCCTGCTGCAGCGCGCCGAGGGCCGGCCGGACGCCTTCGCCACCGTCTCCTGCGGACCCGACGACCTGGCCGCCATCCTCTACACCTCCGGCACCACCGGGCGGTCGAAGGGGGCGATGCTGAGCCACCGGAACCTGCTGTCCAACGCAAGGCTGCTGAAAGAGTTCTGGCGCTTCACCGCAGACGACGTGCTGCTGCACGCCCTCCCGATCTACCACACCCACGGCCTGTTCGTGGCCAGCAACATCGTGGCGCTGGCCGGCGGGTCGATGATCTTCCTGCCCCGGTTCGAGGCGGGGGCGGTGCTGGACGCCCTGCCCCGGGCGACGGCGATGATGGGGGTGCCCACCTTCTACACCCGACTGGTGCGGGAGCCGCGCTTCAACCGCCAGACCACCGCCCACCTGCGGCTGATGATCTCCGGCTCCGCCCCGCTGCTGGCCCAGACCCATGCGGAGGTCGAGGCCCTGACCGGGCACCGGGTGCTGGAGCGCTACGGCATGACCGAGACCAATATGAACACCTCCAACCCCTATGAGGGGGCGCGGGTCGCCGGGACGGTGGGACCGCCCCTGCCAGGGGTGGATCTGCGGATCACCGATCCGGAGACCGGCGCGGTGCTGCCGACCGGCGCCATCGGCATGATCGAGGTGCGGGGGGAGAATGTCTTCCGCGGCTACTGGCGGCAGCCGGACAAGACCGCGGCGGAGTTCCGGGCGGACGGCTTCTTCATCACCGGCGATCTGGGGGTGGTGGGCGACAACGGCTATGTGACCATTGTCGGCCGGGGCAAGGACCTGATCATCACCGGCGGCTTCAATGTCTACCCCAAGGAGGTCGAGGAAGAGATCGACGCCCTCCCCGGCGTTATCGAAAGCGCTGTGATCGGATTGCCACACCCCGATTTCGGCGAGGGCGTGACCGCCGTAGTGGCCGTCGAACCGGGGGCGGACCTGTCGGAAAAAGGGGTGTTGACCGCCCTTGCAACCCGTCTGGCGGCGTTCAAGCGACCCAAACGCGTCCTGCTGGTTGAATCCCTCCCGCGTAACGCGATGGGCAAGGTGCAGAAGGCCCAGCTGCGCCACCAGCACGCCGGCCTATACGCAGGCTGACCGGCGGGGAATCGTGTCGCGGGCGTCACAAAACTGCTATCGGCTGTCGCTATTGCAACCGGGAAGCTTGGCGACCGTGGGGCCGCCATTCGACAGGAGACCCAGATGTTGAAGATGGTTGCGGTTGCGCTGAGTGCGTCCCTGCTCGCGGGCGTGGCCCAGGCGGGCGACATTTCCGGCGCGGGCGCCACGTTCCCCGCCCCGGTCTACGCCAAGTGGGCCGAAGGCTATCGCGCCCAGACCGGTATCGGCCTGAACTACCAGGCGATCGGCTCCGGCGGCGGGATCAAGCAGATCCTGGCCAAGACCGTCGCCTTCGGCGCCACCGACAAGCCGATGTCCGACGAGGACCTGGTGAAGAACGGCCTGTTCCAGTTCCCGGCGGTCATGGGCGGCATCCTGCCGGTGGTGAACCTGCCGGGCGTGCAGCCGGGCGCCATGAAGCTCGACGCCGACGTGCTGGCGGACATCTTCCTCGGCAAGATCACCAAGTGGACCGATCCGCGGATCGTCGCCCTGAACCCGGGCGTGAAGATCCCCAACTGGCCGGTGACCGTGGTCCACCGCTCGGACGGCTCGGGCACCACCTATGTGTGGACCAGCTACCTCGCGCTCAAGAACGCCGAATGGAAGTCCAAGGTCGGCGCCAACACCGACGTCAAGTGGCCCGTGGGCCAGGGCGGCAAGGGCAATGACGGCGTCGCCGCCGTCGTGAAGCAGACCCCGGGCTCCATCGGCTATGTGGAATATGTGTTCGCTCACGCCAACAAGCTGACCCACACCCAGCTGAAGGATCACGACGGCCAGTTCATCCAGCCGGACTTCGAGACCTTCCAGAACGCCGCCGCCAAGGCCGTGTTCAAGGCGCCGGGCTATTCCACCTCGCTGCTGGACCAGTCGGGCAACGCCTGGCCGGTGACCTCGCCGACCTACATCCTGGTCTACAAGAAGCAGACCAACAGCGACGGCGCTGCGGTTCTGGCCTTCTTCGACTGGGCCTTCAAGAATGGCGACGCCGCGGCCCGCCAGCTGGACTACATCCCGCTGCCGGCCTCGGCCGAAGCGGCGGTCCGCGCTGGCTGGTCGGCCAACATCACCCTGAACGGCAAGCCGGTTTACACCGGAAAGTAGTCTCTGCAGATTAGAGCCCGGACGCCGCGGCCTCTGCTGCGGCGTCCGTTTGCTGACCGGAAGCCCTGATGACAGCCTTGCCCGCAAAGACCGGTCTTGTGACCCGGACCCGCCCCAAGGGCGCAGCGCTGGATCCGGTGTTCATGATCACCTGCGGATTTGCAGCGACGCTGCTGCTGTCCGCCCTGGCCGGCATTGTCGGCTCGCTGCTGATCGGCGGCTGGCCGGCGCTGAGCCACTTCAAGCTGGCCTTCTTCACCTCGTCTGACTGGGATCCGGTGCAGGACATCTATGGCGGCGCCGGTCCCATCGTGGGCACGCTGATCACGGCGGTCCTGTCCCTCGCGCTGGCCCTGCCGGTGGCGTTCGGGGTGGCGGTGTTCCTGGTGGAGTTCTGCCCGCCCCTGCTGCGCCGCCCCATCGGCATTGCGGTGGAGCTGCTGGCCGGCGTCCCGTCCATCGTCTACGGCATGTGGGGCCTGTTCATCTTCGCCCCCCTGTTCCGCGACTTCGTGGAAATGCCGCTGATCACCTCGGCCGCCCCCGGATCGCTGCAGGAAAAGATCTTCTCCGGCATACCCAACGGCTCGGGCATTCTGGCGGCCTCCATCATCCTGGCGGTGATGATCCTGCCCTACATCGCCGCCACCCTGCGGGAGCTGTTCCTCACCGTGCCCGCCAAGGTCCGCGAGAGCGCCTATGGCGTCGGCTGCACGACGATGGAGGTGATCTGGTCGGTCACCCTGCCCTATGTCCGGCGCAGCGCCATCGGCGCGGTGATGCTGGGCCTGGGCCGCGCCCTGGGCGAGACCATGGCCGTCACCTTCATCATCGGCAACAGCCACGCCTTCCCCAAGGGGCTGTTCGACGGAGGCTCCACCATCGCCTCCACCATCGCCAACGAGTTCGCCGAGGCGAGCTCGGACATGCACACCTCCGCCCTCATCGCCCTGGGCTTTGTGCTGTTCGTCATCACCTTCGCCGTCCTGGCGATCGCCCGCGCCCTGCTCGGCGCGCCGAAGCACGGCTGAGGAGAGCACCCATGGCGCTTCTGGACCGTCGCAGCCGCCGCAAGGCCGCCAATGTCGCCTTCGTCGCCTTCTGCACAGGCGCGGCGGTCCTGGCGATCCTGACCCTGTTCGCCATCCTGTTCTCGCTGGTGGTGAAGGGCGTGTCGGGGATCAATCTCGACATCTTCACCATGTCCACCCCGGCGCCGGACAGCCGCGGCGGCCTCGCCAACGCCATCGTCGGCTCGGTCATGCTGTGCACCGTGGCCATGGTCGGCGCGGTGACGGTGGGCGTGCTGGCCGGCACCTTCCTGGCCGAATATGCGGGTCTGAACCGCTGGACCAGCGCCTATGCCAGCGTGGTGCGTTTCCTGAACGACGTGCTGCTGTCGGCGCCGTCGATCCTGATCGGCCTGTTCGTCTACTACATCGCGGTCAAGCCGGTGCACGGCTTCAACGGCTGGGCCGGCGCCCTGGCGCTTGGGCTGATCGCCGCCCCGGTGGTCACGCGCACCACCGAGGACGTGCTGAAGCTGCAGGCCAAGCAGCTGCGCGAAAGCGGCGTGGCGCTGGGCGCCCCCATGTGGGTGACGATCCGCAAGATCCTGTGGCGCGCGTCCCAGGGGGGCATCATCACCGGCGCGTTGCTGGCCTTCGCCCGGATTTCCGGAGAAACGGCGCCGCTGTTGTTCACGTCGCTTGGCAACCAGTTCATGAACCTGGACATGACCAAGCCGATCTCCAACCTGCCGGCGGTGATCTTCCAGTTCGGCCTGTCGGCCTATGACGACTGGCAGCGTCTGGCCTGGGTCGGCGCCCTGCTGATCGCCGCCACGGTGCTTTCCATCAACATCATTGTGAGAGTGCTCTCGCAGGAGCAGAAGCGGTCATGAGCGACTCCAAAACCGAAGTCTACGAGAGCTTTGTCGAGGAAATTCCCGCCGACACCGTCAAGCTCGACGTGAAGAACCTGAACTTCTACTACGGGAAGAACCAGGCTCTGCACAATGTGTCGATCCCGTTCCAGCGCCAGTCGATCACCGGCCTGATCGGCCCGTCCGGCTGCGGCAAGTCCACCCTGCTCCGCGCCCTGAACCGCATCTACGCCCTCTATCCGGGCCAGCGGGCCGAGGGCCAGGTGATGCTGGATGGGGAGAACGTGCTGGATCGCGGCATGGATCTCAGCCTGCTCCGCGCCCGGGTGGGCATGGTGTTCCAGCAGCCGACCCCGTTCCCCATGTCGATCTACGACAATGTGGCCTTCGGCGTGCGCCTGTACGAGCAGATCTCCAAGGCCGACCTGGACCAGCGGGTGGAGGAAAGCCTGCGCCGCTCCGCCCTGTGGAACGAGGTGAAGGACAAGCTGAACACGTCGGGCCTCGGCCTGTCCGGCGGCCAGCAGCAGCGCCTGTGCGTCGCCCGCACCATCGCCGTGCGGCCGGAAGTGATCCTGCTGGACGAGCCGGCCTCGGCGCTGGACCCCATCTCCACCGCCAAGCTGGAAGAGACCCTGGTGGAGCTGAAGGCCGACTACACCATCGTCATCGTCACCCACAACCTGCAGCAGGCCGCCCGGATCTCGGACCACGCCGCCTTCATGTTCCTGGGCCGGCTGATCGAGTTCGCCCAGACCGCCAAGCTGTTCGACAATCCAAAGGCGACGCGGACGGCGGACTACATCACCGGCCGGTTCGGCTGAGGTCGACGGCGGCGCGCACGCGGACCACCGCGGCGCCGCCCGTCGGCGGGCTCTCCAGCACGGCCCGCGCCAGCTGCGCCAGCATGAGACACAGCAGCACGGCGGCGATGATCTGCAGCCGTTTCGAGACAATCAGGGCGGCTTGAACGGTCATGGACGACGCGTCTCCGGGGTGGTCTAACCCGGAACGCAATCCGGGCGCCAAGGGCCCGCAGCAGGAGCGCGGTCGCCGCATGATCCCCTTCGTCAAGGAGATGAGCTTCGCCTATGGCCAGGCCGACCAGGTCTCCCCGCTGATCCGGCGGGTGGTGGCCAACAATCCCGGCCCCTTCACCTATCTGGGCACCGGCACCTACATCATCGGCTCCGGCGAGGTGGCGGTGATCGATCCGGGCCCGGACGACGCCGAGCATCTGGCGGCGATCCTCAGGGCCTGCGACGGCGAGACCATCTCCGCCATCCTGATCACCCATACCCATATCGACCACTCCCCCCTCGCCCGCCCGCTGGCGGCGCGGACCGGGGCGGTGATCTTCGGCCGCGCCGACCCGGCCACCGGCTCGGCGGAGGAGGACAACGAGAGCGACTTCCGCCCGGACGTGGAGGTGGAGGACGGCCAGCGGATCACCGGGCCGGACTGGACGGTCACCGCGGTGGCCACCCCCGGCCACGCCTCCAACCACGTGTGCTACTGGCTGGACGAGGAGCGCGCCCTGTTCAGCGGCGACCACGTCATGGGCTGGTCCACCACCGTGGTCAGCCCCCCGGACGGGGACATGGGCGCCTATTACGCCAGCCTCGACAAGGTGGGGGCGCTGAACGCCCAGACCCTTTGGCCGACCCATGGCCCGCCGGTGCGGGAGGTCCAGCCCTTCATCGCCGCCTACCGCGCCCACCGGCTGGCGCGGGAGAGCCAGATCCTGCACCAGCTGGCCAGCGGGCCCAAGCGCATCAGCGAGATGGTGCCGGTGCTCTACGCCGCCGTGGACAGCCGCCTGCATCCCGCCGCCGCCCGGTCCATGCTGGCGCACCTGCAGCACATGACCCGCACCGGCGCGGTGGAATGCTCCGACGACGCGCCGGGTCCGCTCAGCCTCTACCGCCTGGAATAGCCGCCGGTTCCGTCAGTTGACGTGAACGGGTTTCGACCTCAGCCTCGACCCGGCAGGCAGAGGCCGTCCAGAAAAGGGGTCACCCGTCATGGCGCGTTACAATCACATCGTCGAGACTGTCGGCCGCACGCCCGTCGTGCGCATCAATCGTCTGGCGCCCGAAGGCGTCAACCTGTTCGTCAAGATCGAGGCCTTCAACCCGCTGGGCTCCATCAAGGACCGGCTGGCCATGGGGATCATCGCCGCCGCGGAACAGTCGGGGGAGCTGAAGCCCGGCCAGACGGTGATCGAGGCCTCCAGCGGCAATACCGGCATTGGCCTGGCCATGGTCTGCGCCCAGCGGGGCTATCCCCTGGTGGTCACCATGCCGGAAACCTTCAGCGTGGAGCGGCGCAAGCTGATGCGCTTCCTGGGCGCCCGGGTGGTGCTGACCCCTGCGGCGCTCCGCGCCACGGGCATGGTGGAGAAGACCAGGGAGCTGGCGACGGCCCATGGCTGGTTCTTCGCCCGCCAGTTCGAGAACCCCGCCAATCCCGCCATCCACGAGGCCACCACGGCGCAGGAGATCCTCGAGGACTTCCGCGACATTCCCCTGGACTACTGGGTCACCGGCTATGGCACCGGCGGCACGCTGCAGGGGGTGGGCCGGGTGCTGGCGCGGGAGCGGCCGGACACGAAGATCATCGTCACCGAGCCGGAGACGGCCCAGCTGCTGGCCAGCCATCTGCCCCAGGCCCGCCACCCCGACGGGTCGCCGTCCGCAGGGCACCCCGCCTGGGCGCCGCACCCGCTGCAGGGCTGGACGCCGGACTTCATCCCCCTCGTGACGGAGCAGGCGGTGGCCATGGACTTCATCCACGAGATCATTCCCGTGTCCGGTCCGGAGTCCATCGCCGCCAGCCAGGCGCTGGCCCGGCAGGAGGGGATCTTCGTCGGCCTCTCGTCGGGGGGGACCTTCGCGGCGGCGGTGAAGGTGGCGCAGACCGCCCCGCCCGGCAGCAACATCCTGTGCATGCTGCCCGACACCGGGGAGCGCTACCTGTCCACGCCCCTGTTCGAGGCTGTTCCGGTGGACATGACCCAGGCGGAGCTGGACATCTTCCACTCCACGCCGCTGGGGTCGGAGCTGATGCCCCGAACGGCGGCGGCGTAAGGGGGTTCCCGGCTCAAGGCCGGGAATGACGACCTTTAAAATACAAAATCAGCTGTCATTCCCGGGCGAAGACCCGGGAACCTTGTTCCGGACATGGCGCCCCCTCCGGACAAAGGTTCCCGCCTCAAGGGCGGGAATGACAGCTGATCTTGATTTTATGAAAGCTGTCATTCCCGGGCGAAGACCCGGGAACCTCACTCCGGCTCGCCCACCGCCTCTTCCTTCACCGTATAGGGATGGACGGTGGGCAGCACGTGGTCGCCGTGGCGCTGGCGCAGCAGCTTCTTGTCGATCTTGCCCGTGGCCCCCAGGGGGATGTCGTCCACGAACAGCACGTCGTCCGGCGTCCACCACTTGGCGATCTTGCCGGACAGGAAGTCCAGGAGCTCGGCCTTGGTCGCCGTCACGCCGGGCTTCAGCTTGACCAGCAGCAGGGGCCGTTCGTCCCATTTGGGATGATGCACCCCGATCACCGCGGCCAGGGCGGCCTTGGGATGGCCCGCGGCGATGTTCTCGATCTCGATGGAGCTGATCCACTCCCCGCCGGACTTGATCACGTCCTTGGCCCTGTCGGTGATCTGCATGAAGCCGAAGCCGTCGATGGTGGCCACGTCGCCGGTGTCGAAATAGCCGGCCGCGTCCGCCGCCGCCGCCGCCCCGCGGAAATAGGCCTGGACCACGGTGGGGCCCTTGACCAGCAACCGGCCGAAGGTGGCGCCGTCCCGGGGCAGCCCCTCGCCCGCATCGTCCACCAGCTTGATGTCGATCCCCAGGGGCGGACGGCCCTGCTTCAGCAGGGTCGGCAGCTGCGCCTCGAAGTCCAGCCCGTCCATGGCCGCCGTGGGGGTCGCCAGCGTGCCCAGGGGCGAGGTCTCGGTCATGCCCCAGGCGTGCACCACCTTCACGCCGAAACGGTCATGGAAGGCGCGGACAATGGCCTCCGGCACCGCCGAGCCGCCGATCACCACCCGGCGCAGATGCTCCAGCGTGTCGCCGGTGGCGTCCAGGTGCTGCAGCAGCATCTGCCAGACGGTGGGCACCGCCGCGGACATGGTGACCTTCTCGGTCTGCAGCAATTCGTGGATCGCCGCCCCGTCCATCCGCGCGCCGGGCAGCACGAAGCTCGCCCCCACCGCCGGGGCGGAGAAGGTCAGGCCCCAGGCGTTGGCGTGGAACATGGGCACCACCGCCAGCACCGTGTCCCGCTGCGACAGGCCCATCACGTCGGTCTGCAGGGTCATGAAGGTGTGCAGGAAATTGGACCGGTGGGAATACAGCACCCCCTTGGGGTCCCCCGTGGTGCCGGAGGTGTAGCAGAGGCCGCAGGCGGTGTTCTCGTCGAACCCGCCCCAGGCGGCGTCCGTGGGACGGCCCGCAATCAGGTCCTCGTACATGAACATCTCCGCCCCCGCGCCGTCGGGGCGGTGCGCCTCGTCGGACAGGATCACCACCCGCTCGATGCAGGGGGCCTTGTGCAGGTGCTCGAGCAGCATGGGGACGAAGGTCAGGTCGGTGAACAGCACCCGGTCGCCGGCGTGGCTGGCGATCCACATGATCTGGTCCGGATGCAGGCGCGGGTTCAGGGTGTGGCACACCGCGCCCATGCCCATGACGCCGTACCAGGTCTCAATGTGCCGGGCGGTGTTCCAGCCCAGCGTCGCCACCCGGTCGCCGGGCTGGATCCCCAGCTCCTTCATGGCGTGGGTCACCTGCCGGGCGCGGCCGTGGATCCGGCTCCACGTGGTGCGGACGATCGGCCCCTCCACCGAGCGGGACACCACCTCCCGGTCCCCGTGCCAGCGGTCCGCATGATCGAGGATGCGGTCCACGGTCATCGGCCAGTCCTGCATCAAGCCCAGCATCGCATTCCCCCGGAGTGTCTCGTTCTTGTCATGACCATTTTGCAGGCCGCGCGCCGCCTGCCAAGGGGCGGCGGGGCTCAGAGGCTGCGAACCGCCGCGCATTGGGCGTCCAGCGGGGCCGCGGCGTCGATCACCGGCCAGTCCTTGACCGCCGCACGCGCGCCGAGCTGCCGCTCCAGCACCACGAGGTCCGCGTCCGAGGCGTCGTTCCGCCGCGCCGCGACCCGCGCCCGCAGCACCGCGTCCGGCGCGTCCAGCCACACGCCCCGGGCGCCGGGATGCAGGGCCAGGGCCTCGGCCCGGCGGGCGGGATCGCGGAAGGTGGCGTCGAGGATCACGCTGGCCCCGGCGGCCAGGGCCTGCCGGGCCGCCGCGAACAGGGCGGCGTGGATGCGCCCGTCCGCCTCCGCCGTATAGGCGTCCCGCGGCAGGGGCTCGGTGGGCGAGTGGCCGAACAGGCGCTTGCGCACCTCGTCGGAGCGCAGCACCACCGCCCCGGGGGGCGCCCCCAGCTCCGGCGCCAGGGCCCGGGCCAGGGTGGACTTGCCGCTGCCGGACAGCCCCCCCACCGCCAGCAGCCGGGGGGACGCGGGGATCAGATGCCGCTCCGCCGCGGCCAGGTAGGCCCGGGCCGCGTCGGGCTGGCCGTTGTGGCCGCAGACATGACAGCGCACCACCGCACGCACCGACAGGAACAGGGGCAGCGCCGCCAGCCCGTCGTAGAGCGCCTCGGGCGGCAGCCTCCGGGCCGCGGCGTCCAGCCAGCCGTTCAGCGCCCGGTTGGCTGGGCCCGGCCGGCTGCGGAACACGAGGTCCATCAGGGTGAAGGCCAGGTCATAGAGCACGTCGATCTCGATCAGCCGGACATTGAACTCGATCCGGTCGAACAGCACAGCGCGCCCATCCTCCAGCAGGATGTTGCCCAGGTGCAGGTCCCCGTGACACTCCCGCACCAGCCCTTGGGCCAGGCGCCGGTCCAGCCGGTCGCGCTGCGCCGCGAAGGCCGCGTCGGTCAGGGCGATCACCCGCTCCGCCGCCGCCTCCCCCAGCCCCCCGGACAGCTGGCGCAGGTGCGAGGCGTTGGAGTCCAGCACATAGGCGAGGCCCTCCGCGCCGCCGCCCGCCGTCCCCGGCGCGGCGCCGGCGTGCATGCGGGCGATCTCCCGGCCGATGGACTCGGCCAGGTCTCCGTCCACCCGGTCGGGACACTCGCTCAGCACGGCGGTCTCGTCGAAGCGGCGCATCTCCAGCACATAGTCCAGCGCCCCCGCCGTCTGCGGCGGCGCCAGCCGGTAGCCTTGCCCGGCGCGGACAATGGCGTGCAGGGCGCGATAGACGTCCGGCGCCGTGATCCGGTTCAGGCGCAGCTCCTGCTCCCCGGCCCACAGGCGCTTGTCCAGGGTGGTGAAGTCGAGGAAGCCGAAGTCCACCGGCTTCTTCCGCTTCAGGGCCCGGTCGGGGAACAGATAGACCTTGGAGATCGGCGTCTCGATCCGCTTGTCGCAGGGGCAGGCCTCCCCGGCCCCGGCGGCCAGCCACTGGTCGAGATCGTCCCCCTCCATGCGGCCCCTCCCCGGCTTGCGCGCCCGTCGGACCTGTCCTAGCCAATCCCGCGGAAAAGGCCATGGCTGCGGTTCGCCGCCCGGCGCATAAATCCATTGCCGCGGCATCACATGCTGTTCATCATATCAATCAACGGACCAAGGCCGGGGAGCGGGGCGGATGACGGACAGGACAGCCTGCCTGGTGGTGGGCGCAGGGGATGATCTGGGCGGCGCCATCGCCCGCCGGTTCGCCGCCGAGGGCCACATCGCCTGCGTCACGCGCCGTCCCCGGCACATGGACAAGCTCGAGGCCCTGTGCGCCCGCATCCGCGCCGAGGGGGGCGAGGCCCGGGCCTTCGGCGTCGACGCCCGGGAGGAGGAGGCCACCGTGGCTCTGGTCGCGGAGATCGAGCGGGACGTGGCCCCCATCGAGGTCGCGGTGTTCAACATCGGCGCGAATGTCCGCTTCGGCGTGGGCGAGACCACCTCCCAGGTCTATCGCAAGGTCTGGGAGATGGCGGCCTATGGCGGCTTCCTGATGGGGCGGGAGGTGTCCGGGCCGATGGTCCAGCGGGGCCGCGGCACCATAATCTTCACCGGCGCCACGGCCAGCGTCCGCGGGCGGGACGGCTTCTCCGCCTTCGCCGGGGCCAAGCACGCCCTGCGCGCGCTGGCCCAGTCCATGGCCCGGGAGCTGGGACCCAAGGGGGTGCACGTGGCCCATGTGGTGATCGACGGACCGATCGATTCCACCTTCATCCGCGAGCAGCTGCCCGACGCCGACGCCCGGCGGGCCCGGGACGCCCTGCTCAACCCCGACGACATTGCCGAGACCTATCTGTGGCTGCACCGCCAGAAGCGCTCGGCCTGGACCCATGAACTGGACCTCAGACCCTGGAGCGAACCCTGGTGAGCAAGACCCCCGTGAGCCAAACGGTCGATTTCATCTTCGACTTCGCCAGCCCCAACGCCTATCTGGCCGAGGGCCCGCTGCGGGACATCGCCGCCCGCACCGGCGCGACGGTGCGCCGCATCCCCTGCCTGTTGGGCGGGATCTTCAAGCTCACCGGCAACCAGGCGCCGTTCGTGGCGTTCGGCGGGGTCAAGGGCAAGCTGGCCTACGAGCAGCTGGAAATGCAGCGCTTCATCCGGCGCCACGGCCTGACGGCCTTCCGCATGAACCCGCACTTTCCCGTCAATACGATCCACATCATGCGCGGCCTGGTGGCGGCGGGACGGCTGGGGGTCGCGGACCCCTATGCGGCGGTGGTGATGAAGGCCATGTGGGAGGACGGGGAGAACATGGGCGATCCCATGGTCATCGCCCGGGTTCTGGGCGAGGGCGGGCTGGACTCCACCGAGATCCTGGAGCTGTCCCAGAGCCAGCCGGTGAAGGACGAACTGACCGCCAACACCGCCGCGGCGGTGGAACGGGGCGTCTTCGGCATCCCGACCTTCTTCGTCGGCGACGAGATGTTCTTCGGCAAGGAGCGCCTGGGCCAGGTGGAAGCGGCGCTGGCGGGGTGAGGGCTGGACGGAGGTTCCCGCCTCAAGGGCGGGAATGACAGCTCATTTTGATGTTTCAAACAGCCGTCATTCCCGGGCGAAGACCCGGGAACCTTGGTCCGGATTTAGCGCCACACCCGGATGGGGGTTCCCGCCTCAAGGGCGGGAATGACTTTGATTTATATGTATTTTTAAAAAGCCGTCATTCCCGGGCGAAGACCCGGGAACCTTGATCAGGCAAAGGCCGGTCGGCCTTCGGCGTCCGGCGGCGGCAGGCGGCGGGGGCGGCGGACGTGAGACCGGGTGCGGGGCCGAGCCAGCCGTCGGCGGACGCTCACGACCGCCTGCGCCACCCGATCCCGCAAGGTCGCCAGCAGGCGCCGGGCGTTGGCGCCGGCCAGCAGGGCCGCCACGGCGATGCTGACCTCCATATAGGCGGCGAGGTCCCCGGCCAGGGCCGTGGCCATGCCGACGGGCATGACCTGCGACAGCATCACCAGCGCGATCCCGGTCAGGACTGCCAGCAGCAGCGTCCGAGGCGTGAGGCGACTCAGCCACCGGGCCGGTCCGTCCACCAACGTGGCCCGAAGCCCCCGACCGGCGGCCGTGGCCGGAAAGGCGAGCATCACCGCCAGCAATCCCAGAAAAACAAGTGCGGCGCCCATGACCCGGTCCCCCCTCCCCGCCTACGGATTCAGCCGGCGCCTGGTCCAGCCCGCCCCGTCGCGGCGGTACTGCATCCGGTCGTGCAGGCGGAACGCCCCGTCCCGCCAGAACTCGATCTGCACCGGCGTCACCCGGAACCCCCGCCAGTGGGGCGGACGCGGCACCGGGCCCACGCCGAACTTCAGGGCGTATTCGGCCACCTTCTTCTCCAGGGCGAACCGGCCCTCCACCTCCTGGCTCTGGTCCGAGGCCCAGGCGCCGATCTGCGACTGCCGGGGCCGGGAGGCGAAATAGGCGTCGGACTCCGCGTCGCTGACCGGGGCCACCGGACCGCGGACGCGCACCTGGCGGCGCAGGGACTTCCAGTGGAACAACAGCGCGGCCTTGCCGCCGCTCAGCAGCTGCCGCCCCTTGGCGCTGTGGGTGTTGGTGTAGAAGACGAAGCCGTCATGGTCGAAGCCCTTCAGCAGCACCATGCGTACGTCCGGCAGGCCGTCCGGATCGACGGTGGCCAGGGCCACGCCGTTGGGATCGTTGATCTCCTTCGCCTCCGCCTCCTTCAGCCAGTGGGCGAACAGCTCGAAGGGGTCGTCCAGGGGGAACAGCTCCCGGTCCGTGGCGCGGCTGGCCTCCAGCTCGGCGGTCTCGGAATCGGTGGGGGACATGCGGGGCTCCAGCGGCGCGGATCATCAGGCCCTCATCTGGGGACTGGGAGGCCCTACGTCCAGCCGTTTGCGCTCCCCCCGCCTCGTCCGCTACAAGCCGGGCATGTCGCACAACACCTTCGGCCATCTTTTCCGCGTGACCACCTGGGGCGAGAGCCACGGCCCGGCGCTCGGCTGCGTCATCGACGGCTGTCCCCCCGGCCTGCGCCTCACCGAGGCCGACATCCAGACCTGGCTCGACCGGCGCAAGCCCGGCGGCAGCCGCTTCGTCACCCAGCGGCAGGAGCCGGACGCCGTGCGCATCCTGTCCGGCGTGTTCGAGGATGAGGAGATCCGCGCCCGCTTCGGCGGACAGGTGACCACCGGGACGCCGATCTCGCTGATGATCGAGAATGTGGACCAGCGCTCCAAGGACTACGGCGCCATCGCCCAGGCCTTCCGCCCCGGCCATGCGGACGTGGCCTATCAGGCCAAGTACGGCCTGCGGGACTATCGCGGCGGCGGCCGGTCCTCCGCCCGGGAAACCGCGGCGCGGGTGGCCGCCGGCGCCGTGGCCCGCAAGGTGCTGGGGGCGGAGGTCGTGATCCGCGGCTATCTGACGCAGATCGGCGGCCGGGCCATCGACCGCAGTCGCTTTGAACTCTCGGCCATCGAGGACAACCCCTTCTGGTGTCCGGACCGGGAGACCGCGGCCCTGTGGGAGGATGATCTGGACCGGGCGCGCAAGGCCGGCTCCTCCGTCGGCGCCATTGTCGAGGTGGTGGCCGAGGGCGTCCCCGCCGGCTGGGGCGCGCCGATCTATGGCAAGCTGGATGCGGAGATCTGCGCCGGTCTCATGAGCATCAACGCCGTCAAGGGCGTGGAGATCGGCGAGGGCTTCGCCGCGGCCCGGCTTAGTGGCGAGGAGAACGCCGACGAGATGCGCATCGCCGGCAATGGCCGGATCGACTTCCTGTCGAACCACGCCGGCGGGGTGCTGGGCGGGATCTCCACCGGCCAGGCGATCGTGGCCCGCATGGCGCTGAAGCCCACCAGCTCGATCCTCACCCCCCGCCGCTCGGTGAACACCGCCGGCGAGGAGGTGGATGTCCGAACCACCGGCCGCCACGACCCTTGCGTGGGCATCCGCGCCGTGCCGGTGGCGGAGGCCATGCTGGCCTGCGCCCTGGCCGATGCGAAGCTGCGCCACCGCGGTCAGGTGGGCTGAGCCATGTCCGGCGGCCTGCATGTCCGCCCGGCGCGGCTGGACGAGAAGTTCGCCCTCGAGGCCCTGCAGATGACCGCCTCCCTGATGTGGGAGAGCGACCGCGCCGCCCTGCTGGCCCATCCGGAGGCCGGGGACATCCCGCCGGAGCAGTTCACCGGCGGCTTCGTCTATGTGGCGGAGCGGGACGGCCTGACGGTGGGCTTTGGCGTCCTGCTGCCCCGGGCGGATGGCGAGGCGGAGCTGGACGGCCTGTTCGTGCACCCCGACCACTGGGGCCAGGGCGTCGGCCGGGCGCTGGTGGCGGAGGCGGAGCGGCGCTCGCGGCTGCTGGGCTCGCCCTGGCTGAACGTGCTGGGCAACCGCAATGCGGAGGGCTTCTACGTCGCCTGCGCCTTCGTGGCCTTCGGCGTGGAGCAGACCCAGTTCGGCGAGGGGTTGCGGATGCGCAAGCCGGTGTGAGGGGGATTGCCGGACAGAGGTTCCTGGCTCAAGGCTGGGAATGACCGTATAAAAACAGAAAGTTAGCTGTCATTCCCGGGCGAAGACCCGGGAACCTTGGTCAGGATATGGCGCCATATCCGGAGGGAGGTTCCCGCCTCAAGGGCGGGAATGACATTGGTTTGTGTGTCTTTTTAAACAGCTGTCATTCCCGGGCGAAGACC
>CAINOV010000388.1 GCA_903851655.1 uncultured Caulobacterales bacterium
ACATCCTGACCGAGGTTCTCGGGTCAAGCCCGAGAATGACAAGAGATTATATGTTTCATGTATTTAGCTGTCATTCCCGCCCTTGAGGCGGGAACCTCCGTCCGGAGGGGGCGCCACATCCTGACCGAGGTTCTCGGGTCAAGCCCGAGAATGACAAGAGATTATATGTTTCATGTATTTAGCTGTCATTCCCGGCCTTGAGCCGGGAACCTCGCTCCCGCCTAGCCCTTCCGCCGGGGCTGGTAGGGGCGCTTGTCGCGCCACTCGCGGGCGAACTTTTCCAGGGCCTCGTCGGGCATGTCCGGCAGCATCACCACCAGCCGGGCCAGGAGGTCGCCGCGGCGGCCCTGGGCGTCCACGGCGCCGCGGCCCTTGAGGCGCAGGGTCTGGCCGGAATTGGCCCGGGGCGGCACGGTCAGGCTGACCGGCCCGTCCGGGGTCGGCGCGTCCACCCGGGCGCCGAGGATCGCGTCGGGGACGCTGATCGGCAGGTCCATGGTCAGGTCCGCCCCCTCCCGCCGGTAGAGGAGATGGGGCCGGATCGCCAGCTCGATCAGGGCGTCCCCCGCCGGGCCGCCCTGGCGTCCGGCCTCGCCCTTGCCCCGCAGGCGCAGGGTCTGGCCCTCCCGCGCCGCGGCGGGGATGGTCAGGTCGAGGGTGGCGCCGTCCGGCAGGCTGATCCGCTTGGGACCGCCCTTGATCGCCTCCTCCAGGTCGATCTCCAGGCGCAGGCGCACGTCATCGCCCTTGGCCGGGCCGCGGGGCGCGCCGCCGCCGCCGAAGCCGCCGCCAAAGCCGCCCCCAAGACCACCGGGGCCGCCGGCGCGGCCGCTGAACATTTCCGACAGGATGTCCTCGAAGTCCGCAGCACCGCCGCCGAACCCGGCGCCGCCCTGACCGGCGCCCGGACCGGCGCCCGGTCCTCCGCGACGCCCGGTGCTGCGGCCGCCGAAGGGGCCGCCGCCGCCAAAGGGCCCGCCGCCGCCGAAGCCGCGCATGGTCTCGCGACCGTCGGCGTCGATCTCCCCCCGGTCGAACTTCGCCTTCTTCTCCGCGTCGCCCAGGATGTCGAAGGCGGCGCTGACCCGCTTGAAGCGCTCCTCCGCGGCCGTGTCGCCGGGGTTCACGTCGGGGTGGTTGGCCTTGGCCAGCTTGCGGAACGCCTTGCGGATGTCGTCGGCGCTGGCCGAGCGGGTCACGCCGAGGGTCTGATAGGGATCTTGCGCCACGCGGGGTTCCGGCTGTTCAGGTGCGACGCTTCCTCACTTAAACCTTGCGGCGGCGGGCGCAAGAGGGGGCTGTTGCAGAATTATCACAGGGCCAGGACCGCCGGGGCGCCCCAGCCGAACACCGCCGAGGCCTGGCGGACCTCCACCCGCGCCGCGCCGGCGAGGCCCGAGGGAAAGTCCGCCGCCTGGTCGGCCGCCGCATAGACGGTCTGCGGGAGCGGAGTCTGCCAGCTGCGTCGCGTCCCGCCGTCGGCGCCCAGGATGTCCACCCGGTAGAGCTCCTGCTCCTCCCCCAGGGGCGGCTCTCCGTCCAGGGGGTCGCCCTGCAGCCGCGCCCGGCGGATCCAGCCCAGCGCCAGATCGCCCCCGGCCCGCCCCTGGGCGGAGAGGTGGGCCGGGGACCAGGGCCTCAGGGCGATCCCGCTCCAGACGGCGGACCGATCGCTGACCCCCAGCCCCCAGGCCGCCGCCGCCCCCGCCGCCGCCGCGCGCCAGAGGAGGGCGAGGCCCCGCTCCGACTGGGCGACGGCGGCGCGGACCAGCTCCGGCCCCAGGGGGACGAAGGCCGCGCCGGCGGAGGCGCCCGCCCGCATCGCCGGATCGGTCCCCCCCTGACCGCGGATGAGGCCGGTCAGCCGCCACCGGTCGGTCCCGATCATCTGCGCCGACAGGTACTGGACGAGCTCCCACTCCCCGTTGTCGCAGAGGATGGCGCAGGCATTGGCCCCGTTCAGCACGGCGGCGAGGGGCAGGCTCTGCAGGGCGAGGCCGGACAGCTGGACCTCCACCCCCGGCCCGGGGTCGATGCGATGCAGCGGACCGGGGGCCAGGGCGGTCAGGGTCCGGCCCAGGGGAGCGGGGGTGAGCACCCGGGCCCGCAGGGTCAGGGCGTCGGCGGACGGACCGGCGGACACCTCCAGGCTTCGCCACGGGTCCCCGGCGGCGGCCAGCAGGGGGCGCGCGTCGTCCTCCGACCCCGGCAGGGGCGGCAGGTCCAGCAGGGCCAGCGCCGGCGGGCCCGGCGGCTGGGCGGCGGGGGCGACCTGGAACCCGGGACGGACGGTGAGGGCGGGATCGTCCGGCGCCTCCGCCCCCTCCAGCCGGGCGACGGGGGTCGTGGCGTGCTCCACCGCCGCCACCCGCCACCGGGCGGCGGACCCGGCCAGGGCGACGATGTCCCCGGGCTCCAGCGCGTGGGCGGCGGCGGGGGACAGGTCGACGCGGGCCGTGTCCCGCTCCGCCCGGCGCCGCCGCAGCCGCCGGGCGCCGATGGCCTGCCCCTGGGCCTCGGTGAGGCTGAGGGGCAGGTCCAGATGCTCCGCGCCGCCGCCCTCCGGCCCTCCGGTTCCGGGCGTGTCGGCCCGGGCGAAGGCCTGGCCGGTCTGGTAGTCGCGGTTGGCGTCGGCGTAGCGCACCCGGATCAGGTCCGGCGCCGGGGTCAGGCTGCGGGCCCGGCGCACCGGGTCGACGGTGGTCTCCGTCGCCATGGCCGTGTGGCCGGCGTCCAGGACCATGGCGGGCGGGGCGTCCCGGGCCGGAAAGGCGACCCCGCCCCCCCGCTCGGCCAGGTCGAAGGCGAAGGCCTCCGCCAGCTCGCTCAGGGTGTCCAGCAGGCGGGCGGGGCCCTCCACCGCAAAGCCCTGGACCAGGCCCGACAGGCCCGACAGGTCGCAGGCCAGGGGATCGACGCCGCCGCGCTGCAGCAGCGCCGCCACCAGGTCGGCCAGGTCGCCGGTCCCCGCCCGGCCGTTCAGCCAGTGGCCCAGGGCCCAGTTGGCGGCGTCGGCCCAGATCGTGTCCCGGGCGGGAAACTCCGGAAACGGCCGGGCGTCCCAGCACCAGACCGCCAGGTCGCCGGCCGCCGCCATCGGCCCGCCATAGACGGGGGAGAGGGGGTTGGCCGGCCCGGGGGCGGCGTAGTGGGCCAGCATCGCCTCGATCATCCGCCTCTGCCCCAGATCGTCCCGGGCGCCGGAGCTGAACCAGGGCAGGCGGCTTTCCGCGCTCTTGGGATCGATGAAGTCGTTGGGGGCGTTGGCGCCCTTGTCCACGGCGGGACAGCCGAACTCCACCAGCCGGACGGGCTTCATCCCGGGAACCCAGGCGGTGGGGGCGGGGCTGCGCACGCCCTTGTTGCGGTCGTGGTGCGGGTTCGACCACCAGCCGGCCAGGTCCTTGGGCCGGAACATCCACGGCTCCCCATAGGCGCCGTCGGTGATGGGCGTGCGGACCTGCGCGGCGCGGTCGGCGTCGCTGGCGTAGAACCAGTCATAGGCCTCGCCGCCTGTGATTCGCGCGGCCAGATAGGCGGGGTCGGCGGTCCCGGCGTACCCGGCCTCCGCGTCGAGATGATCTTTCCCGTCCCGCCAGTCGGTGACCGGGGCGTACCAGTCCACGCCGACGAAGCTGATCGCCGGGTCGCTCCACAACGGGTCCAGGTGGAAGTGCGCGTCGCCGGAGCCGTCTGCTGGCTGGTGGCCGAAATACTCGCTCCAGTCCGCCGCATAGCTGATCTTCACCGCGGGGCCGAGCAGGTCGGCGCAGTCCCGGGCCAGCTGGACCAGCGCCGCCACGGCGGGATAGGCGCCGGCGGTGTCCCGCAGGGTCGTCAGCCCCCGCAGCTCCGACCCGATCAGGAAGCTCTCCACCGGCGCGCCGGCCAGGCCCGCGGCGGCGGCGAGCGCCGCCTGATACAGCACCATCCGGCGATAGCTGG
>CAINOV010000389.1 GCA_903851655.1 uncultured Caulobacterales bacterium
ATCCGGATCAAGGTTCCCGGGTCTTCGCCCGGGAATGACAGCTTGTTTTATGATTTTGAATCGTCATTCCCGGCCTTGAGCCGGGAACCTCCATCCGGATAGGACACCCCCCTAGCCGGACACCTGCACCGGAAAGCCGTGGCGGATCCCGGCGCGGTCCATGCCCAGCTTCACCGCCCGCAACAGGTCGAAGCGGATGTCCCAGTAGCTCAGCAGATTGGCCCAGACCCGCAAGGTCACCGTGATGCTGGAGGGGCCGAGCTCCGTCACCCCGGCCCAGGGGGCGGGATCGGGCAGCAGCCGGCTCTCGTCGCCGGCGATCTGGCGCAGCACCTCCAGCGCCGTGTCGACGTCGTCGTCATAACGGATCTGGTAGCTGATCTCGATCCGACGGTTGGGAATGTCGGTATAGTTCACCACCACGTCGGCGAAGCCCTTGCCGTTGGGGGCGATCACCTTCAGCCCGTCCACGTCCACCAGCTCGGTGTTGAACAGGTCGAGCTTCTTCACCGTGCCGGACTTGCCGGCCAGGGTGACGAAATCCCCCACCCGATAGGGGCGGAACACCAGGATCATCACGCCGGCGGCCACATTGCTCAGGGCGCCCTGCAGGGCCAGGCCCACCGCCAGGGAGGCCGCCCCCAGCACGGTGATGATCGAGGTGGTCTCCACCCCCAGCCGGTGCAGCACCGCCACCGCGCCGATGACGACCACGCTGTAGCGGGCCAGAGACGCGGCGAAACCCTGCAGGGTGGCGTCGTCCCGGGTGGCGGGCAGGCGCTGCATGCCCCGCCGGACCATGCGCGACAGCAGCCGGCTGCCCCAGAAGGTGATCGCCACCAGGGCCGCGGCGATCAGCAGGTTCGCCGCCAGGTCGCCGCCGGTCTCGGTCAGCTTCTGCAGGGCCAGGGACTTTTCGTCGAGGACGCGCTGGACCTGGTCGGGGAGGTGCGGGGCGGGGGTCATGGGGCCTGCATAGCCCGCTTCGCCGGTCCGCCCAAGGCGCCCCCTTGCCAGATGCGGGCCGAGCGGCGAGTGTCCCGCCCCATGAGCGCCCCTGACCTGATCCGCCTGCCCACCGCCGCCGACGCCGGCATCCTGCCCAGCCAGGCGCTCCGCGCCCTGACGGACCAGGGGGCGATCTCGTCCGCCTCGCCCTGGGCGCCGGACCAGATCCAGCCCGCCAGCCTGGACCTGCGCCTGGCCGACCGCGCCTGGCGGGTGCGGGCCTCGTTCCTGCCCCGGGCCGGACGCACGGTGGCGGACCGGCTGGCGGACGTGGCCATGCACCGGCTGGACCTGACGATGGGGGCCGTTCTGGAAAAGGGCTGCGTCTATATCGCCCTGCTGCAGGAGCGGCTGCGCCTGCCCCCTGGCCTCTCCGCCCGGGCCAATCCCAAGAGCTCCACCGGCCGGGTGGACGTGTTCGTCCGCCTGCTGACCGACCAGGGCGACCGCTTCGACGACGTGGCCGAGGGCTATGACGGCCCCCTCTATCTGGAGATCGCCCCCCAGACCTTCAGCGTGCTGGTGCGCACCGGCACCCGGCTGAACCAGCTTCGCCTGAAGGCGGGGGCGCCGCCGCGGCTGGCCTGCCTCGACGTGGGCGTCGACCTGACCGGGGCCCTGGCCGGCTTCCGCGCCCGGCGGCATGCGGGGGTGGTCGATCTCGACCATGAGGACGGCCACGACCCCAAGGACTTCTGGGAGCCGCTGGAACCCCGCCGGGGGGAGCTTCTGCTGGATCCCGGCGAGTTCTACATCCTGGCCTCCAAGGCGGCGATCGAGATCCCGTCCCTGCAGGCGGCGGAGATGACGCCCATCGACCCGTCGGTGGGGGAGTTCCGGGTGCATTATGCGGGCTTCTTCGACCCCGGCTTCGGCACGGAGGAGGCGGGGGCCGTGGGCAGCCGCGGGGTGCTGGAGGTGCGCAGCCACGAGACGCCGTTCCTGCTGGAGGACGGCCAGACCGTGGCCCGGCTGGTGTTCGAGCCCCTGACCGAGCGGCCGGAGCGGATCTATGGCGAGGACGGCTCCCACTACCAGCGCCAGGGCCTGAAGCTGTCCAAGCACTTCCGGGCGTGGCCCTGATCCGGCCGGCGGCGTGATCCCGGTTCCGGTCTTTGCCGGCGCGCATCTGGTGTTCGATGGCCTCGCCTGGGGCGGGGGGGCGCTTTTCGGCCTGTGGCTGCGGCGGGGCTGGCTGGCGGAGACGTCCCGGCGGATCTCCAGCCGGCTGGGACCGGGCTATTACCTCGCCCTGTCCGTGGGCGCCGTGGCCGGGGCCTGGCTGGCGGGGTCCCTGAACACCCTGGCGCAGGACCGGCCGGCCCTGTCGCACAGCGTCGCGGGCGCCCTGGTCGGGGCCATTGCCGCGGTGGAGATCTACAAGCTTTTCAAGGGGCTGCGCGGATCCACCGGGGTCCTGTGGGTCGGGCCCTTCGCCTTCGGGATCGTCGTCGGCCGCTGGGGCTGCCTGCTGACGGGGCTGACGGACAACACCTTCGGGACCCCCACCCGGCTGCCCTGGGGGGTCGATCTGGGGGACCACGTGGCCCGCCACCCGGTGCAGGTCTATGAGAGCCTGGCGGTGGCGGTGTTCCTGGTTGTCTGGCTCCTGGCCCTGCGCCGGGGCTCGGACTGGGCGATCCGCCGCAGCTTCCATGTCTTCTGCCTGTGGTACGGTCTGCAGCGGTTCGCCTGGGAGTTCCTCAAGCCCTATCCCCGGTGGATCGGACCGCTTAACCTGTTCCACCTGCTCAGCCTGGGACTGATCGCCTATGGATGGATCTGCTACCGCGCCGACCTCGCCGACCAGCGCCGCGCGGAAGGTCGCGCCGTACCTGTTCCTGGGCCAGACCACCAGCCTGTGTGAGACCTGTCTGGCTCCTGTCCCCGCCAAGATCGTGGCGGAGGGGGAGCGGGTCTACTACCAGAAGCGCTGCCGCGAGCACGGGGTGAGCAAGACCCTGATCGCCGACGACCTCGCCTACTGGAAATCCCAGCGGGACTGGCTGAAGCCCGGCGACCGGCCCCTGGCCGTGCACAGCCGGACGGAGCATGGCTGCCCCTTTGACTGCGGCCTGTGCCCGGACCACGAGCAGCACTCGTGCCTGGCTCTCCTCGAGATCAATTCCGCCTGCAACCTGTCCTGCCCGGTGTGCTTCGCCGAGAGCTCGGTGAAGCGCACGGAGCATCGCCCCCTGGCCGAGGTGGAACGGATGCTGGACGTGATCATCGCGGCGGAGGGGGAGCCCGACCTTGTCCAGCTGTCCGGGGGGGAGCCGACCCTCCACCCGCAGTTCTTCGAGATCCTGGACGCCGCCAAGGCCCGGCCGATCCGGCACCTGATGGTCAACACCAACGGGGTGCGGATCGCCACGGACCCCGCCTTCGCCGACCGGCTGGCGGGGTACATGCCGGGCTTCGAGGTCTACCTGCAGTTCGACAGTCTGCGGCCTGCAGCGCTCAAGGCCCTGCGGGGCGCCGATCTGGTCCGAATACGGACGGACGCCCTGGCGGCTCTGGAGGCGCGCAATATCTCCACCACCCTCGTCGTGACCCTCAAGAAGGGTGTCAATGACGATGAAGTGGCGGAAATCATTCGCTTCGCCCTGAAATGGCGGTGCGTGCGGGGGGTCACCTTCCAGCCGATCCAGGACGCCGGGCGGAACGAGAACTTTGATCCGTCTACGGATCGTATCGTCCTGACCGAGGTGCGGCGGCGCATTGCGGAGGCCGGGGTGTTCGCCCTGGAAGACCTGATTCCGCTCCCCTGCAACCCCGACCAGATCTGCATCGGCTATGGCCTGCGCCGGGGGGAGAGCGTGGCCCCGGTGACGGCGCTCCTGCCCCGGGAGCTCTATGTGGCCGCCGCGCCCAACACCGTGACCTTCGAGGCCTATCCGGACCTGCGGGAGAAGGTGTTCGAGCTGTTGTCCCTGTCCACCGCCCAGGGCAATGCTGCGGACAAGCTGGCGGCCGTGCTCTGCTGCCTGCCCGAGGCCGCCGTGCCGCAGGACCTGGCCTATGAGGACACCTTCCGGGTGGTGATCAGCCAGTTCCTCGACCGCTGGAACTTTGACCTGGGCACGGTGAAGCGGTCCTGCGTGCATTTCGTCGAGCCGGACGGGCGGATCATCCCGTTCGACACCTACAACACCTTCTATCGCCCGGGGGCCGAGGGGGCCGGCGTGCTGCAAAGGGGCCGGAATGTCGCAGGCTGAGGGCAGGCTGAAGACCTGGGCGATGCTTCTGATCGCCGTGGGCATGCTGGTGATCTTCCTGTTCGGCAGCTGCGACAGCCTGGGCCTGCTGGTGCTCACGTTCACGGCCCCGACCGCGCTGCGGCATCCGTCAGATGCCGCGACGGTGCAGGCCGCGCAAGGGATCCTTGGCGCCATCGGGGCGTCGCTGGTTCCGATCGGGCTTGCGATCGTGACGATCCGCTGGGCCAACCGGCAGAGGCGGTGAGGGGGCGATCCGGATGGAGGTTCCCGGCTCAAGGCCGGGAATGACAGTCTAAAAATATTAAATTAAATCAATGTCATTCCCGCCCTTGAGGCGGGAACCCCATCCAGGTGTGGCGCCATATCCGGATCAAGGTTCCCGGGACTTCGCCCGGGAATGACATGGAATTTGAGATATAAAATATGTCGTCATTATTAGCAACGGATGGCGATTTTAATGTAGGCCAAACAAGCGACAAAAGATCGAGATTCATAATGGTTAATTCGTCAATCAAAATTAACCTGTAAATGCACAGA
>CAINOV010000390.1 GCA_903851655.1 uncultured Caulobacterales bacterium
ATGACAGCTGATTTTATATCTTAAATCCTGTCATTCCCGGGCGAAGACCCGGGACCCTCGTGCCAGATTTAGCGCCACAACCGGATGGAGGTTCCCGCCTCAAGGGCGGGAATGACAGCCAAATAATTGTTTTGTATAAATCCCGGCATTCCCGGGCGAAGACCCGGGAACCTCCATCAGGACAACCCCCTCAGCGGAACGTGCGCTCCGTCCACTCCGGCCACACGTCGGGCAGGTCGCTGGACACGGTGTTGGGGAACCGCGCGGGCCGCTTCTCCAGGAAGCTCGAGACCCCCTCCTGCGCGTCGGCGGAGCGGCCGCGCTCCATGATGGCGCGGCTGTCGGCCTTGTGCGCCTCCATCGGATGATCCGCCCCCAGCATCCGCCACATCATCTGGCGGGTGAGCGCGGAGGACACCGGCGCGGTATTGTCGATGAACTCCCGGGCCAGGGCCTTGGCGGCGGGCAGCAGGTCCTCCGGCGCGTGCAGGCTGCGCACCAGGCCCCGGTCCAGGGCCTCCTGCGCCGGGAAGACCCGGCCGGAATAGCACCATTCCAGCGCCGTCTGGATGCCCACCAGGCGGGGCAGGAACCAGCTGGAGCAGGCCTCCGGATTGATCCCGCGCCGGTTGAACACGAAGCCGTAGCGGGCGGTGGTGGAGGCCAGCCGGATGTCCATGGCCAGCTGCATGGTGGCGCCGATGCCCACGGCCGCGCCGTTCACCGCGGCGATCACGGGCTTCAGGCTGTCGAAGATGCGCAGGGTCACCCGCCCGCCCCCGTCCCGATAGACGTCCCCCACCTTGGCCTCGTCCCGGGCCGCCTCGCCGCGCTTGGCGTAGTCGAAGGTGGCCCCGCCCGAGGACAGGTCGGCCCCGGCGCAGAAGGCCCGGTCCCCGGCGCCGGTGACGATCACCGCCCCCACCCCGTCGTCGGCGTCGGTGAGGTCGAAGGCCTCGATCAGCTCCAGCATCATCTGGGCGGTGAAGCTGTTCATCTTGTCGGGGCGGTTGAGGGTCAGGATGGCGATCCCGTCCTCCACCTCGAGCTTGATGGTCTGGAAGTCCGGGGCGGTCCGGGCGGCGGCGGCGGTCATGGGCGTCTGTCTCCGATGCGGTTTTGCCCACTGTGCGGAGACGACGCAGAGGAAGGCAAGCCCTCCCGTCAGGCCGCCTTGGCGTCCGCCGCCAGAGCCACGGGCCGGGGCGGCAGCAGCCGCGCCGTCAGCCAGCGGCGGACCGGCTGGTCATAGACCTTGTCCACCCCCCAGGCGAAGACGGCGATGAAGGCCAGGAACACGACGCCGGACCAGGGCGCCGTGTACCAGACGTCTATGATCCCCGTGCGCTTCAGCACCTGATAGAGCAGCAGTCCCGTGGGCGCGTGCAGGGTGTAGACGGCGTAGGAGATCAGCCCCAGCCAGCGGAACGCCGCGCCCAGCCGCCCCGGGGCCTCCGCCCGGGCGGCCACGAAGATCAGGAGCGGGAAGCCCAGCAGGGCCACGCCCAGCTCGTAGAACGGCTTGAAGCTGTCCGACGGGTGCCACATCAGGGCGACGATCACGGCGACGAGGCAGGCCACCGCCGTCACCGGCGCGTCCCGCCGCCGGTCGCCTGCCAACCGGTGCATCAAGACGCCGCCGAAGAAGGAAAAGCCCATGCGGAAGGGCGTCGCCCACTCCGCATGGTCGGGAAAGCCCACGTCCAGGCTGCCGTGGCTGAACTCGGCGATCACCATGCCGATGGCCCCCGCGCCCACCAGGGTCACCAGCACCGGCACGGTCAGCCAGCGGAACAGCAGGGCGTAGGCCAGGTTCATGCCGATCTCCGGCAGCAGGGTCCAGCTGGGGGAGTTCAGGCTGTAGCCGTGGGTCGTCTCCCCCGGCGGGCCGCCCAGCAGGACGGCGGCCAGCAGCACCGTGGGCAGCAGCATGTGCAGGGTCCAGGGGTCCCCGTCCTCGCCCCGCATGTACAGGCGCAGGATCACCGCCACCGCCAGCCCGGCCAGATAGAGGGGATAGAGCCGGATCAGCCGGATCTTGAGGAAGTCGAGGACGAAGCCGCCCTTTTCCAGCCTTGGCGCATAGGCGTTGGCGATGACGAAGCCGGACAGCAGGAAGAACATGTCCACCGCCAGGAAGCTCTCCGGCGAGTTCAGGGGGCCGAAGAACGGACCCACATGGCGCGACACCACCAACAGGGCCGCGACCCCGCGCAGCCCGTCAAAGGTGGTGAACACGCCGCGTCGCTGGGCCGCCGCCAAGGGCTTGTCTCTCCCGCCATGCCCGGACCGATCCGGGCCCATGTCCGTCAGGGACCGGAGCCTGTTTAGGCTCCGCCGCCGGATGGAGCAAGTGCGGCGCCCCTTCCGCGCCGGTCCCGTTTCGTTCTAAGACGTGACGGGCATGGCCGAGCCCTTCCCGCCCCCCGACGATCTGCCCGACGATCCGCCCGACGATCGGGACGACACCCCGGCGGCGGGCCCCGCGCCCCTGCCTCCGGCGCTGGCCGTGCTGCCGGGTCCGCGGGCGGCCATCGCCGACTGCGGCGAGAGCCACGCCGTGCAGCGGGGAGAGGCGGCGGGCCTGCTGCAGCGGGGCCGGGTGATGGTGGCCCACGCGTCCCTCACCGCCCGGCGCCTCGGCCTGGCCCCGCCGACCCGCACGCCGCAGATCTTCGACGTGCTGGAGCTGTTCGCCTTTGTCCGGCCGGCGCGCTTCACCGCCCCCTCCCCTGCGGGCCTGGCCCAGGCGCTGGGCCTCCACACCCCCAACGGCGCCGAGGGGTTCGCCGCCGTCCTGCAACCCGCCGCGGCGCAGCTGCTGGCGGAGCTGGAGGACCCCGCCTGGCCGGGCCGCAACGAGGCCTTGTCCCTGGCCGAGAGCCTGCGCCGGGCGGGCTGGGCCTGGGGCCCGGCCGTGGTCGCAGCCCTGCGGTCCCAGCCGATCCGCGATCGCCAGTATCGCGGCTCCGGCCTGGACGTCTGGACCCGGCTGGAGGAATGGGAGGAGAGCGCGCCCCTGGGCGAGCCCGGCACGGCCCCCATCACCCCCGATGCGGCCAGGGCCCGGCTGGCGGAGCTGCTGACCCGCTCCGGCCTGGACGAGGCCCGGCCCGCCCAGGCGGAGTTCGCCGGCCAGGCGGCCTTCGCCTTTTCCCCGAGGGATCAGGAGGGTCATCCCCGCATGATGCTGGCGGAGGCGGGCACGGGGGTCGGCAAGACTCTGGGCTACCTCGCCCCCGCCTCCCTCTGGGCGGAGGCCAATGGTCCCGCCGTGTGGATCTCCACCTACACCCGCGCCCTGCAAAGACAGATCGAGCGGGAAAGCGCGTCCGTCTATCCCGACCCCGCCGTGCGGGCGAAAAAGGCCGTGGTGCGCAAGGGGCGGGAGAACTACCTGTGCCTGCTGAACTTCCAGGACGTGGCCCAGGCGGCGATGCTGGGCAATGGCGACCTGGTGGGGGCGGGGCTCACCGCCCGCTGGATCGGCGCCACACGGGACGGGGACATGACCGGCGGCGACTTCCCCGCCTGGCTGCCCGGCCTGTTCGCCGTGGGCGCGGGTCAGAGCGCCAGTCCGGCCCTTTTGGTGGACCGGCGGGGCGAGTGCGTCCACGCCGCCTGCGCCCATTACCGCCTGTGTTTCGTGGAAAAGGCGATCCGCGCGTCGCGGCGGGCCGACATCGTGATCGCCAACCACGCCCTCGTCCTCACCCAGGCCGCCTTCGACGGCGCCCGCATGGCCCGGGGGGCCAAGGGGGACGTGGAGACCACCCACCTCAAGCGCATCGTCTTCGACGAGGGCCACCATCTGTTCGACGCCGCCGACGCCGCCTTTTCCGCCGCCCTGTCGGGGCAGGAGACGGCGGAGCTGCGCCGCTGGATCCGCGGGCCGGAGGGGCGCAGGCGTGGGCGCGGCCTCGACCAGCGCCTGTCCGATCTGGTGGCCGACCAGGAGGGGGCGCGGGAGGCCCTCGACGCCGCCCTGCGCGCCGCCGCCAGGCTGCCGGGGGAAGGCTGGTCCGGCCGCATCGCACCCTTTCCGGAGCCTGACGGAACCCCCGCCCCGGTCCATCCCAGCGGGCCGATCGAGGCGTTCCTGGCCGCCGCCCTGGTGCAGTTGCGCGCCCGGGCGGAGGCCAACGCCGCCCTCGAGCTGGGCCTGGAATGCGCCGCCCGCCCCACCATCGAGGAGGTCCGCCGCCTCGCCCCGGAAGCCGCGATGGCGCTGGCGGAGGTGGAGCGGCCGCTGGCGACCCTGGCCCGGTCGCTGGAGGCCCTGCTGGACGACGAGGCCGCCAGCCTGGGCGGCGCCGACCGAGCGCGGATCGAAGGGGCGCTCCGCGGGCTGGATCGCCGGGCGCGGATGCAGCTGCCGGCCTGGCGCAGCATGCTGGCGGGCCTGCTGGACGATACGGACGACGAGAAGTTCGTGGACTGGTTCTCCGCCGTGTTCGCCCAGGGCCGCATTGCCGACGCCGCCCTGCTGCGCCACTGGGTGGACCCGACGGAGCCGCTTGCGGGGGCCGTGCTGCGCCCCGCCCACGGCGTCCTGGTGACCAGCGCCACGCTTTCGGATCCCGGGCACGAGCAGCCGTTCGCCCTGGCGGAGCTGCGCACCGGCGCCGCCCGGCTGGACGAGGCGCCGGCCATCCTGCGCCTGACCTCGCCCTTCGACTATGCGTCCCAGGCCCGGGCGATCGTGGTCACCGACGTGGGCAAGACCGACCCGCGACAGGTGGCCGCCGCCATGCGGGAGCTGTTCCTGGCCGCGGGGGGCGGGGCGCTGGGCATCTTCACCGCCATCCGCCGCCTGCGGGCGGTGCACGAGAAGATCGCCGGGCCCCTGGCCGACCGGGGCCTGGCCCTCTACGCCCAGCACGTGGACCCGCTGGAGGTGGGGGCGCTGGTGGACATCTTCCGGGCGGAGGAGGACGCCTGCCTTCTGGGCACCGACGCCGTGCGGGACGGGGTGGACGTGCCGGGCCGGGCGCTGCGGCTGATCAGCTTCGACCGGGTCCCGTGGCCCCGTCCGGACCTGCTGCACAAGGCCCGGCGGGAGCGGTTCGGCGGCCGGTCCTATGACGACAGCGTGGCCCGCAGCCGCATCGCCCAGGCCTTCGGTCGTCTGATTAGACGGGCCGACGACAAGGGGGTGTTCGTGATGCTGGACGCCGCCGCCCCCACCCGGTTGTTCACCGGCCTTCCCGAAGGCGTCACCCTGCAGCGGATGGAGCTGGTCCCGGCCATCGAGGCGGTGCGGGACTTCCTGGGGACCCGCTGACGGCGGACTCCGCGCCAGACTCGGCGCCAGACTCTGCGCCAGACTCTGCGGGCGACATTGCGCCGCCGCCGATGTACCACATATGTTCCCACATGATTCCGGACCTGCGCCTGTGACCGACACGCCCCACGATTCCTTCGGTGACGATCCCTTCGCGTCCCCGGACACCGGCCCCTCCATCTCGCAGATGGCGCGGGCGACCGGCCCTGCGTCCGGCCCCGACCTGCTGTCCGGCCTGAACCCGGAGCAGCGGGCGGCGGTGGAGAGCGTGGAGGGCCCGGTGCTGGTGCTGGCCGGCGCGGGCACGGGCAAGACCCGGGTGCTGACCACGCGGCTGGCCCACATCCTCGCCACGGGGCGGGCCAAGCCCTGGGAAATCCTGGCGGTGACCTTCACCAACAAGGCCGCACGGGAGATGCGGGAGCGGATCACCCACCTGATCGGCCCTGCGGCGGAGGGGCTGCGGTGGCTGGGCACCTTCCACTCCGTCGCCGCCCAGATCCTGCGGCGGCACGCGGACCTGGTGGGGCTGAAGTCCAGCTTCACCATCCTCGACGACGACGACCAGGAGCGGCTGATCAAGCAGCTGCTGGAGGCGGAGAACATCGACGCCAAGCGCTGGACGCCCCGGCTGATGAGCGGCCTGATCGACCAGTGGAAGAACAAGGGCTGGACCCCGGACAAGGTCAGCGCGGCGGAGGGGGAGGTGTTCGCCAACGGCCGCGGGCAGCAGATCTATGCCATGTACCAGGACCGCCTGCGCACCCTGAACGCCTGCGACTTCGGCGACCTCCTGCTGCACAACCTGACCCTCTTCACCAAGCACCCCGACGTGCTGGCGGAGTATCACCAGCGGTTCCGCTATCTGCTGGTGGACGAGTACCAGGACACCAAT
>CAINOV010000391.1 GCA_903851655.1 uncultured Caulobacterales bacterium
CCGGAGTGAGCGCCATATCCTGACCAAGGTTCCCGGGTCTTCGCCCGGGAATGACAGCTAAATATCTGATTTTATTTAAAACTGTCATTCCCGCCCTTGAGGCGGGAACCTCGATCCGCCCCTACCACCCCGCCGGCGGCCGCCGCAGCCGAGCCTCCGGGATCAGCCCGCGCAGCCTGCGGCCGAAGCTTCGCAGGCACACCTCTTCCTCGCTCAGCGGGCCAGGTTCGAAGCGGCGGGAGGCCATGCCCTGCTGCACCCGGGCCACCAGGGCGGTGTCCTCGGCGTTCACCTGCCGGTTGATGCGCCAGTTCAGATAGCGCGCCGCCTTCATCTCCCGCCGGTCGTCGGGCACGGCGTAGGCGATCTCCCGGATCAGGGTCTCCGTCGGCGAGATCGGGATCCACTGCATGAAGTCGATCTGGTCGGGATAGATGTCGAACGCCACGTTCGGCCAGAGCTTGAAATAGGTCCACAGGCGCTTGCGCTCCGGCGGCAGGTAGTCGACGTCCGGAAGAAGCGCCTGATAGGCCCGCTCCGACGGATTGTCGGAGGGCGCGTCCAACAGCTGGCCCCACATCTTGTCGGCCCAGGGCGACGCCTCGACGCCGTAGCCCTTGCCGAACAGCCGCGTCAGGCCGGGATGTGCGACGGCGATGTGCAGGCCGTCGGAATAGTTGTCGCCGATGGTCTTCCAGTTCACCGACCGGGGCCGCAGGGTCACCCGGCCGAAGGGCTGCAGGTCCTCGAAGCGATAGGGCGCCATCTCATGGGCGTAGGGGGCCATCATCTCCGCCACACTGGGGCCGCCGCCCTCCAGCCGCACGAAGATGAAGCCCATGAACACCTCGAGATCGATCTCGGGCAGCCTGCGCTCGCCGATCCGCAGGTCGGGATAGGTGTCCCGCAGGGGGGCGCCGATCAGACGGCCCTCCAGGTCGTAGGTCCAGGCGTGATAAGGGCAGACGATCCGTCCGCACCGGCCCACGGGCCCGTCCAGCAGCCGCGCCGCCCGGTGCAGGCAGACATTGTTGAAGGCCCGGGGCTGTCCGTCCTGGCCGCGGACGACGATGAGGCTCTCGCCGATGAAATCGAAGGTGTGGTAGTCGCCAGCCTTCGGAATGTCGTTCAGGTGGCAGACCACCTGCCAGGACGGGGCCAGCACCCGGGCCTCTTCCTCCGCATGGAAGCGGGGGTTGGAATAGACCCAGCCGGGCAGGCCCAGATACTCGTCCGGATCGGCGGCGACGGGAGCGTTGGGGGCGTTCATCGGGCGGGCTCCGTCGTCAGGCGGCGGCGCTGGGACGCGCGCTCACCCGACCATGCCAGGCGGCCAGGGCCGTCAGCTCCGGCGGCGGGGGAAGCCCGATCCACGCGGCGAAGTCAACCGTGGACAACAGGCAGATGTCGGCCATGCCGAAGTCCGGCCCGGCGACGAAGGCGCGGTCCGCCAGCTCCCGGTCGATCCATTTCAGCGCCGCGGCGTAGGTGTCCTGGTTGGACAGGCCATAGTCCCGGTACTGGGTCAGCAGCGCCGCGGTGCGGGGATGGGCGTGGCGCCAGTAGGCCCCCACCGGGGCCATGACCACGAACTCCACCCGGCGGATCCACATGTCGGTCTGCGCCCGGCCCACGGCGCTGGTCCCGAACAGGGGCGGATCGGGCTGGAGCTCCTCGAAATAGCGGCAGATGGACACGGTCTCGGCGATCACCGTCCCGTCGTCCAGCTCCAGCGCCGGGATCTGGCCGAGGCTGTTCTTGGCGCGGAACTCCGGGCTCTTGTGCTCCCGGGTCATCAGGTTGATGGGGATTTCCGGCAGGGCGATCCCCTTTTCCGCCAGGAAGATCCGCACGCGGCGGGGATTGGGGGCCGGCATCGGCGCGCCGTAGAGGATCATGGGGCAGGGTCTCCGCAGTCGAGGGCGGGAGCCTACACGCCCGCAGGCGTTTGTCACACCGCGCCCGCTACCCGTCCGGAGAGCTTGGCTCCGACGTCTCCCGCGCCTAGAGTCCCGGCCAGACGAACGCCCGGCCGCGACAAGGAGCCGGGCGCCGCAGGGGGACGAAAGATGAAACACCTCACGACCGCCGCGCTCGCCGGCGCGGTCAGCCTGGCCCTCGCCCTGTCGGCGGCGGCGGCCCCTCCGACGGACCTGAAGACCAAGACCTTTCAGGCCGCCCAGGTCCTGTTCTGGAACCAGGCCCAGAAGGAGGCCTATTTCCCGCACATGGAGGACAGGTTCGACGTGCACACGGTCAAGGCTGGCGCGCGCGTGACGCCCCTGCCCGCCGGCGCGCCCCTGGGCGAGCTGCAGATCAAGGCCGGCGGCCGGACCCTCGACGTGGACCAGTTCATGGCGGACCAGAAGACCGCCGGCCTTCTGGTGATCCAGGACGGGAAGGTCCGGCTGGAGAAGTATGGCCTAGGCTACGGCCCCACGGGCCGCTGGACCTCGTTCTCGGTGGCCAAGTCGTTCAGCTCCACCCTGCTGGGGGCCGCGATCAAGGACGGCTATATCCAGAGCGTGGACGAGCCGGTGACCAAGTACCTGCCCGGCCTGAAGGGCAGCGGTTATGACGGCGTCACCATCCGCCAGATCCTGACCATGACCTCCGGCGTGCGCTGGAACGAGGACTACAGCGATCCCAAGTCCGACGTGGCCCGCTTCTTCATGGTCACCCCGCCCCCGGGGGAGGACCCCACCGTGGCCTACATGAAGACCCTGCCGCGGGAGGCCGCGCCGGGTACGAAGTGGGTCTACAAGACCGGCGAGACCAATCTGATCGGCGTGATCGTCACCGCCGCGACGCACAAGACCCTCGCCGACTACCTCACCGAAAAGGTCTGGGGCCCGGCGGGGATGGAGCAGGACGCCGTCTGGATGGTGGATTCCCGCGGCCAGGAGGTGGGCGGCTGCTGCCTGTCCGTCAGCCTGCGGGACTATGGCCGCATGGGGATGTTCATGATCGGCGGCGCCAGGGGGCCGGACGGCAAGTCCATCGTGCCGGACGGCTGGATCGCCGCGGCGACCCGGGGCGGCGCCGACACAGGCTGGAACGGCTATCACTACGGCTATCAGTGGTGGACCCGTCCGGACGGGACCTATGACGCCGTGGGCATCTTCGGCCAGTTGATCCACATCGATCCGGCGCGCAAGCTGGTGGTGGTGATCAACAGCGCCTGGGCCACCGCGGAGTCGGGCGAGCACGGACCCGTTCGCAACGCCCTGATCGACGCCATCTCCGCCGCGGCGGATCGCCGGTCCTGACCGGCCGGGTCTTGGCAGACGTCCGGATTTGGGCGATTTCAGGACAGGCTGCGGCGGCGGCGGAAACGATCGCCGCCGCGCCGCCCCGCCGAACCTGCTGCGAGCCGACCCGTGACGGACTATCCTGACGACATCCACACCGAACAGGACGACATCGACGTCGACACCCTGGCCAATCTCGGCCCGCTGACCCGCCTGGCCGGAATCTGGGAAGGGACCAAGGGGCTGGACGTGAACCCCAATGTGGACGGGTCCGGCCGCCAGGCGTTTCTCGAACGGATCGAGCTGCAGCCCACCGACCCCCAGTCCAACGGGCCGCAGCTGTTCTACGGGCTGCGCTATCATGCGCTGGTTAAGAAGCCCGGCCTGCCGGAGACCTATCACGACCAGGTGGGCTACTGGCTGTGGGAGCCGGCCACCGGCCTCATCCTGCACAGCCTGACCATTCCCCGGGGGCAGACCGTGCTGGCCGCCGGCCACGCCGACCCGGACGCCGACAGCTTCGAGGTCCGGGCCACCCGGGGCGCGACCGAATACGGCATCTGCTCCACCGCCTTCCTCGAGCACGCCTTCCGCACCGACAGCTTCAGCATGAAGGTGACCTTCCACCCCGATGGCGCCTGGAGCTATTTCGAGGACACGCTGCTGCAGGTGCGGGGCCGGGACGCGCCTTTCCACCACACCGACCGCAACACCCTGACCAAGGTGGCGGAGCCGACTCCCAACCCCCTGGCCCTCGCCGCCGCGGCGCAGGCCTGACCTAGCGGGTCTGGCCACCGTCCACGGGAATCACCGCCCCGGTCATGAAGGACGCCAGCGGGCTCAGCAGGAAGGCCGCCGGCCGACCGATCTCCTCCGGCGCGCCGAAGCGGCGCAGGGGCACCTCGCGCTTGATCCAGCCGTTCCACCGCTCCGCGTCCGGGCCGGTGGACGCCTCTTCCCACCAGTTGCCGGGGAACAGGATGTTGCCCGGGGCGATGGTGTTCACCCGCACCCCCGACTTGCCCACCTGGGCCGCAAGCTCCTTGGACAGATGGTTCATGGCGGCCTTGGAGGTGCCGTAGGTCAGCTGGGTGCCCAGGGCCCCCAGACCGGCGATGGAGCTGATCATCAAGAGCGACCCCTCCTTGCGCGGAACCATCCGCCGCAGCACGGCCCGGGCCAGCCGGAACGCGCTGTCCAGGTTCTGGTTCAGGCCCGCATCCCACGTCTCGTCATCGACCTCGAAGCCCGGCGGGCACGGGTGCAGGCCCACATTGGCCACGGCGCCGTAGATGGGGCCGAACTCCGCCTCGATCCGCTCCACCGCCGTGTCGATATCCTTCGTGTCGCGCATGTCGCCGGCCATGGCCCACAGCCGGTCCGCGCCGTACTGGGCGGCGAGGCGAGTGCGGGTCTCCTCCAGCGCCTCGGCGCCCCGGGCGGTCATGGCCAGCTTCGCCCCCTCCGCCAGGCAGGCCTCGACAATGCCGAGACCAATGCCCCGGCTGGCGCCGGCGACGAAGATCACCTTGTCCTTCAGTTGCAGATCCATGCGGCGTCTCCCGTCGGGTTGTTGCGTTCGGCGCATTGGAGCGCGGCTGCGGCGGCGGCGCCAGACTGAACTTTGCGCAGATGGTCTTGCCGGGCGGAGAATTGGGCATAACCTGCCGGAAAACGACAGATCGGGAGGACGCCATGACCCACCAGCCCAGCGCCGCCACCTTTGCGCTGTTCGAGACCCGGCCCCTCTCGCCGTCCATCGGGGCGGAGATCCACGGGCTGGACCTGTCCCGGGACCTGGACGACCCGACGGTGGCGGAGCTCAGGCGCGCCCTGTTGACCTACAAGGTGATCTTCTTCCGCGACCAGGACATCACCCGGGCCCAGCACATCGCCTTCGCCCGCCGCTTCGGGGAGCTGGAGATCCATCCCGCCACGCCGAAATCCCAGCCGGATCCGGAGGTGCTGCACATCGCCCACGGCCCGGACAGCCGGGGCAAGGAGAACGCCTGGCACTCCGACGTCACCTGGCGGGAAACGCCGTCCCTGGGCTCGATCCTGCGGGCGGTGGAGCTGCCGCCGGTGGGGGGCGACACCCTGTTCTGCGACATGTACGCCGCCTATGAGAGCCTCTCGCCGGCGATGAAGGACTGGGTCTGCGGCCTCAGCGCCGTGCACGACATCGCCCGGGTCTTCGCCGGCCGCCTGGGCAAGGACCGGGACGAGCTCCACGCGCAATTCCCGCCCATGACCCACCCGGTGGTCCGCACCCATCCCGAGACCGGGCGCAGCGCCCTCTATGTGAACACCGCCTTCACCGATCACATCGTCGGCCTGTCCCGCAAGGAAAGCGACTGGCTGCTGGCCCATCTCTACGCCCAGGCGGCCGTGCCGGAACACCAGTGCCGCTTCGTCTGGCGGCCCAACTCCATCGCCTTCTGGGACAACCGGTCCAGCCAGCACTATGCGGCGTCGGACTATTTCCCGCAGGTGCGGCGGATGGAGCGGGTGACCATCGCCGGCGACCGGCCGTACTTCGACCCGAACCGCAAGGCGGCTTCCGCGATCTGACCGAGATCAATGCGCCGGGCGCCGCGGAGGCCAGTCTGGTCGACGTCGATCGTCGCCCGGAAGCCCCGCCATGAACGCCCCCCTGATGGATCCCGCCGCCGTCCTGCGTCGTGCGGAGCGCCTGCCCCGCTACACCAGCTATCCCACGGCCAACCACTTCACGCCGGAGGTCACGGCCCAGGACTACGCCGCCTGGCTGTCCCTGCTGCCGGCGGGGGCGGCCCTGTCCCTCTATCTGCACGTGCCGTTCTGTGACTCGCTGTGCTGGTACTGCGCCTGCTCCACCAAGGCGACCAAGCGCTACGCCCCGATCACGGCCTATCTGGAACGGCTGGAGGCGGAGATCGCCGAGGTCGCCGCCCGCGTTCCGGCCGATCATCAGGTCCGCCACCTGCACTGGGGCGGCGGCTCGCCGGACATCCTGTCGGCGGCGGATATCCGCCGGGTGGGCGCGGCCCTCGCCCGCGCCTTCCGCATCGCGCCGGACGCGGAGTTCGCCATCGAGGTGGATCCGCGGCTGATGACGGCGGAAAAGGCGCAGAGCCTGGTGGACGTGGGCGTGAACCGCATCTCCATCGGGGTGCAGGATTTCGAACCGGCGGTGCAGCAGGCCATCGGCCGGATGCAGAGCTTCGCCGTCACGAGGGACGCCATCGGCCTGTTCCGCGCGCGGGGGGTGCGCTCCATCAACATGGACCTGGTCTATGGCCTGCCGCACCAGACCGAGGCGACGCTGATGCGCACCCTGGAGCAGGTGCTGGACCTGTCCCCGGACCGCATCGCCCTGTTCGGCTACGCCCATCTGCCGCAGCGGGCGCACAACCAGCGTCTGATCGACGAGGCCGCCCTGCCCGGCGCCCTGGCCCGCTACGCCATGTCGCAGAAGCTGGCCCAGGCGCTGAAGCAGGCCGGCTACGCCCAGCGGGGCATCGACCACTTCGCCCGCAGCGACGACGCCCTCGCCACCGCGCCCCTGAACCGCAACTTCCAGGGCTACACCACCGACGCCGTCGAGCACCTGATCGGCCTGGGCGCCTCGGCCATCGGCAAGCTGCCCCAGGGCTATGTGCAGAACGCCGTCGGCGCGCGGGAGTACATGGAGGCGATCGACAGCGGCGAGCTGGCCACGGCCCGGGGCTTCGCCCTGACCGACGACGACCGGCTTCGCGCCTTCGTCATCGAGCGGCTGATGTGCGACTTCGCCGTCTCCACCGACGCGGTGCGCGACGCCTTCGGCGCCCGGGCGGCGGACCACGTGCAGGGGGAGATCGAGGCCGTGCTGGCGGAGGACCCGGACGGCGTCGTCGCCCGCACCCCGGACGGGTTGCAGATGACCGAGCGCGGACGCCCCTTCGTGCGCAGCATCTGCGCCCGCTTCGACGCCCACCTCAGTCCGGAGCCGGGGGTGGCGCGCCACTCCATGGCCATCTAGGGCGGGGGCGGCTCAGACCTTGATGTCGAGCAGGGACTTCTGCATCTCGTCGGCGACCTGCAGAACCTTCAGATTGGCGGTGAAGTCGGCCTTGGCGGTGATCTGGCCGACGATGTTCTGCGCCGCCTGATCTCCGGTGGGGTCCGCCACCGTGGCCTGCGCCGCCGCGCCGAAGCGGTTGGACGCCGCCTGGACGCCGGCGACGGCGGTGAGAAGCGGCGATACGCCTGAAATCGCGCTCATGGGGTGGGCCTCGCTGTGATCCGAAGCAGGATCCCACGGGCGGGGTTAAGCGGGGGTTCGGGGAGATGGTGAACGGGGGGGTGTGTCCGATGGAGGTTCCCGGGTCTTCGCCCGGGAATGACAGCTGTTTTGTATTTTTCGCAGCTGTCATTCCCGCCCTTGAGGCGGGAACCTCCACCAAGGTGTGGCGCTTCATCCGGACCGAGGTTCCCGGGTCTTCGCCCGGGAATGACGGCTGTTTTTATATTTTTAACAATCGTCA
>CAINOV010000392.1 GCA_903851655.1 uncultured Caulobacterales bacterium
CGCCGGCGGGGGGCGGCTGACGCCGTCGATCCCGGGCGCGCTGACCGCCGCAGCGGAGGAGGGGCGTCTGTCGCAGACCGCGGCGCGGGCCCTGATCGACAGCTGGCGGCTGCACCAGGCCGTGGCCCAGACCCTGAAGCTTGCCCTGCAGGACGGAACCAGCCCGGCGGACGAGCCGGCGGGATTTCAGCAGCTTCTGGCCCGGGCGGGGGGCGTCCGCGATCTCGCCGCCCTCGAGACAGCCCTGGAAACGGCCCGCCAGCGCGCCCGCAAGGTGTGCGAGCGAATCTACGGATAGGCCGACATTTCGCCCTTTTCCGATTTTGGCGCCATCTTTCCATATCATTTAACATGCGGAAATATAACAGTTTAATGAGATAGGGCGGGTCATGTGTGAACTATTTTTTGATCCGAACCCGGATTTGTTATTGCGATTTGTCACGGAGCTGTCATATTCAACTTCGACGCGCTGCCGACTGTGAGGGGGGAAGGACCCCTGCGAGCCGCTCCGCGTCTCTTTCTGGCTCAACCTGCTGGTCAAGGAGACGCAGACATGAAGAACACCCAGACCTCTCTGCCCATTGCGATCCTCTCGTTCGCGTTTACGGGGGTCTTCGGACCGCACCGTCGCCGCGATGAATACGAGAACCCGCCGCGGACACCCTCACAGAACGGCCGTAACGGCCGTTGACCTGACGAGGCCGGCTTTCCGGCCCTGTGCTTCAATCCTTTGGGGGCCGGGAAACCGGCCCCCTTTTTCTTGGGGCGCCTGCCGCTTGCCAGCCGCCGCCGGGCGCTCTACCCGTGACGGAACAGACAGACCTGCGGGAGCGAGACGGCCATGAGCCTGATGACGGTGGACAGACACGGGGCGGTGGCGGTGCTGACCCTGAACCGGCCGGACAACATGAACGCGCTGGGCGCGCCCGGCGACGGGGACCAGGTCCAGGCCGTCTGTGACGCCATCAACGCCGATCCCGAGGTCCGCTGCGTGATCCTGACCGGGGCCGGTCGGGCCTTTTCCGCCGGCGGCGACGTCAAGGCCATGAAGGCCCGGGCCGGGGCTTTCGGCGGCGGCGGCTTCGAGATCCGCAACAACTACCGCAACAACATCCACCGCATCGTCCGCTCCATCTACGGGCTTGAGGTGCCGACCATCGCCGCCGTCAACGGCGCGGCGGTGGGGCTGGGCTGCGACGTGGCCTGCATGTGCGACATGAGAATCGCGTCGGACAAGGCGCGGTTCGCCGTGACCTTCCTGAAGCTGGGTCTCATTCCCGGCGACGGCGGCGCCTGGCTGCTGCCCCGGATCATTGGCCAGGACCGGGCGGCCCAGCTGCTCTACACCGGCGACATGATCGATGCGGCCACGGCGCTGGAGTGGCGGCTGGTCACCAGCGTGGCGCCCCATGACACGCTGATGGACGCAGCGATGACCCTGGCCCAGCGGATCGCTCAGCAGCCGCCGCACGCCCTGCGCCTTGCCAAGAACCTGCTGCGCCACGGGGTGACGTCCACCTACGACACGTTGATGGACATGTCCGCCGCGTCCCAGGCCATCGCCCACCTGACCGAGGACCACATGGAGGGCGTCGACGCCCTGCTGGAAGGGCGCCCGGCGGTGTTCAAGGGCAAGTAGCGCCGGCTCAGCCCGACTTGGCCGCCTTGCGCGCCTTGCGGGGCGCGGGCTTGGCCGGGGCGTCGGGCGCCGGCGGCGGTTCGGGGGGCGGGTTCTGCAGGGATTCCGCCACCTGCTTCACATTGTTGAAGCGGGC
>CAINOV010000393.1 GCA_903851655.1 uncultured Caulobacterales bacterium
CTTCATCATGGGGCCGCCGGTGAAGACGTTCGAGCAGCAGCTGGCGGCCTTCGGCGGCGCCAAGCACGCCCTGTCCTGCGCCAACGGCACGGACGCCATCGTGCTGCCGCTGATGGCCTGGGACATCGGCCCCGGCGACGCGGTGTTCTGCCCGTCCTTCACCTTCGCCTCCACCGCCGAGGTCGTGCCCTGGACCGGCGCCTCGCCGGTGTTCGTGGACATCGACCCGGTGACCTACAACATGGACCCGGCGGCGCTGGAGGCGGCCATTGGCGAAGTCATCGCCAAGGGCGAGCTGACCCCGAAGGCGGTGATCGCCGTGGACCTGTTCGGCCAGCCGGCGGACTATCCGAAGATTGCCGAGATCTGCCGCCGCCACGGGCTGAAGCTGATCGCCGATTCGGCCCAGGGTTTCGGCTGCACCCTGGACGGCCGGCATCCGCTGGAATGGGCGGACATCACCACCACCAGCTTCTACCCGGCCAAGCCCCTGGGTTGCTATGGCGACGGCGGCGCGGTGCTGGTGAACGACGACTGGCTGGCGGAGCGGATCGACAGCCTGCGGGTCCACGGCAAGGTGGTGGCCAGCGACCTGCAGGGCCAGACCTTCGACCACGATCCCAAGTATCTGAGCATGCGGGTCGGTCTGAACTCCCGCCTCGACACGATCCAGGCCGCCGTGCTGATCGAGAAGCTGGCCATCTTCGCCGACGAGATCGCCCAGCGGAACATCGTCGCCGCCCGCTACAACGCGGCCCTGCGCCCGCATGTGGCGCGGGTGCCCGAGGTGATCGCCGGCGGTCTTTCCACCTGGGCCCAGTACACGATCGAGCATCCGGACCGGGACGGTCTGGTCCAGCATCTCCGCGCCCACTCGGTGCCGACGGCGGTCTATTACCCCGTGCCCCTGCATCGCCAGCCGGCCTATGACAGGTATCCGGTGGGCGGCAACGGCCTGCCGGTCACCGACGCCGCCGCGCGCCGGGTGGTCAGCCTGCCGATGCACCCCTATCTGGACGAGGCGACCCAGGACCGGATCATCGCCGCGGTCCTCGCCTACGCCTGACGCAGGCCGGTCAGAGCCGCGCGGTCCGGCCGGGCGGCGCCCGCAACGCTTCGTGGTTTGCGCTCCCCGTGTCCCCGTGTATGGTTAACGGGGGATGAGGGAGAGTTGAGATGACTGCCATTCGCCGAGACATTGTGTTGCTGGGGGCCGTCATGGCCGCGGGGCTTTTGCTGTCGGGCTGCGCCATCGGCGTGTCGGCGGGGGCCAATGTGTCGGTCACGGACCGCCAGCAGGCGCGGGACCGGGACCACCACGAAATGGAGCGGGATCCCTATCAGAGCGCCAGCGTGGTCGCGGCCCAGTCCGCCGCCGCCGTCGCCCAGCCGAAATAGACATCGCCGAAATAGACATCGCCGAAATAGAGATCGCCCGTCAGCGCCGATCAGCGGCTGCGGACGTCATCTCCGTCCCCGTGCGGCGGAGCGGCGGGTGCGCCGGACTCGGCGCCGGGCGCCGGGCATGTGGCGGACACCCGGTGCGCCTCGGTGGCCGCTGTGCCGCCGATCGGCAGCCCGTCAAGGCTCCATTTCGCCTCGATCTTGAACCAGTCCGGTCCGTACTCGCCGACCGCGTCCACATCGACGGACGTGCCGTGCTTGTCCACGCACTTGCCCCGCAGCTTCAGATGCCCGCCGCCCACCGTTCGGGTGGGGTAGTCGCACTTGTAGTGCCGGTTGGACAGGTTGGTCATGAAGGCGTTGACCTCGGCCGCGGTCAGGCATTTCCGGTCCTCCGTCGTCTTCGAGACCAGGAAGCTCGAGCGGTTGACGCTGTGCCAATAGCCGGGAAGCACGCCGGTGTCCGTCGCCCGGGCGGCGGGCGCCGCGGCAGATAGCGCCGTCGCCGCCGCCAAGATCATCCAATATCCGCGCATGCCGCCTGTCCCGAAAAATCTTCAACCTGCTCCGGCATTAAAGCCCAAAGCCGTCCGATATCTGGTCCTGCTGTTGCGACTTCGCAAAGCCCCGCGCGATTCCCCCGGGCGGCGTGGTGTAATTGTCACATCCCATCGGGCGGTCGTCGGCCCCGGAACCCTCGAATTCCGTTGTCCGCGCGGTTGCCTCGTGGGATTGACCGTGTAAGCGTCTTGTTTCATGTGACGCGCCGTGGGCGCCGGACCGCATTCGAGGTGGACGAAGAGTGGCGATTGCAGCCGATCTGGAACGCGTGCGGCTGGTGCGGGCGCTTCAGCGCGTCGCCTCGGGCGAGGCTGCGGCGCTCGAAGATATTTACCGTCGCACCTCCGCGAAGCTTTTTGGCGTGATCCTCCGTATCTTGGGTGATCGCAACGAGGCGGAAGACGTGCTGCAGGAGGTTTTCGTCACAGTCTGGAACCGGGCCGGGTCCTATGACCCCAGCCGCGGCGTCAGCCCCATCACCTGGCTGGCGGCGGTCGCGCGCAACCGCGCGATCGACCGGATCCGCTCGCGCAGCGCCCGGCCGACGCAGCCCATCGAAGCCGCGGCCGAGACCCCCGACGGCGCCGCCCCGGCCTGGGCGGTGCTGGAGGCGGAGGATGACGCCCGCCGGTTGGCCGCCTGTCTCGAGGCGCTGGACGAGAAGCAGTCCAGCGCGATCCGCACGGCCTTCTTCGATGGCGTCACCTATGAGGCCCTGGCCGTTCGCCTGGGCGCCCCCCTGGGTACGGTCAAGAGCTGGATCCGCCGCGGCCTCGCCAGCCTTCGCACGTGTCTTGAAGCATGAGCCAGTCCCTGACCCCGGAAACCGCCGGTGATCCGCCGCAAGATCTGGCCGCGGAATTCGTCCTGGGCGTTCTGTCGCCGCAGGAATGGCGCGACGCCGACCGGCGCCTGGCCGAGGATCCCGCCTTTGCGGCGGAGGTCGCCGCCTGGGAGGCTCGCCTCACCCCCCTGATCCATGGGGCGGAGCCTGTGACGCCGGCCACGGATCTGTGGCCCCGGATCCGCCGGTCCTTGCCCGCCAACGATGTCGGCGGGGGTGAGGGCGGGGTCAATTTCTGGCGCAGCCTGACCGCCGCGTCGGCCTTCATCGCCGTGGTCTGCCTGACCCTGGCGGTGGTGACCGGTCGTCCGTCCGGGCCGCAGCCCGTGGCGCGGGCGGTTGCGACCGCTCCCCCGGCGGCGACGGCAGCCGAGCCGCTGCAGGTGGCGCTGCTGCGGCCGACCCATGGGCCGACGGCCTTTGTCGCCACCCTCGACCGCTCGCGGAAGCTGATGACCGTCTCCCCCGGTGCGGCGCCGGCGCCCAAGGGCCGGTCGCTGGAGCTGTGGATGATCCCCCCCGGCGGCGCGCCCCAGCCCCTGGGCGTGATCCCGTCCGATCATTCCGCCAAGATGCCCATGCCCGACGCCTTCGCCGGGCGCGGGGACACGCCCATCGTGCTGGCCGTATCCATCGAGCCCAAGGGCGGATCGCCGACCGGTCTGCCGACGGGCCCGGTGGTGGCCACGGGCCGTTTCAACGTCGTCTGATCGACAGAGCCTGATCGCCAGAGCCTAGGCGAACAGGCGGGCGCCAGCGGCGGGGGCCCGGGAAGCGGGCGTCAGCGTCGCCGGCGGCTCAGGCCGTGAACCGCAGGTTGGGCCGGACGTGCGCGTCGAGCAGCGGCCGCGCCGCCTCGGCGATGGGGATGATCTTGCGCGTGTCGAGGTCGAAGCTGACGGCCACCGCCTCGGCGAAGGCCCAGGCTGCGCCATCGAGGGGATCCACGATCCAGTGGCCCACCCGCTGGGTCTTGTCGTCATGCCCCGCAAGGCCCGAGCGGATCGCCACATGGTCCCCGCATCTGGGCCAGTCGAGGTAGCTCAGGCGATATTCCAGCACCGCGCCGCCGACCCGCTGCGGGGGCTCCGGGGCGGCGGCGGCCACCGCCTCGCGGATGCCGCGCAACAGGGCCGGCACGCCGTCCGAGACCCGACCGATGAACTCATCCGGCCGCATCCGGCCGAAGATGTCCACATGGGCCGGCATGATCACGCCGCGGGCGATCTCGGTCAGGCCCGCCGCGCCGGCGGCCAGCGCGGCCAGGGGCGCCGCGCCGCCGCCGCAGATGCTGCGAGGCGCCGCATAATCCGGGATCTCCACCGCCAGGCCGGCGGCGGCGGCGGCGGTCCGGCGGGGCCAGCCAAAGCCGCGACCATCCCGGGGCCGGGCGTGCAGCACCCGGGTGATCATGGTCGCCGCCGGCGCACCGGTGCGGGAATGGACCAGGACCAGCAGCAGCGTGGCCCCGGTCTCGTCCAGCTGGACGACGCCGCCGGTCATGTGCAGCGGGTCCCCGGCCCGCGCCTCCCGCAGGAAGCGCAGATGATGGTCCTGCACGATCAGGGTCGATTCCGCATGGGGCGCAAAGGCGTCCGGCATGCCCAGGCGCGCGGCCAGGGCGGCCAGTCCCTCCATGGCGCGGGCGAGGTAGAAGCGCACGTTCATGTGCCCCATCTCGTCGCATTCCCAGGTATTGACCCCGCCGCGCCAGACCTCGACCCCGAGGGGCGGCGGCGGGTTCGGCCGGTGGGCGGCGGACCGTTCAGACGACAACGGAGCGGCCGTTCTTGATCACGGTGACGCCGCGCGCCTGCACCCGCGCCTCGAAGCTGACCACGTCCCCGTCCCGCCACAGGTCCACCGTGATCGTCTCTCCCGGGAACACCGGCGAGGAGAAGCGCGCCGCATGGCTCTTGATGCGGGCCGGGTCGAACCCGGCATAGGTCGCCAGCACGGCGCGGCAGGTGATCCCGTAGGTGCACAGGCCGTGCAGGATCGGCCGGGGAAAGCCCGCGGCGGCGGCGAAGCCGGGATCGGCGTGCAGCGGATTGCGATCCCCGGACAGGCGATAGATCAGCGCCTGGTCGGGCCGGGTGGGAATGTCGACGGTGGCGTCGGGCGCCCGGTCGGGAATGGGGTGCGGCTCCGGCGCGCCCTCCGCCGGGCCGCCGAACCCGCCATCGCCCCGGGCGAAGATCGACGAGGTCAGGGTGGCGATCGGCGCCCCGTCCCGGTCGTCCCGCAGCACGGTCTCGGTGATCACCACCGCGCCCTTGGGGCCCTTGTCATAGGCGCCCACCACACGGCTGTCCGCCGTGACCGACGCCTCGGTGGGCATGGGGCGGTGAAACTCCACCGCCTGTTCCCCATGCACCACCATCAGGTAGTTCAGGCCGATCTGACCGGTGGGGCCCGCGCCCCACGCGACCACGGTGGCCAGGGTCGGCAGGGCCTTCAGGTCGTTTTCATAGACGAAGCGCAGTTCGTCCGGCTGCAGCGGGTCGGTCCCCATGCCGACGCCCAGGGCGTAGAGCATCGTCTCCCGGTCCGTCCAGGAGAACCGCTGGCCAACGGACGTGAGGTCCAGAACTTGGGGGTAGGCGATCGGCAAGAGGGATCTCCGAAACCAGGGCGCGGACGTGCGGGACGGCACAATGCGACCGATCCTGCGCGCAGCGCAAGCGCGCGTTGCCTGAGCAGGCTCAATCCGCTAGGAAGCCGACTTCGAATTCTCGCGACCCGGAAAGTGACGCACAAGATGTCCGATCCCACCCCTCAAGACGGCCAGATTTCTGGCGCCGTCCTGCTCTACACCCAGCCGGAGCCGCTGAACCCGGAACAACACGGCAAGTTGGGCATCCGCGCCTCGCCGACCCCGTACAAGTTCGCCCGGACCGCGCATGCGGTGCCGCTGATGGTCACCGAGTTCGGACCGGCGGCGATGAACTATCCGATCATCTTCGCCGGCGAGCAGTTGCAGCCGATGGCGATCATGAGCATTCGCCAGAACGAGAACCTGTTCATCTCGGCCGAAGGCGGCTTTGACCCCGACGGTTATGTGCCCGCCTATCTGCGGCGGTTCCCCTTTGTCCTGGCGGACGATGCGGACAATCAGCGGATGATCGTGTGCATCGACGTGGCCGCCGAGGCCGTCGTCCCGGGCGGCGAGCTGACCCTGTTCGCCGGCGACCAGCCCACCGACTTCACCAAGAACGCCATCGACTTCTGCACCAACTACGAATCCGAGCGGCAGCGCACGGGATCCTTCGTCCAGATGCTGAAGGACCTCGACCTGTTCGAGCTGAAGGAGGCCTTCTTCACCCCGCAGAACGCCGACGGTTCGCCGGGGGAGCCGGTGCGTCTGGCGGATTACTTCGCCATTTCCGAAGAGAAGCTGCGCGCCCTGCCCGTGGAAAAGCTGGGCGAGCTGCGGGACAATGGCGCGCTGAGCCAGATCTACGCCCAGATGATCTCGCTGCACGGCTGGGACAAGCTGGTCGCCCGCACCCTGATGCGCGACGGGGCCCTGAACGCCGCCCCGACCGCCTGACCGCTCAGTCGGGTCGGCAGGCGAACACGGACCGGCTGAGGCAGGAAAACACCAGCCGGCCGGCCTCGTCGAGCAGGTCGTGCTGGGCGATGACGATGCCCTTGCCATCCCCCACCGGGTCCATGGCCAGGACCGTCATCCGCGCCCGCAGAAGCTCCCCGGGCGGCGGGTTCTTGAGCCAGCGCAGGGCGTCAACGCCCAGGCGCTTGGTCTGGGGCCAATCCTTGGCCGCCTCGGAGTCCAGCTTGGACCACACGGCGTAGACCAGGGCGTCCGGCGCCCCGGCGCCCGGGTCCCAGGAGGGGGCGAAGCTGTCGCAGAAGGCGGCCAGACCCCGCTCGTCCACCGCTGCGACCCCCAGCTGGACCACCTGACCGACCGAGATTTCGTCGAAATAGCCGGGCATGTCGGCTCCGAATCGCCTGCGTGACACCAGAGATTGATGTTGACCTTTGGTCTTGCTTTGTCGAGACCGGGACCCGAACTACCGCAAAGGCAGCCACGAGAACCCGGATGTTGACTCCTATGTGGACGCGTTCCCTCCAGACCGGCCGCCATATCGGGCGTCGCCCCCTGTTCGCCGTCCTCGCCGGTCTGATCGGCCTGTTCGTCTCGGCCGCAGCGGCGCCGGCGGGGGCCGCCCCGGTCCGGACGGCGCATCTGGAACTCGAACTGGTCGCCGCCGGCGCCGTCGCACCCGGTGGGCGGGTCGAGGTCGCCCTGCGCCAGGTGATCGCCCCCGGCTGGCACACCTACTGGCGCAATCCCGGCGATGCGGGAGAGCCCACCCAGATCGACTGGACCCTGCCTGCGGGCTGGACCGCCGGGCCGATCACCTGGCCGGCGCCGGAGCGGGCCGTCACCGGCCCCCTGATGAACTATGTCTATTCCCGCGAGGCCTTGCTGCCGTCGGAGATCCGCGCGCCGGCGAGCGCGGCCCCCGGAAGCCGGGTGACGCTGACCGCCCACGCCAGCCTGCTGGTGTGCAAGGACATCTGCGTTCCCGAAGACGCGACCCTGTCCGTGGACCTCCCGGTGTCCGCCCATGCGGATCCCGACCCGCGCTGGGGCAAGGTCATCGCCGCGACCCTGGCGGCGGCGCCCCGTCCGTCCGCCGCCAAGGCCGTGTTCGAGCTGCGGGACGGGGCGGTGGTTCTGTCCCTGCGATCGCCGGCCATCGCCGCCGCGGCCCATGCGGCGCAGCCGGCCGACCTCTATTTCTATCCGTTCTCCGGGACCGTCATCGATCAGGCCAAGCCCCAAAGGGTGCAGGCCACCGCCGAGGGCCTCCAGATCACGCTGACGCCGGGCTATGACTTCACCCATGGAAAGCCGCCGGAGCAGCTGAGCGGCGTGGTCGCTCTGGGCGCCGGACGGGCGGTGGAGATCGCCGCCAGGGCGGGCCAGGTTCCAAATGTTCCCGACGGTCCGGCCTCAGCCTCAGCCGGACCGCCGGCGCCCCCCGCCGGGGCGGACGCGCCCCCCGCCGCAAGCGCCGCGCCCCCTTCCACGGCCGCGCCCGCCGATACGGCCAACGCCGCCGCCGCCCAGGCGGGCGCCGCCGCCGTCGCGGCCCAGGGCCTCAGCTTTCCGGCGGCGGTCGCCCTGGCGCTGCTGGGCGGACTGGTGCTGAACCTGATGCCCTGCGTATTTCCGGTGCTGTCGATGAAGGCCGCCGCCTTGGCGCGGCATACGGAGCACCCGGCCGCCGCCCGCGCCGAGGGCCTGGCCTATCTGGCCGGCGTCGTGCTGGCGTTCGTCGCCCTGGCCGCCGCCCTGATCGCCGCCCGGCATGCGGGCGAGGCGGTGGGCTGGGGCTTCCAGCTCCAGTCCCCAGGCGCGGTGGCTGTGCTGGTCCTGGTGATGCTGGGGTCGGCGCTGAACCTGTCGGGCCTGTTCGAGTTCGGCCTGTCCGCCCAGGGCGCCGGCGCGGGCCTGGCGTCGCGCCCGGGCCTGCCGGGCGCCTTCTTCACCGGCGTGCTGGCGGTGGTGGTCGCCGCCCCCTGCACGGGACCCTTTATGGCCTCGACCATCGGCTGGGCCCTGGCCCAGTCGGAGGTCACGGCGCTGGCCGTGTTCGCAGCCCTGGGCGTCGGTCTGGCCGCGCCCTTCGTCGCCTTGGCGTTTGCGCCGGGCCTCTACCGGCTGATGCCGCGCCCGGGCGCCTGGATGGACGGCCTGCGCAAGACCCTGGCCTTCCCCATGTACGGCGCCGCGGCCTGGCTGGCCTGGGTGTTCGTGGAGGAGGCGGGCGCCGACGCCCTGCCCTGGCTGTTCGCCGCCGCCCTGCTGCTGGCCTTCGGCTTCTGGCTCTGGGGCGTCAGCCAGAGGGCCGCGTCCGCCGGCCCGCGCCAATCCGCCATGGTCGGAGCGGGGGTTGCGCTGGTCCTGGCGGTGGTGGCCCTCAATCTCGGGCCGAAGCCCGCGGCCCATGCGGGCGCGGCGGGGGCCGTCACCTCCGCCGAGGTCCAGCCCTGGTCCCCCGCCCGCCCGGCGGAGCTGCAGGCCCAGGGCAAGCCGGTGTTCGTGGACTTCACCGCCGCCTGGTGCGTGACCTGCAAGGTCAATGAGGGCGGCGCCCTGGCCTCGTCCGCAGTCAAGGCGGCGTTCCAGAGGTCCGGCGCGGTCTATCTGCGGGCGGACTGGACCAATCGCAACGCCGAGATCGCCCATGCGCTGCAGGCCCAGGGCCGGGCGGGCGTGCCCCTGTACCTGGTCTACAGCCGGCGGGGCGGAGCGCCGCAGGTGCTGCCGCAGCTGCTGACCGAGGCCGATGTGGTGAAGGCCCTGGACACGGCGGGGCGCTAGCATGGCCATCAACTCCACCCCACGGGGGACCGGGGCGTGACCCCGGTCGGCGGCCCGTTCCTGTTGATGTCCGTCGTCGCAGGGATCGCCTATGGCGTCGTGCTGCAGTTCCGGCCGTCAGGTGTCTTCCGCACCACGGTCAAGACGGCGGCGGTGGGCGCGCTGGCCCTGTGGTCCTGGATGGCCGGGGCGCCGCCGCTGCTGACGGGGGCCCTGGCGCTCAGCGCCATCGGCGACGCCTTCCTGGCGGGAGATCCGAACCGCTGGCTGCCCCTGGGACTGGGAAGCTTCCTGCTGGCGCACCTCCTGTACACCGCCCTGTTCCTCGAGATCGGCGGCGTGGGCGTCGTGATGCACGACCCGCTGCGTCTGGCGCCGGCCCTGATCGCCGGTCTGGCGGGCGCCGGGATGGTGGGCTGGCTGTGGCGGGACCTGGGCGCCCTGCGGCCCGCCGTGGTCGCCTATGCGCTGGCCATCGCCGCCATGGTCGGCGCGTCGTTCAGCCTGGACCGGGAGCGCGCGTCCGCCATGGCCGGCGCGGTCGCCTTCATGGCCTCGGACGGCGTCCTGTCCTGGCGCCTGTTCAAGCACAGGGGCGTGACGGCGCCGCTGGCGGATCACGCGGTGTGGTGGTTGTACTGGGGCGGGCAGGTCGCCATTGCGACCGCGTTCCTGCTCTAGCCGGACCGGCCGTCAGACCAGATTCAGTGCTGGGCGCTGTCGGCGCCGGACAGGATCTTGGCGATCGGATCCGCAGCGTCGTTGCGGGCGTTGGCCGTGGTTCCGGCCTTGTCCGCGCCTTTGTACACGAACCCGAAGGTCGGATAGACCGTGGTGCCCATGTCCTTGGTCGGATTGTTCCAGACCCGGACCTCGCTCCAGTCGTTGGCGGCGGAGACGTCCTGGACGTTCACGTCCTTCTCCACCTGCCCACGGGCGCCGTCGATCCGCGACCAGTTGGCGTGGGTGACCTGGATCAGGCGGTCGGTGAGAATCTGGCTGACCACGGCCACGTGACCGAGCTTCATGGCGCCGTGCGGCTTGAACACGAGCACGGCCCCAACCTCTGGCGCATTGCCGCGGGCGTACTTGCCGATGGCCTGGCGCCACCAGGTATAGGCGTCGCCGAAGATCTCGATTCCGGAGAGCAGACGGGCGAACTGGGCGCACTGCCAGCCGTTGGCCACGCCTTCCGCCCGCGCCGCCTGCGGCGACACAAGCCCTGACAGGAGTCCCGCGCCCGCGATGATCGCGGCTGCGGCAACGGCTGTGATCCGGTTGGCCATCGAGTTCGAGTTCCCTCGCCGTTTCGTCTGCAGCGTGCTTAGCATGCAACAGGAACATCAAAAAAGGGAGAAAGGGGTTAACAGCTCCGGACGAAGACGATTTTTCCCCAAAAACGCGACAATTCGCCGCGGATCGGTAACGACTGATTAACGAATCGGCGCCTTGAGCACGGCCTGGGCCGCCAGAAGCAGGGTCTCGTCCGACTCACGCCGCAGATCGGCGCGGGCGAAGACCAGGGTCCGGGTGGCCCGATCCACCGTCGCCGTCACCGTCACCGCGTCCCCCGCCCGCGCTGTCGCCGCCACGTCGCTGGCGAGAGAGGCGATGACCGCGCCGTCTGCAACGCCGGGCAGGGACAGCAGAGCCTGCTCCAGAAGGCCGGTCATCTCCCCCAGGGAGGCGCCGGCGAGGCGGGTCCGGAGGGTCGCGGTCCGGGGAGATGCGGTGTCGGTCATGACGCCCTCCTAGCCCGGGTCGGGCGGGAGGGAAAGCGCCACGGCCCGGCGACTGCGCCGCCGCCCCGGGAGACACGGGTTGATTTTCCCCGGGTCCGGCCGGAGAAAGCCCCATGCCCCCCGCCCCGGATCCGACCCACCCTGAACCGCCCCGCCCGAGACCGGCGGTGGGGATCATCTGCCTCCGCGCCCCGGACGAGGTGCTGCTGATCCGTCGCGGCAAGCCGCCCCGCGCCGGCGAGTGGAGCCTGCCGGGCGGCCGGCTGGAGTGGGGGGAGACCCTGCACGACGCCGCCCTGCGCGAACTGCGGGAGGAGACCGGCGTGGCGGCGGTGCTCCTCGGCCTCACCGACGTGGTCGACGGACTGTTTCCCCCCGACGCCGGGGGCGGCCCGGGCGTCCACTATGTCCTGATCGACTACGCGGCCCGCTGGACCGGGGGCGAACCCCGCGCCGGCGACGACGCCACGGCGGCGCGCTTCTTCCGTCGCCGGGACCTCGACGCGCTTGGCCTGTGGCGGGAAACCCTGCGGGTGATCGACGCGGCCCTGGCCCGATGGCCGCCGGAGGCCTGGCTGGACGACGCCGGAACCGGCGCGACAGGCTGACGCGGCGTCACGGCTAGGCAGACCTCGCCGCCCCGCGCATAGTCCGGAAAAGCCCCGGGCGCCGGACGTCCGCGGGACGGATCTGTGCGAGGACGCCGCCCATGTCACTGCGAACCCCCCTGTGCGACATGCTCGAGATCGAGCACCCGATCATGCTGGCCGGCATGGGCGGCGTGGCCTATGCCGAACTGGCGGCGGCGGTGTCCAACGCCGGGGGTTACGGCGTGCTGGGCATGGCGGGGCTGGGACCCGACGCCATCCGCGAGCAGATGCGCCAGGTGCGCCGCCTGACGGACCGGCCCTTCGGCGTGGACCTGCTGGCCGCGTCGCCGGAGTCCCTGACGGCTAGCGTCGACGTGATCATCAATGGCGGAGCCTCGGCGTTCATCGCCGGACTGGGCGTTCCGATGCCGATCCTGGACAAGCTGCACAAGGCGGGGCTGAAGGTGATGGTGGTCTGCGGCCAGGTACGCCACGCCACCAAGGCGCAGGACGCCGGCTGCGACGCAGTGATCTGCCAGGGCAGCGAAGGGGGCGGACACACCGGTCTCGTCGGCACCCTGCCCCTGGTGGCCCAGGCGGTGGACCAGGTGGCGATCCCCGTCGCGGCGGCGGGGGGCATCCACGACGGACGCGGACTGGCGGCGGCGCTGGCCCTGGGCGCCCAGGCGGTCTGGATGGGCACGCGCTTCATCGCCACGGAGGAGGCCCATGCGGGCGACCTCTATCGCGAGGCGATCCTGAAGGCCCGGGACGAGGACACCCTGCGCACCCGCTGTTATTCCGGCAAGCCCATGCGGGTCGCCCGCAACCCCTATGTGGAGGAGTGGGAAACCCGGCCCCAGGACATCCAGCCGTTCCCGATGCAGGCCATGCTGTCCGTGCGGGAGGGCGTCATGGGGGGGATCGGCGGCCAGATCGAGGGCCTGGATCCCGACCGCTCCTGCTTCGCCATGGGCCAGTCGGCGGGCGGCGTGCGGTCCGTGATGACGGCGGGGGACCTGGTGCGGCAGATCATGGACGAGGCCCACGCCGCCATCGCACGGATGGCGCGGCTCGACGCCGCTAGTCCCGCCCGGGCCCCGCAGGACGCATGAGCCGCGAACCATGGGCGCGCTTTCGGGGGATGCTGGCCGGAGGCCTGGCGGCCCTGGCCTGCGCCGGCGGATCACCGGTCCGCGCCGGGGATCCCGCGCCGGCGCCCGCGCCAGTCCGTGCGCCGGACCAGCGCCAGGTGCTGACGGACCTGTCCTATGTCCTGGGGGAGTCCCACGCCCTGCGCCGGGCGTGTCTCGGGCCGTCGGACCGCCAGTGGTATGACCGCATGCAGCGCCTGCTGGTCATCGAGGCGCCGGACAAGGCGTTCCGCCAGGTGCTGGTGGAGCGCTTCAACGCCGGCTTCCTGGCGGCGGGCGCCGAATTTCCCCGCTGCTCCCCCGACAGCCGCGCCGCCGCCCGCGACGCCGCGGACCGGGGCAAGGGACTGGCCGAAAAGCTGACCGCCGGCGCCGGCGCCCGGTGAAGATTCACACAGAGATGATTTGTCGCCGAGCGAATCCTGACCTATTGTTAAAAATGTCCTAACTGTGGCGAAGACCACGGCGGGCGACCGGAACGTGCGTGGCGCAGCGAACAGCCCTCGATCGGGTCTGGGACCGCCGCCGCGGACCGGGTGATGTCGATGTCCTGAATCACGCGTGAGTTAGGTGGGGTGATGTCAACGCTTTTGGCGCTCTACACACAGGCGCCCTACTGGGTCTGGCTCGGTACGGCGGGGGTGTTTGTCATTCTGGCCCTGGTGACCGGAGTGCGAAGCCTGATCTGGCCGGTCCTGGCCGCGGTGGTGGTCGCCGGGGGCGATCTGTTCGGCCTGCGCCTGCCGCCCACGGCGGAGGTGGCTCTGTTTCTCGCCCTCACCACCGTCGCTTTCATCCTGCCGAAATGGATGACCACGCCCCATTCCGCCAATGTGCCGGGACTGGATGTCAGCCGCCCGCGCAACAACGGTAAGCCCCATGAGATGGGGACAGTCGACCGCACGTCCCGTCTGGTCGGACGCATCGGCCGGACCACGGGCGAGTTCGCCAACGGCGTCGGCCGCGTCTGGATCGAAGGCGCCGAATGGGCCGCCGAGCTCGAATCCGGGGAGGACGGCGTTCCGCCCGAGGCGCCGGTCCGCGTCACCCGCGTGGTCGGCGGCGTGCGCCTGCAGGTGCAGGGTCTGGACCGCTGATTCGACCGGAAGGTCTGCTGCATCCCAGGCCGGAAGGGCTGTACTGCCCGCCGGCGGATCTCTACATCGATCCCGTCCGGCCCGTCTCGCGGGCGGTCATCACCCATGGCCACGCCGACCACGCCCGCGCCGGGCATGGCGCCGTGCTGGCGACCGAGGCCACGCTGGCCATCATGGCTGTGCGGTACGGCGAGGCCTTCGCAGGCGCACGGAGCCCGGTGGCCTATGGCGAGGAGACGGTGCGCGACGGCGTGTCGATCACACTGGTTCCCGCCGGCCACGTCCTGGGGTCGGCGCAGGTCGTGCTACGCTGGAAGGGCCTGACGGTCACCGTCTCGGGCGACTACAAGCGGCGCCCCGACCCCACCTGCGCCCCTTTCGAGGTGATCCCCAGCGACGTCTATGTCACCGAGGCTACCTTTGGCCTGCCGGTGTTCCGCCATCCGCCCGCGGATCAGGAGGTGGCCCGCCTGCTGGCCTCCCTCCGCCAGTTTCCGGACCGGGCGCATCTTGTGGGCGCCTATTCCCTCGGCAAGGCCCAGAGGGTGATCCGGCTTCTGCGCGAGGCTGGCCACGACGAGACGATCCACGTCCACGGCGCCCTGGTCCAGCTCAACGCCCTTTACCAGCGCTTCGGCGTCGACCTGGGGCCGCTGGCCCCTGCGACGGGGGACGCGCCCCGGAGCCGCGGGGGCGGCGCCCTGGCCGGCCAGATCATCCTGGCGCCCCCGGCGGCGCTGGGGACTCCGTGGGCGGACCGCTTCGCCGAGCCGGTCACGGCCTTCGCCAGCGGCTGGATGCGGGTCCGCGCCCGCGCCCGCCAGAACGGGACGGAGCTGCCGCTGATCATCAGCGACCACGCCGACTGGGACGAACTGACGGACACCCTGACGGACATCCGGCCCGGCGAGGTCTGGATCACCCACGGGCGGGAGGAGGCGCTGGCCCGGTGGTGCGAGCTGAACGGGGTTCCGGCGCGTCCCCTGGCCCTGGTCGGATATGGCGAGGGCGAGGACGAGGACAGCTGACGCGCCCCGTCTGCAGACGGCCCGTCGACGCCGCGGGACCCGGTCCCTCCGTTGCTTCGAGGAAGCAGACAGTCCATATGCCGTGACATGAAATCGTCAGACAAGACCTCCGCCACACCGCTGCCCGTCTGGGACCTGTCAGACCTCTATCCCGCCCGTGATGCGCCGAAGCTGGCTCAGGACCTGGAGGTCGCGCGCAAGGCCGCCGCTGAGCTGGCGCGGATGAAGGGCGCCTTCCTCGGGGCCCGGGGCAATCCGGACCGGCTCGGCCTGCTGCTGGGCCAGGCCATCTCCCTCTACGAGACGCTGCTGAACCTGACGGGCGGGATCGCCGCCTATGCCGGACTGGCCACCTCGACGGAGCGGGACAACCCCGCCTGGGCCAAGTTCGAGGCGGACCAGCGCACGACCCTGGCGGCGCTGGCCGCCGACACCCTGTTCCTCAGCCTGGAGATTAACCAGCTCGAGGACTGGGAGCTGGAGGCCGCGCTCCGCGCCCAGCCGGCGGCGGCCAGGTGGCGCCCGTGGATCCGGCGGGTGCGCCTGGGCCGCGCGCACGAGCTGGCCCCGGACCTCGAACGGCTGCTGATGGACCGGGGGCCGGCCGTGGCCAACTGGACCCGGCTGTATGACGAGACCCTGGCCCGGCTGAAGGCGACGGTGGGCCGCGAGACCTTGACCCTGCCCGAGGCCCTGAACCGCCTGTCGGACCCCGACGCCCGGGTGCGCAAGGCCGCCGCCGGGGGACTGGCCAAGGCGCTGGAGGAGCGCGCGCCCACCGTCGGTCTGGTGCTGAACACGCTGGCCTTCGAGAAGCAGGTGGAGGACCGCTGGCGCAAATACGCCTCCCCCGCCCAGCCCCGCCACCTGGCCAACGAGGTGGACGCCGAGGCGGTGGACGCTCTGGAAGCGGCGGTGGTGGACGCCTATCCGCGCCTGTCCCACCGCTATTATGCGCTGAAGGCCCGGGCCATGGGCCGCAAGACCCTGGACTACTGGGACCGCAACGCGCCGATCACCGGCGACGCCCCGCGCACCTATGACTGGGACCAGGCCAGGGCCATCGTGCTGGACGCGTTCAACAGCCTGTCCCCGGCCTTCGCCAGGCGGGCGACGGTGATGTTCGAGAACCCGTGGATCGACGCCCTGCCCCGGGCGGGCAAGTCGTCGGGCGCCTATTCCCATCCGGTCACCGCCGACCGGCATCCCTATGTGTTCCTGAACTTCATGGGGGAGCGCCGGGACGTGCTGACCCTGGC
>CAINOV010000394.1 GCA_903851655.1 uncultured Caulobacterales bacterium
GGCCTGGAACACCCGGGCGGCATAGTCCGCGCGCAGGGCGTCGCGGGTGGCCAGGGCCTCGGCGATGGGGCCGCGGTTGCGGTTCCACAGGGGCAGGGTCAGGCTGATCCCGGGACCCAGGGTGTGGTTGCCCGCCGTGTCCGTCGCCCGGTTCACGGTGAGCGCGAACGAGGGGAAGGCGTCTCGCACGGCCTTGCGCACCGCGGCGTTCTGGCTGTCATAGCCCGCCCGCAACGCCCGCAGGTCCAGTCTCTGGGTCCGCGCCGCGGTGAACAGGGCGTCGGCGTCCATCGGCCCCGGGACCGGCGCCGCCGCCGCGCTCAGCCGCAGGCGGGTCTCCGGGCGCAGGCCGAGGATGGCGTTCAGGTCGCTGCGGGCCTGGTCGCGGTCCCGGGCCGTCTGGGTCGCCCGCTCCCGGGCGTCCAGCGCCGCCAGTCGCCGGCTGTTGAGATCATCGGCCTTCAGGTCGCCCCGGGCGGCGGCGGCCACGGCGTGGGCCAGGGCGCCCTCGGCCTCCCCTTCGGTCCGCGCCGCCAGCACGGCCAGCTGTTCGGTCTCCAGCACCCGTCCGGCCAGCAGCTTGGCCTGTTCGGCGACGGTCCATTCCTGCCAGGCGAGGTCCAGGCGCACCTGCCGCCGCACGGACTTGGCGCCCTTGACGGCCAGGTCCCGGTCGCGCAGCGCCGTCAGCTCATAGCCGATCTGGGCGGACCAGCCGTTGCCTTGATCGGGACCTGACAGCCGCAGGTCCGTGGACGCGCCCACCGTCGGGTCGGGCAGCAGTCCGGCGGTGATCGTCTGGGCGTCGGCCACCTTCGCCCGGGCCCGGGCCGCCTTCAGGTCGGGATTGGCCAGCACGGCGATCACCGCCACGGCGTCAGGGCTGAGGGGCCGGGCCGGATCCAGGACCACCGGCTTGAGCACCGGATGGCGGAGCGCCGCCGCCGGCGCCGCCAGCCGGGCCAGATCGGCGCCCGCCAGAGTCTCGTCCGCCGCGGCGTCCAGGGACGGCGTCCGGGTCGACGCGCAGCCGGCCAGGGCCGCCGCCGCGAACAGGCTCAGCACGGCAGTCAGTGGATGGGGCCGGACACGCCAGGGAGACATGGGTCGGAATCGCGGGGTTTCACGCCGGAACGGCCCGTCCTGCATAGGCGCAAACACGGACGGCGGACAAGGCGGATCGGGCTCTGTCGTAAAGACGTCAAATCCGCGCGGCGTTGGCGGCGATGGCGTCGATGATCCGGTCATGCAGCGCCGCCGGGATGTCGTGGCCCATGCCCGGGATCTCGATCAGGATCGCGCCGGGGATGTTGGCGGCGGTGTCGCGCCCGCCCTCCACCGGCACCAGCGGGTCGTCGATCCCGTGGATCACCGTGGTCGGCGCGGTGATCTTTCGCACCCGCTCCCGGCGATGGCCGGAAGCGACGATGGCGGCGTACTGCCTGGCGAAGCCTGCGGGATAGTAGCTCCGCTGCGCCGTCGCGATCGCCTCCGCCCGCAGGGCCTCGTCCGAGGCGGGATAGCCGGGGGAGCCGATCACCCTGGAGCCGGTGATGGAGTGGGCCACATAGGCCTCCAGGTCCGTGGCCGGATCCGGCGACGGCTGGGTCAGCCGGGCCATGGCCGCGGGCGTGGCCGGGGGCAGGTCCGGATGGCCGGTGGTGGAGAAGATCGAGGTCAGGCTGAGGGTCTTGTCCGGATGGTCCGCCGCCACCAACTGGGCGATCATCCCGCCCATAGAGGCGCCGACAATGTGCGCCTTGTCGATCCCCAGCGCGTCCAGCAGGCCCGCGGCGTCTGCGGCCATGTCGTCCAGGGTGTAGGCCACCGGCGGCGCCTGTCCCGCGGCCCGCGCGGCCATGATCGCCGGAAAGTCCGGTTGGCCCGCCGCGGCGATCTTCTCCGACAGGCCGATGTCGCGGTTGTCGAAGCGGATCACCCGGAAGCCCCGGGCGGCCAGCTTGTCGACGAAGGCCTGCGGCCAGCGGATCAGCTGGGCGCCCAGGCCCATGATCGCCAGCAGCGGCCGGGCGTCCGGGGCGCCGTCGATCACATATTCCAGCTCGATCCCGTTGGCCTGGATGCGGGGCATGAACCTGTCCTGTCTGTCCGTTGAATTTGTTGAGGTCTGGTCCGCCTCAGGCGGACACGCCCAGAACCGCCTTGGCGAAATCCGTGGCGGACTTGTAGTCCGCCTTGCCGTTCGGCGCCCGGAGGTTGACCTCGCCGGTGACGATCCGCTTGGGCGACTTGTAGGGAGCCAGATGCTGACGCACGTGATGCACCAGGGCGCCCTCGTCCAGGGTGTGGCCGGGGTGCAGATGCACGACGCCGGTCACGGACTGACCCCACTTGGGGTCCGGCAGTCCCACCACCAGGGCGTCGGCCACGCTGGGGTGGGTCTTCAGCGCCTCTTCCACCTCTTCGGGGAAGACCTTCTCGCCGGCGGTGTTGATGCAGGCCGAGCCGCGGCCCAGCAGGGTCAGGGTCCCGTCCGGCTCCACCAGGCACCAGTCGCCGGGGATGGAGTAGCGGACCCCGTCGATCACCCGGAAGGTCCGGGCGGTCTTTTCCGGATCCTTGTAATAGCCCACCGGACCCGGCGGCCCCACGGCCACGACGCCCTTGACGCCGGAGCCCGGCAGCACCGGCCGGTCGTGCTCGTCGAACACCCGGGCGCGGTCGCCCAGGGCGAACTTGGCGGTCTGGATCTCTCCGGCCGCAGTCATCAGCGAGGTGCCCAGCCCCAGCGCCTCGGACGAGGAGAAGGCGTCGCCCAGGATCGCCTGGGGCATGTGCTTCAGGAGGGTGCGCTTGACCTCGAGGCTCCACATCACGCCGGAGGAGGTGACGCGGGCGACGCTGGACACGTCCCAGCGGCCGGGCTCCCGCTCCAGCGCCTCGGCGATCGGGCGGGCGAAGGGGTCGCCCACCAGGGTCACGCTGCCCGGCTTCCAGCGGTCCACCGCGTCCAGCAGCTCCTCCGCCTTGAAGTGAAGGCTGGGGAGGGTGATCACCGCGCCGCCGCCGAGCATGGCCGCAATGGCGGTGAGCAGGCCGGTGCCGTGCATCAGGGGCGGGGCGATGACGCTGGGGGGCGGCGGGCCGGCGGCGCGGGTGGCGGCCAGCAGCTCCTCCATGGTCAGGGGCACGGGGCCCAGCACCTGGGCGGACAGGATGGTGATCTGCCGCAGGTCGTTCTGGGTCCACATCACGCCCTTGGGCATGCCGGTGGTGCCGCCGGTATAGATGAACATCATGTCGTCGGGGCTGCGCTCGATCCCCAGCGGCGAGCCGTCGCCGGTCTCGCACAGGGTCTCGAAGCTCTCGGCGAAGTCGCAGCCCTCGCCCACCTCGATGAACGTCTTAACCTGGGTCAGGCGATGGCGGATGGCATTGATGTTGTCCCGGAATTCCCGCCCGTAAACCACTGTACGCGCATCGGAATTGTCGAAGATGTAGAACACCTCGTCCGGCGTGTAGCGGTAATTGACGTTCACATGCACCTGCCGGGCCTTGAAGCCTGCGGCCAGGGTTTCGCAGTATTCCGGCCGGTTGTGCATGTAGAAGGCCAGCTTGTCGCCGGGCGCCGCGCCCCGGGCCAGGATCGCCCGGGCGAGCCGGTTGGAGCGCTTCGTCGCCTCGCCCCAGGGGATGACCCGCTCCCCGTGGATATAGGCCGGCGCCTCGGGGGGCACGACCGTCGAGATCCCGTCCAGTATGTCGCCATAGTTCCAGAGGGTCATGCCGTTTCGCTCCCTGAGTTCTTATTCAGCTGTCCGGATCGAGCCGGACGCCGTCTTGCTTGGCCGACATATGATCAGACGCGGGCGGCGCTGACAAATCCCATCACGCGTCGATGAAGCCCTGGGCCACGGCGGCGTCCCGTCGGGCCCGCTCCGGCGCGCCGAGCAGCTGGCGGTCCAGCCCGATGCGCTTGAAGGCGTAGTGCAGTCCGAGCAGGTCGGTGATGCCGATGCCGCCGAACACCTCCGTCGCCGTGCGGGCGACGAAGCGGCCGACCTCTCCCAGATGGGCCTTGGCGTGGGCGGCGGTGAGGGTCGCCTCCCCGGGCAGGGCGTCCTGGGCGTAGGCGGCGTACCAGACCAGCGAGCGGGCGGGCTCCAGCTCCGCCGCCATCTCGGCGCACAGGTGCTTCACCGCCTGGAAGGAGCCGATCACCCGACCGAACTGCTGGCGCTCCCCCGCATAGGCCACCGCGCGCTCCAGCATCTTCTGGGCGGCGCCCAGGGTGTCGGCGGCCAGTAGCACCCGGCCCACGTCCCGCATCCGGGCGAGGGCGGCGCGGCTGTCCCCGTCCGGCAGGCGCTCCGCCGCCACATTGCCGAACACCAGCTCTCCCAGGGCGCGGGTCCGGTCGATGGTGGTGAGCGCGGTGCGGGTCAGGCCCGGCGCGTCGGCGGCGACCAGATGCAGGCCGCCGTCGCTGTCGGCCACGAGGAAGGCCGCGGCGTCGGCGAAGTCGATGACGAACAGGGCCTGGCCGGACAGGCAGCCGTTCTCCGCCCGCACGCCCGCCGCCATCCGCGCGCCGCTGGCGGGTTCGGAGACGGCCACGCCGAAGCTCGCCTCCCCCGACGCGATCCGAGGCAGCCAGACGGCCTTCTGTCCCTCCGATCCGCACAGGTCGAGGGCGAGGGCGGCCAGGGCCGGGCCGAGGAAGGGGGCGCAGGCCGTGTGCCGGCCCAGGGTCTCCGCCAGCAAGGCTGCGTCCAGCACGCCCAGCCCCAGGCCCCCATGGGCTTCGGGAACCAGCACCGCCGGCGCGCCCAGCTCGGCCAGGGCGGCGCGGACATCGGGGGCGGTGGGCGTGTCCTGGGCGGCGATCTGGCGTACGCGGTCCAGGGGCGCGATCCGCTCCAGCGTGCGGTCCAGGCTGTCCTGCATGGCGATCTGGTCGGGGGAGAGGGCGAATTCCATGGCGTCGTCTCTCCCTCAGGCCTTGGCCAGCTTGGGTTCCCGGGGCAGGCCCAGCCCCCGTTCGGCGATGATGTTCTTCTGGATCTGGGCGGTGCCGCCGCCGATGATCAGGCCAAGGTCGAACATGTAGCGGTGCTGCCAGACCCCGCCGTCCCGCTGGTGCGGACTGCCGTGATAGAGCACCCCCAGCTCCCCCAGGGCGTCGATGGCCAAGGCCGCCAGCTGGTGGTTCAGCTCGCACCCCTGCAGCTTGACGATCAGCCCCGCCATGCCGGGCGCCTCCTTGCGCTGGGCGGCGGTGAGCAGGCGCAGGCCATTGGCCTGCATGGCGATCACCCGCGCCTGCAGCTGCATCAGCCGGTCGAGATAGAGGGGATGGTCCATCAGCCGCTGGCCGTCCAGGGTCTCGGTCTTCAGGATCTCGATGATCGCCTGCAACCGGGCGTGGGCGGCGTTGGGGTCGCCCAGCATGCCCCGCTCGTGCTTCAGCGTCGCATTGGCCACGAACCAGCCCTGGCCGCGACCGCCGACGATCTGGGTCTTGGGGACCTTCACGTCGGTGAAGAACACCTCGTTGAACTCCGCCGCCCCGGTCATGGTCAAAAGGGGCCGGACCTCGATCCCGGGCGTCTTCATGGAGAAGATCAGATAGCTGATCCCCTCGTGCTTGGGGGCGTCCGGCTCGGTGCGGACGAGGCAGAAGATCATGTCCGCCGCATGGGCGGTGGAGGTCCAGATCTTCTGGCCGTTGATGACGAAGTTCTCCCCGTCGTCCTGGCCCCGGGTCTTGAGGGCGGCGAGGTCGGACCCGGCGCCCGGCTCGGAATAGCCCTGGCACCAGACCAGCTCGCCGCGCAGGGTCGGCGGGATCAGGGACGTCTTCTGCGCCTCGGTCCCCAGCTCCAGCAGGGTCGGGACCAGCATGGAGATGCCCTGGTTGGCCAGTCCCCCCGGCGCGCCCGCCTCGGCGAAGGCCTCGGCGATGATGCGGGACTTCAGGATGTCCGGCGCGGCGCCATGTCCGCCATACTGTTTCGGGATGGTGCGGGCGGCGTAGCCGTGGTCGATCAGCAGGGTCTGCCAGGCGATCTGCTCGTCCGTGGGGCGGTGGCCGAAGCGCCTGGGCATCCGGTCCCGGTGGTCGCGGAGGAAGGCGCGCACCTCCTCGCGGAAGGCCTTATAGGTGGCGTCGTAGGCCAGATCCATCCCGAATATCCTTCTTGTTGCGGCGAGCACACTCGGGCAGGGGGATGGTGTCAAGGCCGACGCAGGGGCAACCTGCGCGGGACGGGATGAACGGAGCGCGCGCATGAAGACCTACCGGATCGGCGTCATCGGCCTGGGCCAGCGGATCGCCCATGTGCTGCTGGCCATGCGCGACGAGGGCTGGCGCTATGAGGTGGTCGCGCACCTTGATCCCGCCCCGGTGGGCCAGCCGATCCTCGCCGCCGCCGGGGTGGAGATGGGAATTCCGTGCGAGTCAAAGGCGGAGCTGGCGGCGCGGGGCCCCTTCGATCTCCTGATGATCGGCTCCCCCAATCACCTGCATCTTCAGCACCTGGAATTTGCCCTGTCCGTGGGCTGTCCGGTGTTCACGGAAAAGCCCATCGTGCGGACCGAGGCGGAAAGCCTCGCCCTGGCGGCGAAGCTCGCCCGCGCGCAGACGCCGCCCCTGTTCGTGGGCCTGGTCATGCGCTCCATGCCCATCGTGCAGGAGGTGATCCGCCGGGTGGATGCGGGCCAGCTGGGGCGGCTGGTCTCCATGGACGCCACCGAGCACCTGCATCCGGAGCACGGGGGCTATCTGGCCCGCAACTGGCGGCGGCGGAAGGACTGGGGCGGGTCCTACCTGCTGGACAAGGTCTGCCACGACTTCGATATCTTCAACCGGCTGGCGGGGTCGCGCCCCGCCCGGGTGGCGAGCTTCGGCGGCCGGTCGATCTTCACGCCGGACGAGGCGGGGCGCGCCCGGACCTGGGATGACGGCCAGCCCGCCTATGTGATGCACGATCCCGGCTGGGCGGGGGCCAATGACGCCTTCCACTCCGACATGGACGTGACCGACCACCAGACGGCGATGATCGAGTATGGCGGCGGCCTGCGCCTGTCCTTCCACGCCAACAGCCACGTGGCCCTGCAGGAGCGCCGCTGGTACCTGGCCGGGACCGAGGGGACGCTGGTGGCCGACCTGGTGCGCAACCGGCTGACCTTCCGCCGCGCCCTGTCCCGCGGCCGGCCGGAGAAGATGGAGTTCGGCCACCTGACCGACGACAATCACAATGGCGCCGACCAGGCCATGGCCCGGGACCTGAAGGCGACCCTGGAGACTGGCGCGGCCTTCCCGGTGACGCCGGCCGATTCGCTGATCGCCGGCCTGACGGTGATGGCCCTCGACCGGGCCATGGACGAGGGGCGGGTGGTGGACTGCGCGCCCCTGTGGGCGGCCTATGACGCCGCGGCGTCGGGGGACGGCTGACGCACCGCCGCCCCGAGCAGCTCCTGCAGCAGGGGCGCGCGGGGATAGGGGTGATGGCGGTAGTGGCGAAAGCCCTCGGCGAAGGCCACGCCGAACGCCTGGCCCCGCCACGCGGCGAAGCGGACCATGCCGTCGGTGGAGTCGGCGATCCCGTGCTGCCGGGCGACCCAGGCGGACTGGCTGGCGTGGCGGGCCAGCATGGCGCGCTTGGTCTCCATCACCTCCGACACGTCCACGGCGAAATCGGCGGCGACCTTGCGTCCGTCCCGGTCGCGCCCCTCGATGGGATCGGTGAAATAGAGGTGGGGGATCGCCGCCAGGGGCGCCGACGGCCCGGTGGCGTAGTTGGGGACGGAGGCGGCGAAGCAGGCGTCCCGGGCCAGCACGCTCACCGCCTCGTGGTCCGGGTGATAGTCCACGGGGGAGGGGGCGATGACGATGTCCGGCCGGGCCGAGCGGATCATTTCGGTGATCGTCCGCCGGTGGGCGTCGCAGTTGAAGACGCCGAGGTCGGGGAGGCCCGCACAGGCGTACTCCGCCCCGATCAGGGCCGCCGCCTGCGCCGCCTCCGCCCGTCGCAGGGCGCCCGTGGCCGCCAGGTCCGTGGCGTCGGAGCCGCACTCCCCCGCGGTGGCGGTGACCAGGCGCACCGTGTGTCCGGCCGCCGCCAGCCGCGCCAGGGTTCCGGCGCACAGCTCCTCGATGTCGTCGGGATGGGCGTGCAGGGCGAGGATCGTGGCCATGGGGGCGTCTCCGGAGTGCGGCCGGTCAGCCTAGTCGCGAACGGGCGCCGGTGTCAGCCCGCCGCGGCGGGAGCGGTTGACTCCGGGGAGGCGGCGCCCCGCAATGGGGGCAATCACCAACAGACGCGCCGCGCGGGAGACGACCATGGCCAACCCTGAGATCACCACCATCCGCGCCATGCTGAGCGCCTCCCCCGCGCCAGAGGGCCTGGCGGAGCTGCGCCAGATGTATGACGGGCTGGGGGCCATGTTCCCCACCGCCGACGACGTGACCCTGACCTCCGCCACCGTCGGCGGCGTGCCGGGAGAATGGTCGCAGACCCCCGCCGCCGCGGCGGACCGGGTGGTGCTCTATCTGCACGGGGGCGGCTATGTGATCGGCTCGATCCTCAGCCACCGGCACCTGGCCACGGAGCTCGGCCGCGCCGCGGGAACCCGGACCCTGGCCATCGACTACCGCCTGGCGCCGGAACATCCGTTCCCCGCCGCGGTGGACGACGCCCTGGCGGCCTACAAGGCCCTGCTCGACCAGGGGATCAAGCCCCGGCACATCGCCATCGCCGGCGACAGCGCCGGCGGCGGCCTGACTGTGGCCACCCTGCTGGCGGCCAAGCAGGCGGGCCTGCCGCAACCGGCCTGCGGCTTCGCCATCAGCCCGTGGGTCGACATGGAGTCCCTGGGCGCCAGCATCACCGGCAAGGCTGGGGAGGATCCGATGGTGCAGGGGACGGCCCTGCTGGCCTGGGCGGGGCTCTATCTCAACGGCCAGGACGCCCGGTCCCCGCTGGCGGCGCCGATCCACGGGGACCTGACCGGCCTTGCGCC
>CAINOV010000395.1 GCA_903851655.1 uncultured Caulobacterales bacterium
AGGAGCCCTATTCCATCGCCATCTCGATCCTCAAGCTGATGCCCAATGCGGCCGACTACGACATCAAGATCCTGGCGACCGACATCGACCCCAATGTGGTCGCCTTCGGCCGGGCGGGCGTCTACACCCAGGACCTGGTCGCCGGCATTTCCGCCGACGACCTGCGCAAATGGATGGAGCCCGCGCTCTCCGACCGGGGCGAGAAGGCCTATCGGGTGTCGGAGGCCATGGCCACGATGGTGGCGTTCCGCGAACTGAACCTGATCGGCGACTGGCCGATGAAGGGGAAGTTCGACGCGATCTTCTGCCGCAACGTGGTCATCTATTTCGAAGAGGCGACGCAGTCCCGGATCTGGGCGCGCTTCACGCCCCTGATGACGCCGAACGCCCGGCTCTACATCGGACATTCCGAGCGCGTCACCGGCCCCGCCGCCAACCAGCTGGTGGGCGATGGCCTGACAACCTATCGACTGGCAGGAGGCGTCTGAGGCATGGCCCGGGTCCGCACACTCATCGTCGACGACAGCGCCACCATGCGCAGCCTGATCGCCGCGGCCCTGCGCAAGGACCCGGACATCGAGGTCGTGGGCCAGGCGGGCGATCCCCTCGAGGCCCGCGAGGCCATCAAGGTGCTGAATCCCGACGTGATCACCCTGGACATCGAGATGCCGAACATGAACGGCCTCGACTTCCTGGAAAAGATCATGCGCCTGCGCCCGACGCCGGTGATCATGGTCTCGACCCTCACCCAGGCGGGCGCCGACGCCACCCTGACGGCGCTGGAGTTCGGCGCCGTGGACTGCGTGGGCAAGCCGATGGGCGGGGTCGCCGACGCCATCCAGGCCTTCGCCGGCCTGCCGGAGCGGGTCAAGGCCGCCGCCTCCGCCAAGCTGCGCCCCCTGTCCAGCACCACCCAGTTCCGCCAGCCGCCGACGCGGCCCGGCAGCGCCCCCAGCGAGTCGAACTTCAAGCCCAATGGTCGGCTGGTGGCCATCGGCGCCTCCACCGGGGGCGTGGAGGCGCTGCTGACGGTGATCTCGCGGTTCCCGGGCAACTGCCCGCCCACGGTCATCACCCAGCACATGCCGGCGGCCTTCACCAAGAGCTTCGCCGAGCGGCTGAACCGCTCCTCCGCGGCCCAGGTGCAGGAGGCCTATGACGGCGCCGTGCTCGAGACCGGCAAGATCTATCTCGCCCCCGGCGGCGCGACCCACCTCGAAGTGGTCGGCCAGACCCAGTGGCGCTGCCGCCTCGTGGAGAGCGACACGGTCAACGGTCACCGTCCGTCGGTGGATGTGCTGTTCCACTCCGTGGCCAAGGCTGTCGGCGCGCGCGCCGTGGGCGCCCTGCTGACCGGCATGGGCCGCGACGGGGCCCGCGGGCTCCTGGCCATGCGCGAGGCCGGGGCCGCCACCTTCGCCCAGGATGAAGCCACCAGCGTGGTCTATGGCATGCCCAAGGCGGCGGTCGAGATCGCGGCGGTCCAGAAGCAGTACAGCCTGGACCGCATGGCCGCCGGCATCCTCAACACCTGCAACATTGACGCCGTGGAGACGCACTGATGCCCGCCGCCTCGTCCCTGTCCGTTCTGGTCGTCGACGATCAGATGACGATCCGTTCGCTGGTCCGGTCCGGATTGCAGCAGATCGGCGTGACCACCATCGACGAAGCCGCCGACGGCGAGCAGGGGCTGCGGCAACTGATCGCCCGGCCGGCCAACCTGGTGATCACCGACTTCAACATGCCCAAGCTGGACGGCCTCGGCCTGCTGCGCGCCATCCGGGCCCATCCGCCGATCTCCAAGACGGCCGTGATCATGCTGACCGGCCGCGCGGACAAGGAGCTGGTGCAGCGCGCCGTGCAGTTCGGGGTGAACAACTATCTTGTGAAGCCGTTCACCGTCGGCACGTTAAAAGACAAGATCGAAGCCGTCGTCGGCGGCTTGACCTGAGAGGCGGCTGACTTTTGAAAAGCACGGTCGGCACAATGGGGGAAGAGCACCGCATCCTGGTGGTGCAGGGGGAGTATGTCGTGACCGACGACCCCACGGCGGTGCTCGTCACCCTGCTGGGAAGCTGTGTCGCGGCCTGCATGCGCGATCCGGTCGCCGGCATCGGCGGGCTGAACCATTTCCTGCTCCCCGGCGATGACAACCGCTCGGACCAGATGCGGCACGGGGTCCACGCCATGGAGCTGCTGGTGAACGGACTGCTGGCCCGCGGCGCCCGGCGCGACCGACTGGAGGCGAAGCTGTTCGGCGGCGCCCGGATGGTCTCGGGGCTCACCGATGTGGGCCGCCAGAACGCCCTGTTCGCCGAACGTTTCCTGCAGCGGGAAGGCATTCCCGTCGTCAATTCGAGCCTTGGCGGCGAACAGGCCCGGCGCATCCAGTTCTGGCCGGTCTCCGGCCGGGTGCGCCACCTGTTCGTCGAGAAGCAGGCCGACACCGTTTTCGAGGCGGAACGTCGCCGCCCCACCCCGGTCGCTCCCGTCCACGACGGCGCAGTGGAGTTGTTCTGATATGGCCCAGTCCGCAAAGACATCCGGCGCGTCGCCGGTCCCGAGCGTCGAAGTGGCGACGGTGGAGAACGGGGGATCGCCCCTGTCCACCGTGCTCATGGCCGTGGCGACGGAGGTCCGCGACCTGGCCGCCGCCGCCGACGGACTGCAGGACCTTGTGGGCTCGCTGCTGACCGATCCCCTGGCCATGGCCGATTCCAGCGCGCTGGAGCGGGGCCAGGCCCTGGACGCCGTCGTGCAACGGCTGCAGGCCCTGGAAATGTTCCTCGCCACCCTGGCGCCGGCGGTCAGTCCCGACTGGGCGGTGGACCCGCGGGAGGCCGCGGACCGGCTGCTGCTGGCCAGCCTCGCGCAGAAGCTGTCGGGCGTGGCCATCGACACCATCCAGGAAGATCGCGGAGACTGCGACTTCTTCTGAGGTCGCAGCGCCGTGGCGCGCGGCGACAGCCCAACGGGGGACCCTTGGCCAAACGGGATCTGACGGGGGCGATCAACTTCGCCCACCTCGACGCCTACACCGCCGGCGACGCCGCCCTGACGGAGGAGGTGCTGGCCCTGTTCGAGGAACAGGCGAGCCTCTGGATGCGGCTGTTGACGGCGGATGCGCCGGCGGACAGCTGGCGGGACGCCGCCCACACCCTCAAGGGCGCGGCGCTGGGGATCGGCGCCGATGCGCTGGCGGCGGCCTGCAGCCTGGCCGAACAGAACGCCGCGGCGTCCGGGGCGACCCGGGCGGCCCTGCTGGACCCCATCCATTCGGATCTGAACGCCGTGCTGGCCGACATCGCCGCCTGGCGTCACCAGACAGCCCTGGACGGCCTGCGGGGCTGACGCGCCGCCTTACCAATCGGGAATGAGGATCTTCCGCGCCGCCTGGCAGTCCCGGGCGATCTGGTCCTTCAGAGCCTGCAGACCATCGAACTTCTGGTCGCCGCGCAGGAAGGCGGTCAGCTCCACGTCCAGGGTCTGGCCGTACAGGTCCTCGTCGAAGTCGAACAGGTTCACTTCCAGCCGCTTGTCCGTCCCGTCCACGGTGGGGCGGTAGCCGATATAGGCCACGGACGGGATCTCCCGCCCATCGGGCAGGCGGGTCCTGGCCGCATAGATCCCCTCCGCCGGGCGGATGAAGTCGCCGAACTGGATGTTGGCGGTGGGAAAGCCGATGGTGCGTCCGATCTTGTCCCCGTGCACCACCACGCCCTCGATGGTGAAGGGACGGCCCAGCAGCCGCGCCGCCTCGTCCGGGCGACCCTGCTCGATGGCGTCGCGGATGGCGCTGGAGCTGCACTTCTCGCCGGACGCGCAGGTCACCGGCGGGGCGATGGTGACCCCGAAGCCCAGCGCCGCGCCCAGCGCCTGCAGGCGCTCCGGATTGCCGGCGCGGCCCTTGCCGAAGGCGATGTCGAAGCCCGCGCTCACATGGCGCGCCTTGAGGCCGCCGGCCAGGACCGTCTCGGCGAACTGCTGGTCGGTCATGCCGGCCAGGTCGGCGTTGAACGGCAGGCGATAGAGGACGTCCACCCCCAGCGCCTCCAGGGCGCAGGCCTGCTGGTTGGTGGTCATCAGGCGGAAGGGCGGGGCGTCGGGCTGGAACCAGCGACGGGGATGGGGCTCGAAGGTCACCACGCCCAGCTCCACGCCGAGCCCGCGGGCGGCGCGGGCCGCCTCGGCGATCACCTGCCGGTGGCCCAGATGCACGCCGTCGAAATTGCCCAGCGCCACCGACGCCCCCGTGTCGTCGGGGGCGACGTCGCGCCAGTCGGTGACGATCCGAAGGCCGCGGTGCGCTGCAGGACTCATGAAGGACGGCTCATTCGGCCGGCGTGCGGCGGGGGGCCATGATCAGGGCCTCTCCCTCGACCACCGTCTTGCCGTCCACGGTGCAGACCGTCTTCAGGGAGGCGCGGGCCTTGGCCTCGTCCAGCCCGGTCACGGTGACGGTGGTCACCAGATGATCGCCGATCCGCACCGGGCGGCGGAAGCTGAGGCTCTGCGAGATGTAGATGGCGCCGGGTCCCGGCAGCTCTGACGCGATCAGGGCGGAGATGTAGGCGCCCGACAGCATGCCGTGGGCGATCCGGCCCTTGAAGGGCGTGGTCTGGGCGAAGGCCTCGTCCAGATGAACCGGATTGTGGTCGCCCGACACATCGGCGAAGGCGCGGATGTCGGCGTCCGCGATGGTGTGCTCGCGGCTGGCGGACAGGCCGACCGTGAGGTCCTCGAACTGATAGCCCTTGCTCATCCCCAAACCTTCCCGCACCTGAGTTGCGTCCGTCTTAGCGCCAAGCGCTTCGCCTCACCAGACCAGATGAGGCGCTGCGTGCGCGGCGACAAGTCCCTGCGCCTGCAGCAGCGCGCCGATCCGCTCCAGGCTGACCGCGCCGAAGGCGTCGCGGACGTCCGCCGCATGGATGCCGTCGGTGATGAACAGGCAGTCGATCCCCTGATCCTGAGCGCCCGTCACGTCGGTGATCAGGCCGTCGCCGATGGCCAGCACCCGCTGGCGATCGGCGGGCCGTCCCAGCAGGCGCGCCACCTCCTCGAGGGCCAGGTCGTAGATCGGCGCATAGGGCTTTCCGGCCATGACCGACTGGCCGCCCAGGCTGGCGTAGAGATCGGCCAGGGCCCCGGCGCAGTAGATCATCCGGTCGCCCCGCTGGACGATCCGGTCGGGATTGGCGCACACCAGCGGCAGACCCCGGGCGGCGGCCACCGACAGGGCGCTGCGATAGTCCTCCGGCGTTTCCTGCTCGTCGTCGAACAGGCCCGTGGCGCTGATGAAGGCGGCGGTCTCGACCCCCTCCCGGACAAGGTCCAGCCCCTCATACAGGGGTTCGTCCCGGGGCGGTCCGATGGTCCAGACCGGGCCCGGCGCGCGGCGGCGCAGCTCCGCCCGGGTGGCGTCGCCGGAGGTGACAAAGCCCGTCCAGGCGTGGTCGGGCACCATCAGGGCGTGCAGTTGCGGCTTCACGTCCTGCGCCGGCCGCGGGGAGTTGGAGACCAGCACCACGGGAACCCCCCGTTCGGACTGGGCGCGACTCAGCGCCTCGCAGGCGGCGGGATAGCTCTCGCGGCCATTGTGGATCACGCCCCAGACGTCGCAGAGGATGGCGTCGTAGCCGTCGAGGATCTGGGACAGACCTGACACAAGCGTGGGACCGGCGGGGAAGGGCGTCTGGCTCATGGGGCTGGGCTAGACGTCGCCGCGGGCGAGGTCAACGCGCAATCCGCCTCACAGGGCGGCGCGGCGCCAGGCGGACGGTCGGGCCATCTCGGCGGCGGCCTCTTCCTGCGTGCGGGCGTTGGACGCCGGCGCCGGTTGGGGCGCGGGCTCGGACAGCACCGACTCGCGGATCGCCCGGGGTTCGCCGAACAGGTGCCCCTGGGCGAAGGCCACGTCCAGGTCGAGCACATCCACCACCTGGCGTTCGTGCTCCACCTTTTCCGCCACCAGCTCCACCCCGTAGCGGCGGGTCAGGGCGGCGTAGTCGGCATAGTGCAGGTCCTTCAGCGCCGGCACGGCCTGGCGGGACTGGTCGTCCAGCAGCGAGGTCAGCAGCAGGTCGGCCGAGACCTTGATGAACTTCACCTCGGAGCGGGCGAGGTCGGCAAAGTTGAAGTCCAGGGCCTGGACCTTGTCGATGGAGAAGCGGAAGCCGAGGTCCGCCAGTCGGCCCATGTTGCGCTGTTCCAGCGCGCTGCGCCGGTCGAAGCTGTCCTGGCCCAGCTCGAAGATCACCGCGCCGGCCAGGTCCCGGTTCTTGGACATGAATTCGAGGAACTGCGGGAAGAAGCTCTCGTCCCCCAGGCTGGTCAGGGAGATGTTGCAGAAGATGCCGACCTTGCGGTCCTGCTTGGCCAGGCGGCGCACGACCTGCACGCACCGCAGCAGCAGCAGGTTGTCGATGGTGGAGATCAGGCCGCCCGGCTCGGCCACGGTCAGGAACTCCGCGGGCATCATCACCCGGCCGGTCACGTCCCGCAGACGGGTGTAGCTCTCGTAGTAGACGGTCCGGCGTTGCGGCAGGCTGACCACGGGCTGCAGGTACAGGTCGACCCGGTTCTCCGCCAGCGCCTCGCGCACGGCATGGAGCAGGGCGGTGGTCTGGTTGTCGGGCGCCGCAGCGGACGCGGGGCTCAGCAGGTTGGAGCGGGCGTGGACCGCGGCCAGCTCGTCATCCAGGGTGTCGCCCAGGCGGGCCACCAGATCCTCGAGCAGGCGCACTTCCGAGGTCAGGGCCTGGGCTTTGGCGTCGGTTTCCCGGTGCAGGCTGTCGGCCATGGCCTCCAGCGCCGCCTGGGTGTCCTCCAGCTGGTCGGCGAGCAGGCCGTGGGCGTCGCTCAGGCTGGCCAGCTCCCGCCGAAGGTCGCCGATGGTCATGCCCCGGGCGATCATGTTGTGCAGCCCGAAGGCCAGCCCCAGCGAGCCGATCAGCACCGCCGCGCCGGCGCCCCATCCCGCATCCGCCCGCCAGAACACCGCAGCGAGGGCCAGGGACAGACAGAGATATCCGCCCATGAGAAGGAAGGTGACGGCTTTTTTCATGGATCGGGCCACCGCTCGGACAGCTGATTCGGACGAATCACGCTCGGGAGTATGCGATGTGACAAGCCGAATGGCGATTCCGGCGGCTCAGATGCCCGCGCCGAGGTCCAGGGTGCGCAGGGCGGCCTCGTGCGCCCGGGCCTCCTCCTTCAGCCAGCCGACGAAGGCCTTGACCTGCGGCAGCCGTCCTTTGGCCTTGGGATGGACCACGTAATAGGCGAAGTCCACGACGGTGGCGATGTCCAGCGCCGTCACCAGCCGCCCGGCGTCCAGGTCCGCCTGGGCCAGGGCGCGCTTGGCCAGGGCCACGCCGCGGCCATTCATGGCCGCCTCGATCACCAGGCTCGACTGGTTGAAGCGGGGCCCGCGGGCGCCGTCCACGTCCCG
>CAINOV010000396.1 GCA_903851655.1 uncultured Caulobacterales bacterium
CGGACGGGCTGGACGGCGAGGAGGTGCGCCTGACATTCGACAGCAACTGGGACATCAGCGAGCGGGTCATCTTCCCCATCACCCTGCGCCAGGTGAACGGCGTGGAGGATGCGCGGTTCGTGGCCCTGGAGGACGGCGGTCAGACCACCTATTACGCCACCTACACCGCCTATGATGGGCGCAGCATCCGCAGCGAACTGCTGGACACGCCGGACTTCGTCACCTTCCGCATGCGGCCGATGAGCGGCATGGGGGCGATCAACAAGGGCATGGCCCTGTTCCCCCGCCGGATCGGCGGGCGCTTCGTCATGATCGGCCGGCAGGACAACGAGAACCTGTACCTGATCTATTCCGACGACCTGACGGTCTGGGACAACGGAACCCCGTTCCTGTCCCCCTGCTTTCCCTGGGAGTTCGTCCAGATCGGCAATTGCGGCTCGCCCATCGAACTGCCACAGGGCTGGCTGGTGTTCACCCATGGGGTCGGGCCCCTGCGCAAGTACGCCATCGGCGCCGTGCTGCTCGACCTGAACGATCCGACCCAGGTGATCGCCCGCTCGCGGACGCCGTTGATCCGGCCCGATCCGTCGGAGCGGGAGGGCTATGTGCCGAACGTGGTTTATACCTGCGGCGCGATCCGGCATCTGGACCGGATCATCCTGCCGTTCGCGGTGTCGGACACCTTCACCAACTTCGCCTCGGCCTCCATCGACCAGCTGCTGGCCAGCCTGGAGCCTGTCCGGATGACCCCGGTGAGCTGAGCCGCCCCCCGCCCCGACGCCTCAGGCGACGGCCGCGGCCAGGGCGAGGCGCATGCCGTTGAGCAGGTCGATCTCGCGGAAAGGCTTGGAGACGATCACCGCATCCGGTTCCATGTCGCGCACCCGGATCTCGTGGGTGGTCACATAGACGTGGGGAACAAAGCCCGACTTCAGGATCGTGAACATGGCGGCGACCCCGCTGCCCAAGCCCAGGCGTTCGTCGACGATCATCAGGTCCGGCGACCAGGTCCGGGCGGCGTCCACCGCCTCGCCCTCGCTGGCGACATTGGCGCAGACCTTGTGGCCCATGATCGCCAGCAACTCCTCGAACAGGGAGGCGATGATCGCGTCGTCCTCGACGACGACAATGCGCAGTGGCGTCATGTCTGGCTACACTCCGATTCCGCCGAAACCCCTCCCGGGCCGAGCCGCGAATCACACAATTTTCGACAAATAGGTAATGCTGCCGAAAGATATTGACGACCTTCGGAAAATACCTAGTGCCCGGAATTCCGAAAAATCATTTCAATTAACGAGCTCTTATTTGGGGATTTTACTAATTCTCTGGCCATTTTTGCAAATAAAGCGCCAGTGTGTTTAGCGCACGAAATCTGAAAGCCCCCTTCTATGACTAGCAATGGTCCCATATCGTCTGGGCTGGATGACGGCGCGTCCCGACGGGAGGCGGGGCACCCCCGAGTCCGCATCGCCGCAGTGGGCGCCTCCGCCGGAGGGCTGGATGCGTTTCGACGGTTCGTGGCCGCCATTCCGCCGGCCAGCGGGATCGCCTATCTCCTGGTCCAGCACCTCGACCCCCACCATCCGAGCCGGATCGTGGAGCTGATCGCCGACCATGCGACGATCCCGGCGTGCGAGGCGGCGAACGGAATGATCGTCGCCCCGGACCACATCTATGTCATTCCGCCCCGGGCCTTCCTGTCAGTGGTCGACGGCGTGCTGCACGTGACGGCGCCGGGACCGACCCAGAGCGCGCGCCTTCCGTTCGACGTCCTGCTGAACAGTCTGGCGGAGGGTTACGGACCCCGTGCGGCGGCGATCACCCTGACCGGCACCGGATCAGACGGCGCGCTGGGATCCCTGAACCTCAAGGCGCGGGGCGGCCGGATCCTGGTCCAGGCGCCGGAGGAGGCGGAATATCCCGGCATGCCCGCCAGCGTCATAGCCTCGGGCTGCGCCGATCAGGTCCTGCCGGTGGCCGAGATCCCGGGCGCCCTGGCCGGTCACTGGACGGCCGCGCCGCAGGTCCCCGACGGGACCGCAGCACCGGGCGACGCCGAGGCGGTGATCGATTTCCTGCGCAGCCGGACCGACATGGATTTCAGCGTCTACAAGCCGGGAACGATCCGCCGCCGGATTGCGCGGCGCATCGGCCTGATGGGCCTGGCGCCCGACGACTTCGCCGGATACCTGGCGCGGTTGGGCGGGGACGACGCCGAGCTGGCGCTGCTCGCCTCGGACCTGCTGATCAATGTCACGGCGTTCTTCCGCGATCCGGAGGTGTTCGACGCCCTGGCCGCAGAGACCATCCCGGACATCATCGCCGCCCATGCCGGGGACGGTCCGATCCGCATCTGGGTCGCCGGCTGCAGCACCGGGCAGGAGGCGTACAGCCTGGCCATGCTGTTCGTGGAGGGACTGCAGGCCGCCGGCTCCCGCGCCGGACTGCAGATCTTCGCCTCGGACATCGACGAGGACGCCATCGCCCAGGCGCGGGCCGGCCTCTACCCCGCCAGCCTCGAGGCCGAGGTGACGCCCGCGCGGCTGCAGACCTTCTTTGTCCGCGAACGGGACGGCTACCGGGTCAGCGCCCGCCTGCGCAGCCTGGTGATATTCAGCGTCCAGGACCTGCTCAAGGACCCGCCCTTCTCCCGGCTGGACCTGGTGTCCTGCCGCAACCTGCTGATCTATCTGGGCCCCGAGGCCCAGGCCAGGGCCCTGTCCCTGTTCCATTTCGCCCTGCGGCCGGAGGGCGTGCTGCTGCTGGGCGGGGCCGAGACCCCGGCGCACAACGAAACGAAGTTCACGGTGCTGTCCAAGGCCCTGCGCACCTACCGGCGGTCCGCCCGCAGCGCCGCCCTGGACCACGCAGAGCCGCTGGCGGGCGTCAGAAACGGCGTCGCGCCGTCCGCCGCCCCCCTCGCCGCCGACCGCCAGGACCGGCTGACCCGCATGGCGGAGTTCAGCCGCAGCCTGATCCTGGCCCAGTACGGTCCGCCCACCATCCTGATCAATTCCGAGATGGAGTGCCTGCATTCGGTGGGCGACCTCGACCCCTATCTGCGGGTTCCCCCCGGCGATCCGACGCGGTCGCTGCTGGAGCTGGCGCGGGCGCCCTTCGCCCCCACCCTGCGGGCGGCGATCCACCTGGCCCAGCGGGACCAGACGCGGGTCTCCCTGGCGGTCACCGGCGCTTCCCAGTCCCCGCTGGACCGCCAGACCGTGATCGAGGCGACGCCGGTCCGGGTGGATGGCGCGGCCCTGATCCTGGTGAGCTTCATCGACCAGCCGGCGCCGCCCGCGCCCGCCCCTGGCGCGCCCCTGACCGAGGCCGGTCGCGCGGCGGTGGCCCAGGAGCTGGAGGCGACCCGGCTGCAGCTCCAGGCGGCGCTCCTCGATCTCGACGTCGCGGCGACGGAGCGCAAGATCGTCAGCGAGGAATCCCAGTCGATCCAGGAGGAATACCAGTCCGCCAACGAGGAGCTGCGGACCTCGAAGGAGGAGCTGCAGTCCCTGAACGAGGAGCTGACGGCCCTGAACACCCAGCTGCAGGAGTCCCTGGAGCAGCAGCGCGGGGCGTCCAGCGACCTGCAGAACGTGCTCTACAGCACCAATGTCGCAACCCTGTTCCTGGACCGGAAGCTGCAGATCCGCTTCTACACCCCGGCCACAACGGCGCTGTTCCATCTGATCCCGTCGGACCTGGGCCGCCCCCTTGCGGACCTCAAGGGCGTGGCCGACGACCCGTCCCTGCTGGACGACGCCCGCCGGGTGCTGGAGACCCAGTCCACCGTCGAGCAGGAGTTCGCCGTGTCCGGCGCCCAGTGGTTCCGACGGCGGATCTTTCCCTACATCGCCGCGGACAGCGGGATCAGCGGCGTGGTCATCACCTTCGCCGATGTCACCGGCCAGCACCAGGCGGCCGCGGCGGTGGATCTGGCGCGCCATGGGGCGGAGCGGGCGAACCTGGCCAAGTCGCGCTTCCTGGCGGCCGCCAGCCACGACCTGCGCCAGCCCCTGCAGACCCTGGCCCTGCTTCAGGGCCTGCTGGCCAAGACCGTGACCGAGGAGGGGCCGCAGCGCCTGATCCGCCGGTTCGACGAGACCCTGAGCGCCATGTCCGGCATGCTCAACACCCTCCTCGACATCAACCAGATCGAGGCCGGCGACATCCGGCCGGTGCGCGCGGACATCGCCGTCGGCGATGTGCTCTCCCTGATCAAGGACGAGTTCACCTATCACGGCCTGGCCAAGCGCCTGACGCTTCGGGTGGCGCCGTCCTCGACCTGGGTGAGCACCGACCCGCGCCTGCTGGAGCAGATCCTGCGCAACCTGGTCTCGAACGCCCTGAAATACACGTCGTCCGGCAAGGTCCTGGTGGGGTGCCGGCGACGGGGCGACCGGCTGCGGATCGAGGTCTGGGACACCGGGGTGGGCATCCCCGAGGCGGATCACGCGGCCATCTTCGACGAATACCACCAGCTGGACAATGACGCGCGGGAACGCAGCAAGGGCATGGGCCTGGGTCTGGCGATCGTGCAGCAACTCGCCGGCCTGCTCGGACACCCGATCACGGTCCGATCGACTCCCGGCAAGGGCTCGATGTTCGCCATCGACGTCCCGCGGGCGTCCCAACCGTCCGAAGCGCGGGGCCTCGCCGTCGCAGCGCGGCCCGCCGCGCGCACCGCAACGGCGCCCCGCTCCGGCGCCCTGCTGGTGGTCGAGGACGATCCAGAACTGCGGGAGCTGCTGATCCAGGTCCTGTCCGCCGATGGCCACCGGGTGCTGGCTGCCGCCAGCGGGCCCGACGCCCTGGCCGCTGTGCAGTCGGCCGCGTTCCATCCGGACCTGATCCTGGCGGACTACAACCTGCCCGGCGGCATGGACGGTCTGGAGGCGAGCCAGCAGCTCAACCGGCTGAACCCGTCGCCGGCGCCGGTGATCGTGCTGACCGGCGACATCTCCACCCGCGCGCAACTGGCCTTCGAGACCGGCGGCGCGATCCGGCTGAGCAAGCCCGTCAAGACAGACCTCCTGCGCGAGACCATCCAGCGCATCCTGGGCGACGCCGGGCCGCCGACGGGCCGGCGCGGCGCAGCTCTCCCACCCCCGCTCCCGGCTCCCGGCCCGGACCGGTCCCCCGTCGTCCGGCCGCCGCCGGCCACGGACGCGCCCCTGGTCTACATCGTCGACGACGACGCCCTGCTCCGGGACAGCCTTCGGGAGGTGCTGGAGGCCGACGGCCGGACAGTGATGGATTTCGGCGCCGGGGAGGACTTCCTGGACGGCGTCACCCCGCACCGGGAGGCCTGCCTGCTGCTGGACGCCTATCTCCCCGGCATGAACGGCCTGGAGCTGCTGCAGCGGCTAAGCGAGGCAGGGCGAAGCCTGCCGACCATCGTCATCACCGGCCACGGAGACATCCACATGGCCGTGGACGCCATGAAGGCCGGGGCGATCGACTTCATCCAGAAGCCGGTCAGCCATGACGACCTGGTGGACTGCATCGACCGCGCCCTCGAACGCTCCCGCGACACCAACCGGGCGTCGGAGTGGCGGGACGACGCCATCCGCCACATCCACACCCTGACCACCCGCCAGCGGGAGGTGATGGACCTGGTGCTGGCGGGGCATCCGAGCAAGAACATCGCCGCCGACCTGGGCATCAGCCAGCGGACCGTGGAGAACCACCGGGCCTCGATCATGAAGCGGACCGGCGCTCGCTCCCTGCCGGCCCTGGCGCGACTGGCCGTGGCGGCCGCCCTGTCGCCCAAGACCCCCGGCGGCGCGTGAGCGTCGTGAGTGATTTCCGAGTCTGACGCCGGACCGCCGGGATCGTTAACTTGACCTATCGCATCACGCGACAAGGCCGGTCAGCGGCTCGCCCAAAGGTCGCGACCCGGGCCTCACCCGCGCCGCAAGGCGCCGAGGCCCTGGCCGCGGCCCTGTCCTCGAAAGTCCATCCTCTATGCTCGGCACGATCCTCATCATCTTCCTTGTCCTCCTGCTGATCGGCGCCCTGCCGCGCTGGTCGCACAGCGCCAACTGGGGCTACGGGCCCAGCGGCGGCTTCGGCCTGATCCTCCTGGTCATCATCGTGCTGCTGTTCATGGGTCGCCTCTGACCCCCGGCGCCCAGGGGGCGGAGCGGACCTCCGCCGCCCCCCTTTCGCCGGACCCTCATTACTCGGCGCGACAACCGTCGCGTCTCCTCTCAGGAAAGCCTTTCCCCATGAAGACATTCGCCCCCCTGCTCGCCGGCGCCGTGATCGCGGTCTCCGGCCTCGCCCCGCTCACCCTCGCCACCCCCGTCCTGGCCGCTCCGTCCGCTGAAGACCTGAATTCGGAAAGCCGCCACGCGCTGGAGAACCTCTACCGCACCAACCCCGCCGCCGAGGCCATCTCGCACCAGGCCCGGGCGATCCTGATCTTCCCGAACATCGTCAAGGCCGGACTGGTGTTCGGCGGCAGCTACGGCGAGGGCGAGCTGATCCGCGAGGGCAAGGTCCGCGGCTACTACAACTCCATCGCCGGCTCCTGGGGCCTGCAGGCCGGGGCGCAGTCCTATGGCTACGTCGTGTTCCTGATGAGCCCCAAGGCCGTGGAATATCTGGAAAAGACCTCCGGCTGGGAAATCGGCGTCGGCCCGACGGTGGTGCTGGTCAACGAGGGCGTCGCCAAGAACCTCTCGACCTCGACCCTCAAGGATGACGCCTACGCCTTCATCTTCGACCAGCAGGGCCTGATGGCCGGGCTGAGCATCGAAGGCACCAAGATCTCCAAGATCAACGCCAAGTATTGATCCTCTCCGCCGTCGCGGCCCGGCTGCGACGGCGATCGGGACCAACGGAGCGGCGCGGGAGCGATCCCGCGCCGTTCTTCGTCGTGATCGCGCGTCAGGCGTTCGAACCCAGTCCGCTGACGTCAGTCCGGGGGCGTGAGCGGGGCGGCGGCGCGGGCCAGCACGCTCCGGGCGGCGAGCGCGGTGAGGGCGCTGCGGGCCGCGGCGAGCACCGAGGCCCGGTCCGCATGGGCCGACAGGCGCGCGGCCCGGTCGGCGACATCGGCGGATTCGAGGCTGTGCTGCTCGTAGATCATGGCCGCGGCCATGCGGTGCAGCCGGGCCGTGGCCTCGTGGGAGTCCGCTGCGGCGTGATGCAGATCCCTCAGCATGACGCCGCACTCCGGCCGGAGCGGGCGTCCTCGATCTCGAGGGTCACCACGGTGAACTGCACCAGCAGCGCGGGGCCGAAGGTGTTGACCATCGCCACGTCGGTGGCGTCCCGTCCCCGGGCCATCAGGATGCGTCCGATCCGCGGCCGGTTGTTGCGCGCGTCGAAGGCGTACCAGCGATGATCGAGATAGACCTCGAACCAGGCGCTGAAATCCATCTCTCCCACCACCGGCACGCCGATGTCGCCCAGATATCCGGTGCAGTAGCGCGCCGGGATGTTCAGGCAGCGACACAGGGCGATCGCCAGGTGGGCGTAGTCGCGGCACACCCCCACCCCCTCGGCATAGGCCTCCCAGGCGCTGCGGGTGGCGCGGGCGTGCTCGTAGCCGAAGCGGATGTGGTTGTGCACGAAGTCGACCACGGCCTGGACCCGGGCCCAGCCCGGCTGCGTCCCGCCGAACAGGGACCAGGCTGTCTGCATCAGCTGGTCGGTCTCGCAGTAGCGGCTGCCCAGAAGGTAGACCAGGGCCGCATCCGGCAGGTCCTCGGCGGCGATCTGGGCGGCGTCCGGGGCGAAGGCGTCGACGCCGCCGTCATCGGCGATGTCGAAGGCGCTGGACAGGGTGAACCGCCCTGCCGGCGCCAGGACCCGGCTGCAGATATTGCCGAACCCGTCGAGATACTGGCGCACGTCCACCCCCGGATCCGTCTGGATCCATTCCGGCGTCAGCAGCCGGTCCCGCAGGGACGGGTGCACGCTGAGGGTGAGCAGCATCGGAACCGGCTGCGGACAATCATAGGCGATGGTGAAGCCGGCCGAGATGCGCATGGTCGGGGCGGTCGTCCTGAACAGGGTGCGGGGGCGGCGCCCGCGCGGCGCGGACGTCCGACCCTGAGTGTCCGCCGAACCCGGCCGGCGGAAAATCCCCGGAATATACTCACGCTCCGCCGCCGCTGGGCGGCCTCAGGCGCCCATGGGTCGCAGGCCCAGATCGGCCAGCATCTGCTGGTCGGCGTCCATCCCCGGCAGGGGCGTGGTCAGGAGCTTGCCGCCCACGAACATGGAATTGGCGCCGGCGAGGAAGCACAGGGCCTGCAGCTCGCGGCTCATCCCCTCCCGGCCGGCGGACAGGCGCACCACCGCCCGGGGGCAGACCAGCCGCGCCACCGCCACGGTGCGCACGAACTCCAGCCCGTCCAGGGGCGGGCTGTCCCCCAGCGGCGTGCCGGGGATCGGCACCAGGGCGTTGATCGGCAGGCTCTCCGGATGGGCGGGCAGGGTCGCCAGCGCCAGCAGCAGGCCGGCCCGCGCCGCCCGGGTCTCGCCCATGCCGACAATGCCGCCGCAGCAGACCTTCACTCCCGCCTGACGGACGGTCTCCAGGGTGTCCAGACGCTCCTGATAAGTGCGGGTGGTGACCACCCGGGCGTAATCCGCCTCGGAGGTGTCCAGGTTGTGATTGTAGTAGTCGAGGCCGGCGGCCTTCAGCGCCTGCATCTGCGACAGGCCGGCCATGCCCAGGGTGGCGCAGGTCTCGAGGCCCAGCGCCTTCACCCCGGCGATCATCTCCGCGAGCGCCGGGACGTCCCGGTCCTTCAGGTCCCGCCAGGCCGCGCCCATGCAGAAGCGCTGGGCGCCCCCGTCCCGCGCGACCTTCGCCTGGGCGATGACGGCGGCCGGATCCATCAGCCGGCTGGCCTTCAGTCCGGTGTCGAAATGCGACGACTGGCTGCAATAGCCGCAGTTCTCCGCACAGCCGCCGGTCTTCACCGACAGGAGCTGGGAGAGCTGGATCTCGGTGGGGTCGAAGGTCAGCCGGTGCACCGTGGCGGCGCGGAACAGCAGCTCGGTGAAAGGCAGGTCGAACAGGGCCTCGATCTCGGCCTGGGTCCAGTCATGGCGGGGAACGCCGTCCTCGCGCAGGGGCGCGGCGGCGGACGGCGCCGGGCGGTCGGAGAGGGTGGGGGCGACGGTCATGACGCGGACCTTCCTTCGTCGAACAGGAACTCAAGCAACACGGCTCGCCCTTAGAGGACCGGTTGCGGTTCGACAATGCACAATCCACAGTTGGACTCGACAAAGCCGCGGACTCCGCCCGACCGGCCGCGGAACGACCGCCGCGGAGCGGATTGCAATCCTGATTTCTCATGTCACCTTGCGGGGCCGTGCAGACCTGCACGCGGCTTCCGGGGGAACTACTCAATGCGTCTTCGCCTTGCTCTGACCGTGTCAGCGGCCGTTCTGATCGGTCAGGCCGCCGCGGCCGCCGCCGCCCCGGCCCGGACGGTCCCGACCCTGCCGTCGGAAACCCCGGAGAAGTTCACGCCCTCCACCGCCGCCATGGAGTTCGAGCGGCGGGAGGTGATGATCCCCATGCGCGACGGGGTGAAGCTGCACACGGTCATCCTGGTCCCCAACGGCGCCAAGCGGGCGCCGATGCTGCTGACCCGCACCCCCTACAACGCCACGGAGCTGACCACGCACAATCCCTCGACCCACCTGGAATCGGTGCTGGAGGGCTATGACAACGCCGCCGATGTGATCGTGGCGGGGGGCTATATCCGCGTGGTGCAGGACGTGCGGGGCAAGTATGGCTCGGACGGCGACTATGTGATGAACCGCCCGCTGCACGGCCCCCTGAACCCGACCGCGGTGGACCACTCCACGGACACGTTCGACACCATCGACTGGCTGGTCAAGAACGTGCCGGAGAGCAACGGCCGCGTCGGCATCCTGGGCATCTCCTATGACGGCTTCACGCCGCTGATGGCCCTGGTCAATCCGCACCCGGCCCTGAAGGTGGCCGTGCCCATGAACCCGATGGTCGACGGCTGGATGGGGGACGACTGGTTCCACAAGGGCGCCTTCCGCCAGATCAACATGAGCTACATCCTCGAGCAGGAGGCGACCCGCACGAGCGACTTCAAGTGGACCACGCCCTACCGAGACGAATACGATTTCTGGATGCACTACGGCTCCGCCGGCGCGGCGGGGAAGGCGCAGGGCCTGGAGCAGCTGGGCTTCTGGCCCAAGCTCACCACCCATGTGGCCTATGACGATTTCTGGAAGGGGCAGGCCATGGACAAGATCCTGGCCGACCAGCCCCTGAAGGTGCCGGTGCTGCTGGTCCACAGCCTGTTCGACCAGGAGGACATCTACGGCGACATCGCCGTCTACAAGGCCCTGAAGCCCAAGGATGCGAAGGGCGACAGGGTCTATCTGGCCATGGGCCCCTGGAAGCACGGGGGCGAGATCGGCGAAGGGTCGTCCCTGGGCGCCGTGAAGTTCGACGCCGACACCGCCAAGCAGTTCCGCATGACCGTGCTGGCGCCCTTTCTCGCCCATTATCTGAAGGACGACGCCCCGGCCATGGACGTGGCCCCGGTGACCGCCTTCGAGACGGGCGCCAACACCTGGCGGCGGCTGGACCACTGGCCGCTGTCGTCGGGCGGGGTGAAGCTTTATCTCAAGCCGTCGGGCAAGGCCGGCTTCTCCGCCCCGGCGGCGGGGGACGCGCCGTTTGACGACTATGTCTCCGACCCGGCCAAGCCGGTCACCTACCGCCCGAGACCCTTCCTGCCGGAGTATGTGCCGGAATCCACCTGGGGCCAGTGGCTGACCGACGACCAGCGCTTCGCCTCGGTGCGCAGCGACGTGCTGACCTACGAGACCGACGTGCTGACCGAGACGGTGCAGATCTCCGGCGAGCCCGTGGCCAACCTGGTGGCCTCCACCACCGGCACGGACGGGGACTTCGTGGTCAAGCTGATCGACGTCTATCCCGACGAGACCCCCGCCCAGCCGGAAATGGGGGGCTATCAGCTGGCCGTCTCCATGGACATCCTGCGGGGCCGCTATCGCGAGAGCTTCAGCGAGCCGAAGGCCCTGACGCCGAACAAGGCGCTCAGCTACCGCTTTTCCCTGCCGACGACGAACCACGCCTTCCTGCCGGGGCATCGGATCATGGTGCAGGTCCAGTCCGCCTGGTTCCCGCTCTATGACCGCAACCCGCAGACCTTCGTGCCGAACATCTTCTTCGCCAAGCCCGAGGACTACAGGCGCGCCACCATCAAGGTCTTCCACACCCCGGCCGAAGCCAGCTTCGTCGAACTGCCGGTGGTGAAATGACCGCCCGTCGCGCGACGGGCGCACTGGTCGCCCTCGCCGCCTTCGCCGCCGCGGGCGCCGGTCATGCGGCGGCGCCGACCCTGCCGGACGCCGACACCCGCGCCTGGTGGGCGATCACCTCCAACCTGGCGAGCGACGCCCGCGAGGGCCGTGACACCGGATCCGCCGCCTACGAGGCTGCCGCCCGTTGGACGGCGGAGCGCTTCCGCCGGGCCGGGCTGAAGCCCGCCGGCGACAACGGGACCTATCTGCAGAGCGTGCCCATGCGCCAGGTCGAGGTCGACCCCGCCACCGCCCGGGTGGAGGTCGTGGCCCCCGACGGGGCCCGGCGCCGGCTGGGCTTCCTGCAGGAGATCGACGTCGCGGCCAGCGAGTCCCTGCCGGCGACCCTGTCGGCGGACATGGCCTTCCGCGGCTATTGCGGCGCGGCGGACATGACCGGCGACCTCAAAGGCAAGCTGGTGGTCTGCTTCGGCAACCGCCACCGGGGCGCGCCCCTGGGCGCCGAGCGGATCGCCAGCGCCCGCAAGGCCGGCGCGGTGGGCGTGATCACCGTGGACGACGCGGCCTTCAGCCTGGAGCCGCCCCGCTGGCCGTCCGCCTATTCCCGCACCGTGACCCTGAAGACGGATGCGGCCGCCGACCCGGCCCGGCCGGAGCTGGTGCTGCTGCGCCTGTCGGACCAGGCCTTCGCCCCCCTGATCGCCGGCAGCGGCCAGGACGCCGCGGCGATCCTGAAGGCCGGCGCGATGCTGAAGCCTCTGCCGTCCTTCGACCTGCCCGGCCGGCTGGAGCTGGCCTTCCAGACCCGCGCCCGGGACATCGCCTCGCCCAATGTACTGGGCCTGCTGCCGGGGACCGATCCCCGTCTGGCGAAGGAGGTGGTGGTGGTCTCCGCCCATCTGGACGGCTACGGCTTCGGCTCGCCGGTGGCGGGGGACAATCTCTACAACGGCGCCTTTGACGACGCCGCCTATGTGGCGACCCTGATCCGGCTGGCGGAGCGCCGCGCGGGCAAGGGCCTGCGCCGCACCGTTCTGTTCGCGGCCTTCACCGGCGAGGAAAAGGGCCTGCTGGGCGCCCGCTGGTTCACCGCCCACCCCACCGTGGCCCGGGCGGATCTGGCGGCGGACATCAATCTCGACCAGCTGCGGCCCCTGTTCCCGCTGAAGATCCTGACCCAGCACGCCATCGACCTGTCGACCCTGGGCGAGACCACCCGTGGGGTGGCGACAAGGATGGGGATCGAGATCCGACCGGACCTGGAGCCGGAGCGCAACCTGCTGCGCCGGGCGGACCAGTGGCCGTTCCTGGAGATCGGCGTGCCGGCCACGGCCTTCATCTTCGGCTTCGATCCCGGGACCGAGGCCGAAGCGCGGTACCGGACCTGGTACCAGGACCGCTATCACAAGCCGGCGGACGACCTGGGCCAGCCCTTCGATCCGGAGGCGGCGCGGGACTTCAACCGCTTCTTCTACCGGCTGACCGCCGCCGTCGCCAACCAGACGGAGCGCCCGCGGATGCTGAAGCCCCTGCCCTAGGTCGGGGCTCCCCTCATCCGGTCACGGTCACCAGCAGGGCGGACAGGCGGGGCGCGCGGACCTTCAGTCGCCGGCCCGTCACCGGGACGACCGTGGGCGCAGCCGGCGACCAGCCGCCGTCCAGGTCGATGGCGGACCCCTGCAGGGTGACCCCCGACGTCGCCGTCAGGCTGGGGCCCGGGGCCCCCGGCGACTGCTGGCAAAGCGCCAGGACGGTGGCGCTTGACGCGGCCCCGGGCAGGGTCACGACGATGTCCAGATCATCGGCCAGGTCCTTGTTGACCAGCACAAGGCGCAGACCCCCGGCGCCGGGCCTCACCGCATAGGCCGTCACGTTCCGGCCCCGGGCGTCGATAGTGGTCTGGAGGAGGGTCCCCTCCCCCGCCATTCCGAACAGCTTGAGCCCGTAATATTGCGGGCGGACGTCCTCGACCGTGTTGTGCAGGTCGGCGATGGTCGTATAGGCGCCCCGGCCGCCCCCATGCAGATTGACGCCGGACACCTCCCAGATGGCGCAGGTGAACAGGAAGTCGATCACCCACAGGGCCGAGGCGTAACTGTTGCTGACCCCCGGGGCGCCGCCATTATAGTAGGAATTGCATTCCGCCAGGCGAACCGGCGCGCCGGCCGCCCAGCCGGCGTGCTTGAGCGCCTCAAGCTCCGTGTGCAGGCGCCAGTCCGTGGTGATCAGCTTGGCCGCCGTGGACGCGGGATCCTGTCCGTTCGCCCGGTAATAGTGCTGGGTGAGCAACTGGATCCGGCCCCGCTCGGCGGCGGCGAAGGGCAGGGTCCAGCCGGCCACGGATCCCGCAGCCGCGGGACCTGTGACGACGACGCCCGGGGTCGCGGCGACAATGGCGTCGCGGAACCTGCGCCACAGGGCCTCGTAGGCCTGGACGGTCCAGCTCCCCTTCGGAAAATAGCCGGCGCCGACATAGAGGTCGGGTTCGTTGCCGATCTCGATCCCGGCCAGGGAGGCGCCCAGCGCCTTCGCCACATAGGACACCTCCGCCGCCGCCAGCACCGGGGAGGTCGCGTTGGTGGCGGCCCCGGCCAGGTTGACGCCGTACAGGCACCGCCATCCCGTGGCCTTGAGGAACCCGGCCAGGGCGTCCACATCCGCCGGCGCGATCTGGCCGGGGGTCCCGCCCCGCCCCCCCGCCGTCCAGACCGGGCGCTCCACCGTATTGCCACCGAGGCGCATCAGGCCGGGTCCCAGACGGCGGAACAGACCGGTCAGGTCGGTATTGGAGGCCGAGAACAGGCGCTGGGTCATCACGGCCTTTTCGTAGGACAGGCCGCCGAACTCCGGCCCGATGACCCCGATCCGGGTCGACCCCACCGTCACGCTGGCTTCGGTCGGGGAGGCGACGCCGGCAGCGCCCGCGGCCGCCCCATGGGCGTCCAGCAGCCCGGTCCCGGCGGCGGCGAGGGACAGGCCGAAGATCCGCCGACGGGATAGGGGCGGAAGGATGGGGCGGAACGGCATGACAAATCTCCTGCTGGGCGTATGACCGATCACCGGGCCCGATGACGCCGCATCGACCGAGGCAGAACGACAATCCCACACAGTTTTTTGCGAATATATAATACGCTCTTTGCGTGTGTTCGACTCTGCCGGACAGGAGACGACGCCGCGGGCGGCGGACCTCACCTCCCCGCACGGGATTCGATCATGGAATGCCGAATGTCAGGATCCGGAGATGACCGTCCGCGGGCGGCCTTGACCCCGGCGGCGGCGGCCCCGGGGTCTGTCGCGCCTCAGGCGGCGGCGGCGCTACGCCACGCGGCGTCGGAGATCTGGAACTGGCTGATGCGGTCGGTCAGCTCCACCGCCTCGGACTTGAGGGTGGATGCGATGGCCGACGCCTCCTCGACCATGGCGGCGTTCTGCTGGGTGACCTGATCCATCTGGTTCACCGC
>CAINOV010000397.1 GCA_903851655.1 uncultured Caulobacterales bacterium
CAGGTAGGCGCCGAACAACAGGCCCAGACCAAACGGGATCGCAACCAAAGCCATCACCGCAAGCGGGGCGAGAACCAGTCTGACCCAGGGGCGCTGGGCGCCCACCAGCATCGACCATCGCCACCACAGTCCCAGCATACGGCTCTGACTGGCCTTGGCCTGTAGGAGAAGGCGAAGCGCCGAAGCGTTGGCGGCGTTGGTCTTCAGCACCCACAGCGCGAAATCCCGTGCTTCGCTCGCCCGGCCCCTGGCCAGCGCCACGCCGCCACGCAGCAGGAGGGCCGCGTCCTCGTCGGATGTCGGGTCGAGTTGGCGGGCGATATCCTCGGCGGAGGTGAGATCGCCTCGACGCAACAGGAACCGGCCTAGGTTGCCCAGGAAGACGGCGGAGCCCGCCTCCAGCGCCGCCGCGCGCCGATATGCGGCTTCGGCTTGGACCGGATGCTTGTCAGCCTCCAGGGCGATCGCTTGCGTCAGCGCCGCCCGTGCGCTGGTCGGGGCGATGCGCGCGGCTGCATCCGCGGCGTCGATCGCCTGTCGACGCCGCCCGAGGCCTATCAGGGCCAGGGCCTTGAAGCGGAACGCGTCCTCGGTCGGTTCAAGACCGATCGAGACGTCCGCCTCGCGTAACGCCGCCCCGTGCCGACCCCGCCGATAGAGGATCAGAGCCATCAGGGCGTGGGCGCGAGGGTGTTCCGGGTCCGTTGCGAGGACCTCGCGCACCTGTTTCTCAGCCGTGTGAAGACTGGCCGCATCGATCAGGCGCGCAGCGGTGGACAGCCGCCCGTCCGCGCTCCCGGCGGTCATTTCATATGCTTGTCGATAAATGCGAGCACGTCGTCATAGAGGCCGCTCTCATTGGCGAATTTCGCGTAGTTTCGCGCCGTCGCCAGCCATTCGGAGGTCGTGGGGCGCACCTCCTGGAGCGCGGCTTCCAGGTGGCGACGCGACACGGGTGTCAGGGTGTCTATGTCGGCGCTGTCCTCGATCGCCAGTTCGACCGCCGTATCGACCAGATGTGCGAGATCGGCTCCGGAGAAGCCCGCGGTCGTGGCGGCGAACCGCTGCAGATTCAGTCCGGCCGCGAGGGGACGCTGCGCGAGACAGAGGGACAGGATGGCGAGGCGGGCCGTCTGGTCTGGCGGTGGTACGAACAGGACCCGGTCAAATCGCCCCGGCCTGCGGAAGGCTGAGTCCACGACCCACGGCGTATTGGTCGCCCCGATCACCAGAATGCCGTCGCCATCGGCCGAAAAGCCGTCCATCTCCGTCAGAAACGTCGACACCAGGGACGCGCCGACGTCGCCGGAACTCCTCCGGCGCGAGGCGAGGGCTTCGATCTCGTCGAAGAACAGGATGGACGGGCGTTGCCGGCGCGCGTCGGCGAAGGCCTCCGCCAGCTTGCGTTCGCTTTCACCAAAGTATTTGTCGAGAATGTCAGTGATGGCGACGGGAATGAAGTGCGCCTTCGCTTCACCCGCAGTGGCCCGCGCCAGCATGGTCTTGCCGCAGCCGGGCGGTCCGTACATGAGCACGCCGCCGCCGCTTCGTTTGCGGAACGCATTGAAAAGGCCAGGCTTCTCGAACGGTGCGATGATCTTGCGCCGGATCTGCTGCTTGACATGCTCCAGGCCCCCGACATCTGCGAAGGTGACGGTGGGACGCGCGACGTTGCGGCGCAGCGTCGGCGAATTGTCATCACCTTTGGCTCCAAAAAGGCGGATGACCTCGGCGCTGTCTGAGGGGGGGGCTCCGCCGTCGCGTTCGGCGGGCGTCCCGCGCCACCGCGCGGCGGCCTCATCACGCCCGGCTTCCGTCAGCAATCCGCTGATCCGTCGGCGGTGTCCCGAATCGTGGGGCTCGGGATCGGCAGTCGCGAAATGGTCGAGGATTTCGTCGGGGACGTCCGACGGAAGGCTGTCAAGCAGCGCGCGTTGAAGAGCCGTGGAGTTCGAGCGGTCGCGACACGCTTTCAGAAGATCGAGCCACTCAGGGTCCAAGATACTGCTCGCTCGACAAAATTCTCTGTGAAACATCCCATGCATGACGCCGTTCGGCAATCCGCCAACGCCGCTTCCTGATGCTGGCCGACCAACAGGATCACGTCTGTTCCGGCGCGCATCATGTGCGGGCGCCCCAGCCGCACCGTTGCAAATATATCCTAAAAACCTGGCCGTGCTTGGCGCTGTTTCCCAGCGAAATCCGTTCTCTCAAATGACGGCGAGCCGCACGCCCCACGTCGTGGCGCAGGCGGTCAGCGGTCATAATGGACCGAGGCGGGGACGACATCGGGCCCACGGCAAAGAGGGATGCGCATTCCGAGATCCTGAAGCGGAGTGCACTGCGCACCGCCATAACTGGGATGCGTCCTTCCAAACAGGGAGAACGGATATGAGATCGAGCCAACTGGCCAAATGGGTCTTCACTGGCAGTCTTCTAATGGCCGCAACCGCAGCACAGGCGCAGAACTGCTTGGGCCGCCCGGATTTCGACGCCTGTATGGCGCGGTTCAACAATGCGAACCAGGCGCGCCTGCTGCAGATGCAGCGGCAGACCTTTGCGAATTATCTCAAAATCTATGGTCCGTGGCTTCGCAAGCAGTACGCGGCCTATCGGGGTCCGCCGATGAGCTTTGAGCGGTTCGCCTATTTCAGCATGATGTCCGCCAACGGAACCAATGTCGCCGGCGGGCTTCAGGCGCAGCGGGATCAGTTCGCCGGGATGCAGGCCGCCCATGCGACGGTGCAGCAAGGCAATGCCAGCTACAATCAGGGGATGGCCGCCAACAGCGCGCGGACCAGTCAGACGGCGGAGCGCTATGACCAGGGGGCGGTGCGCGGGAACACCGCGGCGATCGACCCCAATACGGGACAGAAGGTCTGGTTGCCCTACGCCCAGCCGGACAATCAGCCCTTCAATTCCGGGGGGCAGACCTACATGCGAAATCAGAGCGGCTACTATCAGTGGAACGGCAATGGCTGGACGCTGATGAAGTCGTCGCACTAGCGGTTTGTCTGTGGCTATCCGAAGTGCAGGCTGCGCGCTCAGAGTTCTGAAATCAGACAGTCCCGCAATTGTCGAAAGGTCTCACCTGTCAACGCAACAGTGCAGAACTTTTGTAAAAGTTCAAACAACGTCCGAGGACGGCATAGAGCCCGATTTTGCTGACGTAGTTTTGACGAAAATTGCCAGGGTTGAGTAATTTTGGGCACAATATCGCATTGACAATCGCGGCTTGCGATAGGTTAATAAAGTGTAGCGTCCGCGCTGACGAGGGGGTCTGCGATGCAAATGGGGTCGATTAGCCAGGTCGAAGACAGTAGTTACTGGGCTTGTTTTTGTTCCGGTGATTTGGCGGCCAGAGACAAGGTGCTCGCGCAGTTCTACCGAGAGTTCCGAGTTCTGGCGCGAGGCGTGCTGGCGGGCGACGGTCCGAAACTTCAGCTGCAGCCGACGGAACTGGCGAACGAAGCGGCGATCCGCGTGATGCGGCTGGATCGCATCAAGATCAACGACCGTGTGCATTTCCTGGCCGTGGCCAGCCGGATCATGAGGCAGATCCTGCTGGACGAGGTCCGGCGGTTTCGGGCGTCGAAGCGACAGAAACCTTCAGTTGAGACCTACTGGGGCGAAGCCATCGCCAACCAGCGACCCCGCGCCTTCGATATCGAAGCCTTCGATCAGGCCCTGGACAAGCTTGCCGAACTGGATCCTGAAAAGGCCCAGATCGTCGAGCAACGGTTTTACGCGGGTCTGACCATCGAGGAGGTCGCTGAATCCATGGGGCTTTCTGAAAGTACGGTGAAGCGGCATTGGCGCACGGCGCGCGCGTGGCTGCTCACCCAGATCGATGAGAACTAGACAGCGAACGCGTCAGGCCTGAGGCATCCGATCGTGACGGCCGGCGCGTGCTGCTCTGGCGGCGGCCCCGTCGGAGACAGCGTGTCAGTCACCGATCAAGACCGATGACGCGCCGCTGACGATGACGCCTCGGTGCACGGTGCGGTCTCCCACGCGGGCGGCCGGCCGTCCCTCAATGATGACGGTGCTGGAACCCGTGGAGATCACGTCGGTGGGTCCGTGGCATCTGAGCCGGTCGCTGACCCGGGCGGCGGGTTTGCCCTCGATCAGAACCGTGCCCGCCCCGGTGATGACGGGCCCGCCAACATGGGCGCTCGGAGACGTTTCAGGGCAGTTGTGCAGATCGGTCAGTCGGGCTGCGGGTTTTCCCATTGCGGTTCTTTCTTGAGGTTGAGCGGGTCGTGTCGTGACCTATTGGAAGGGGCGCGCGGATCATTTCTCGCCGGTGCGACCCTTGCCGCTCTTGCAGGCGCTTAATGCGCTGTCCCTTGGATCCGCTGCGCTTTTTCGAGATCGGTTGCAATGAGGGCGTTGCCGGGGTCGAGGGTCAGGGCCTGCTTCAACAGTGCAGCGGCTTCACCGGCGGCGCCCGTGCTCATCAAGACCA
>CAINOV010000398.1 GCA_903851655.1 uncultured Caulobacterales bacterium
CGCCCGGGAATGACGACGTTGGGGGTGGGGGCTACCGCACCTTCTGCGGCAGCATGTCCCAGGGCTTCTGCGCGCCATTGGCCGGGCGGCGGTGGGTGAGGTCGGGGATCCACACGGTGCGGCCGCAGATGCGCAGCTTCGGGTCCCACCAGTTGTGCGCCGCCTCGCAGTCGCGGCCGGGGGCCAGCCACAGGCGGTCATAGGCGATCGCCGCCGCCGCCAGGACGAAGAAGGCGAGGATCAGGAACAGCTTCACGCGGCCAAGATAATCGGACATGGCGGTCTTATGCCGTCCTGTAATCGGCTTCGCAAGGCATGCCGCCCCTACGGCAACGCGCACTGCCTCTTGACTGCGCCGTCTGGCTCGCGTTTGAGAAGGCGCGAAGCGTCCGGCCCCGGAGGCTTTGCTCATGCACGGGCGGCGAGCCGGCTTTGCGCGCCACGGCGGGGACTGACCTCCCGGCCCACCCGTCCCAACAGATCGCTTAAGGACAAAAACAGCCATGAAGGTTCTGGTCCCGGTCAAGCGGGTGATCGACTACAACGTCAAGGTCCGGGTCAAGCCCGACCAGACGGGCGTGGACCTCGCCAACGTCAAGATGTCGATGAACCCCTTCGATGAAATCGGCACGGAAGAAGCCGTGCGCCTCAAGGAAAAGGGCGTCGCCTCCGAAGTGGTGGTGGTCTCCATCGGTCCCGCCCAGGCGCAGGAAACCCTGCGCACGGCCCTGGCCATGGGCGCCGACCGCGGCATCCTGATCCAGACTGACGCGGACCTCGAGCCCCTGGCCGTGGCCAAGCTGCTGAAGGCCGTCATCGCCGAGGAGCAGCCCGGCGTGGTGGTGATGGGCAAGCAGGCCATCGACGGCGACAACAACGCCGTGGGCCAGATGCTGGCCGCCCTGCTGGACTGGCCGCAGGCGACCTTCGCCTCGAAGATCGAGATCTCCGGCCAGACCGCCCAGGTCACCCGGGAGGTGGACGGCGGCCTGCAGACCCTGTCGGTGGCCCTGCCGGCGGTGATCACCGCCGACCTGCGCCTGAACGAGCCGCGCTACGCCTCCCTGCCCAACATCATGAAGGCGAAGAAGAAGCCGATCGACATCAAGTCGACGGCCGACTACGGCGTCGACGTGGCCAACCGCCTGACGGTGCTCAAGGTCGCCGAGCCGCCCAAGCGCCAGGGCGGCGCCAAGGTGGCCGATGTGGCCGAACTCGTGTCCAAGCTCAAGAATGAAGCGGGAGTCCTCTGATGGCTGTTCTCGTCATTGCAGACCACGACGGCGCCGCCGTCCGTGAAACCACCGGCAAGACCGTCGCCGCCGCCAAGCTGATCTCCGGCGACGTGGACGTGCTGGTGCTGGGCGCCTCCGTCGCCGGCGCCGCGGCGTCCGCGGCGAAGCTCGCCGGTGTGCGCAAGGTGCTCACCGCCGAAAGCCCCGCCCTGGGTCAGGGCCTGGCCGAGGCGGTCACCGACCTGGTGGTGTCCCTGGCCGGGGGCTATGAGGCGATCCTCACCCCCGCCACCTCCGCGGGCAAGAACTTCGCCCCGCGCATCGCCGCCAAGCTGGACGTGGCCCAGATCACCGACGTGATCGAGGTGGTCGACGCCAAGACCTTCGTCCGCCCGATCTATGCCGGCAACGCCCTGGAGACGGTGAAGTCCTCCGACGCCAAGCTGGTGGTCACCGTCCGCGCCACCGCCTTCAAGGGCGTGGGCGAGGGCGGCTCGGCCCCGGTGGAGGCGGTCTCTGTCCCCGGCGCCGGCGGCCCGGCGGCGCAGTTCGTCTCCGAGGAAGTGGTCAAGTCCGACCGTCCGGAACTGGCGGGCGCCAAGATCGTCGTGTCCGGCGGTCGCGCCCTCGGCTCGGCCGAAGAGTTCCACAGCGTGATCGAGCCCCTGGCCGACAAGCTGGGCGCCGCCGTGGGCGCCAGCCGCGCCGCGGTGGACGCGGGCTACGCCCCCAACGACTATCAGGTCGGCCAGACCGGCAAGGTGGTGGCCCCGGACCTCTATGTGGCCGTCGGCATCTCCGGCGCCATCCAGCATCTGGCGGGGATGAAGGACAGCAAGATCATCGTCGCCATCAACAAGGACGCGGATGCGCCGATCTTCCAGGTGGCCGATTACGGCCTCGTGGCGGACTACAAGGCCGCGGTGCCGGAACTGATGGCCGAACTGACCAGGATCGGCAAATAGCGACGGCCCTGTCCGGCCCGGCCCGGCGCCGGTCGCCGCTGACGACAAGACCCCCGGGTGACAAGCCCGGGGGTTTTTTGTCTAAAAGCTCAGTCTTCGCTGAAATGGACGTGTTCAATACGTTCGACGTTTCATGATCGCAGAGTATAAAATCAGAGTCCGGTCGATACGTTCAAATTATATTTTACGATCACATGCCCGTGAGCGGGGTTGTTTAGAAAAACGCCGTGACTGGGACGAATTCCCCGCGAGAAAAACTGTGGAAACCCGACGAGAATTATTATGAAATATTGCAAAAGTGCGCTATAGTCGTTGTCCGCCGCATCCTTAAGCGCTTGATCAGACGAGGCTTCCTCCCGTGCCCGATTCCATCGACGCTGTCTTTGCCGGCCCCGACGAGGCTTTCTCCGGCGCCGGTCTGGCCGTGTTCGAGGCCCGCGACCCCGCCGGCATCTCAGAGGGTGTCTCCGATCCGGTCCGCGACGGACTGGAGCGGGACCTGATGCAGTGCGCCACCGCCCTGACCAATGACGAGATCGTCGCCCGCGCCGTGACCCATCTGGCGCTCGCCCGCCTGGACAGCGAGGCCGAGGATCTGCGCCTGTCCGGCCAGGCCGCCGATCCGCCGGGCCAGGCGGGCCTCTATCGCATGGTGCGCCAGGCCTATCACTCCATCGAGCGGACCCGCGTGCGCCGGGCGCCGCGTCCGGCGGCCGGGGTGGTCTAAGCTGCATGGAACACCGGATCGGACATTTTGAACTGGTGCGCTGGCAGGGCTCGAAGAGTCGCCGGCTGAAACCAAAGGTGGGTCTGTGGACCGTGGTCCTGCTGGTCTGCGGCGCGCTGGGCGTGTCGCTGATGGGCGCCCAGGGTCTGGGCTGGATCCGGCTGACGGGCGCCTCGGTGTTCGCGCCGGGGGGCTTCATCCTCCTCGCCGCCACCGGCCCGCTGATGGCCTTCTTCCGCGCCGCGGTGGTGTGGTTGCTGGGGTGAGCGCCGCATCCGGCTGGAGGTTCCCGCCTCAAGGGCGGGAATGACGGCTATAAAAATATACAAAATACCTGTCATTCCCGGGCGAAGACCCGGGAACCTTGTTCCGGACCTGGCGCCGCATCCGGCTGGAGGTTCCCGCCTCAAGGGCGGGAATGACGTGATTTTACAGATATTTTATAGCTGTCATTCTCGGCCTTGAGCCGAGAACCTTGTTCAGGACCTGGCGCCTCCTCCGGCTGGAGGTTCCCGCCTCGAGGGCGGGAATGACGGCTATAAAAATATACAAAATACCTGTCATTCCCGGGCGAAGA
>CAINOV010000399.1 GCA_903851655.1 uncultured Caulobacterales bacterium
CGCTTTCGGCCTTCGCCAAGCTGGTGGAGCAGCCCGCGCCCCTGGTGGTGACCCATGTGGGCCAGTTCCCGGCGGTGACCCTCAGCTTCAACCTGGGCAAGGGCGAGAGCCTGGGCGGGGCGGTGAACGCCATCAAGCAGATGGAGCGGGAGGTGAAGGTCGGCGACCAGACCGGCGTGCCCCTGTCGATCAACACCACCTTCCTCGGCGCCGCGGACGCCTTCGAGAAGTCCCTGAACAACGAGCTGTGGCTGATCCTGGCCGCGATCGTGACCATCTACATCGTGCTGGGGGTGCTGTACGAGAGCTTCATCCACCCGATCACCATCCTCTCCACCCTGCCCTCGGCGGCGGTGGGGGCGCTGATCGCCCTGATGGTGGCCGGCGAGGACCTGGGGGTGGTGGGGATCATCGGCCTGATCCTGCTGTTCGGCATCGTCAAGAAGAACGCGATCATGATGATCGACTTCGCCCTGGATGCGGAGCGCAACGAGGGCCTCGACCCCGTGGCGGCGATCCGCCAGGCGGCGCTGCTGCGCTTCCGGCCGATCCTGATGACCACGCTCGCGGCCCTGTTCGGCGCGGCGCCGCTGATGATCGGCGGCGGCTATGGGGCCGAGCTGCGCCAGCCCCTGGGGGTGGCCATTGTCGGCGGGCTGGTCGCCTCGCAGCTGCTGACCCTGTTCACCACGCCGGTGATCTACCTGGCCTTCGACCGTATCGCCCGGCGGCTGCCCCATGACCGCCTCGCGGGCGAGGGCGGCGCGCCTGAAGGATCGCCTGAAGGATCGGGGGCTGCGTGAACATCACGGAGCTGTTCATCCGGCGCCCGGTCGCCACCACGCTGTTGACCATCGGCATCGCCCTGACGGGGATCGGCGCCTATTTCCAGCTGCCGGTGTCGTCCCTGCCCGCGGTGGACCTGCCCACCATCCAGGTCCAGGCCAACCTGCCCGGCGCCAGCCCGTCGGTGATGTCCACCAGCGTCGCCACGCCCCTGGAGCGGCGCCTGGGCCAGATCGCCGACGTGACGGAGATGACCTCCACCTCCTCCGTCGGCAACACCCAGATCATCATGCAGTTCGGGCTGAGCCGGGACATCAACGGCGCGGCGCGGGACGTGCAGGCGGCCATCAACGCCGCCCGGGCGGACCTGCCGGCGACGCTGCGCTCCAATCCCACCTATCGCAAGTTCAACCCGGCGGACGCGCCGATCCTGATCATGTCGCTGACCTCTCCGACCCTGTCCAAGGGCCAGATGTACGACGCGGCGGCCACCATCCTGCAGCAGAAGCTGAGCCAGGTGGAGGGCGTGGGGGACGTGACCCTGGGCGGCGGCGCCAATCCGGCGGTGCGGGTGGAGCTGAACCCCCAGGCCCTGTTCAAGTACGGGATCAGCCCGGAGGACGTGCGCGCCGCCATCTCGTCCGCCAACGCGAACCAGCCCAAGGGCTATCTGTCCGACGACAATCGCCGGCTGCAGATCTACACCAATGACCAGGCCCGAACGGCGGACGACTATCGCCGGCTGGTGATCGCCGTGCGGGACGGCCAGGTGATCCGCCTGTCCGACGTGTCCGACGTCCTGGACAGCGTCGAGGACGTGCGCCAGATGGGGCTGGTGGACGGCAAGCCGGCCATCGTCGTGCGCATTACCCGCCAGCCCGGCGCCAATGTCATCGCCACCGTGGACCGGATCAAGGCCGCCCTGCCGCGGCTGCGGGCCCAGCTGCCGCCACAGATCGACCTGGAGATCGGGGTGGACCGCACCACCTCCACCCGGGCCTCGCTGAACGACGTGGAGCGGTCGCTGGCCATCTCCATCTTCCTGGTGGTGCTGGTGGTGCTGGTGTTCCTGCGCAACGGCCGGGCGGTGATCATCCCGGCGGTGGCGGTGGTCGTCTCCCTGCTGGGGGCGGTGGCGGTCATGTACCTGCTGCACTACAGCCTGGACACGCTGAGCCTGATGGCGCTCACCGTGGCCACGGGCTTCGTGGTGGACGACGCCATCGTCGTGCTGGAGAACATCACCCGTCACGTGGAGGAGGGCATGCCCCGCTTCCAGGCGGCCCTGCTGGGGGCGCAGGAGGTGTCGTTCACGGTGATCTCCATCTCCATCTCCCTGGTGGCCGTGTTCGCGCCGATCATCCTGATGGGGGGGATCATCGGCAAGTTCTTCGTGGAGTTCGGCGTCACCCTGTCGGCCTCGATCCTGATCTCCCTGGTGGTCAGCCTGACCTTCACCCCGATGATGGCCGCCCGGCTGGGCAGCCTGCATGAAAACGTCGCGCCGGGCGCGGCGCCGCCCCGCCGCGGGCTCGGCGGGCTGATCTGGCGGATCTCCGACCTGCTGGAGCGAGCCCTGGACGGCCTCACCGCCGCCTATGGCCGGTCGCTCGCCTGGGCGCTGGACCACCGGCGGGTGATCATGCTCCTGCTCATCGCCACCATCATCCTGAACGGGGTGCTGTTCGCCGTGGTGCCCAAGGGCTTCTTCCCGCAGCAGGATTCCGGCCAGCTGGTGGGCGGCATGCAGGTGGACCAGGCCAGCTCCTTCGACCTGACGGCGCAGAAGTTCCAGCGCCTGGCCAAGATCGTGGCGTCCGACCCGGCGGTGGACCATGCGGTGGGCTTCACCTTCGGCTCCGGCGGCTTCATGTTCGCGGCGCTGAAGCCCAAGGCCGAGCGGGGCGGCCTGTCCTCGGACCAGGTGGCGCAGCGGATCCGGCCCAAGCTGATGCGGGTGCCCGGGGCCTCCCTGTTCCTGCAGGTGCAGCAGGAGTTCCGCCTGGGCGGCCGGCAGTCCGCGGCCCAGTACCAGTACACCCTGCAGAGCGACGACATCGACGCCCTGCGCGTCTGGTCGGAAAAGCTGACCAACCAGCTGAAGCTGTCCCCCCTGCTGACGGACGTGAATTCCGACCAGCAGGAGCACGGGCTGGAGACCTATGTGACCCTGGACCGGGACGCGGCCTCGCGGCTGGGGGTCACCGCCCAGCAGATGGACAACATCCTCTATGACCTGTTCGGCCAGCGACAGGTGTCCACCATCTACAACCCCCTGAACCAGTACCATGTGGTGATGGAGGCCCAGCCCGGCTTCACCCAGTTCTCGGACAGCCTGTTCAACACCTGGATGGCGCCGGTGGGCAACGTGACCGCCACCGGCAACTCCCCCGCGGTCAACGCCCGGCTGGCCAGCCCCGCCCGGCTGGCGGTGGCGGCCAATCCCGCCACCCAGGCCCCGCCCAACCCGTCCACCACTCTGTTCAGCCGCGACCCGGCGCCGGCGCCGTTCATGACCCTGTCCCGCCCGGCGCCCTCGGGCCCCGGCGGGGCGGCCTCGGCCACCACCGCGACGACGACGGCGAGCACGGGCTCGGCGGGGGTCGCCGGCTCGGCCACCGCCCTGAACGGCGCGGGAACCACCCGCACCACCACCGGCGCCGCGCCGCTGCAGACCGGCAACGCCGTCTCCACCGCCGCGTCGCGGATGATCCCGCTGGGGGTGATCTCCAGCTGGAAGCCCAACAACACCCCCGTCTCGGTCAGCCACCAGGGCCAGACGGTGGCCGCCACCCTCTCGTTCAACCTGGTCCCCGGCCGCTCCCTGTCCGACGCCCAGTCCGAGGTCACCGCGGCCATCGCCGCCATCGGCATGCCCAATGCGGTCCACGGCAGCTTCCAGGGCACGGCGGGCGCCTTCGCCGCCTCGGGCAACTCCCCGGTGCTGCTGGTGCTGGGCGCGCTCCTGGCGGTCTACATGGTGCTGGGCGTTCTGTACGAGAGCTATGTCCACCCGATCACCGTGCTGTCGACCCTGCCGTCGGCCGGGGTCGGCGCATTCCTGGCCCTGCTGGTGTTCCATGTGGAGTTCTCGATCATCGCCCTGATCGGGGTCATCCTGCTGATCGGCATCGTGAAGAAGAACGCCATCCTGATCATCGACTTCGCCCTGCAGGCGGAGCGGGCGGGGGCGACCCCGATGGAGGCGATCTACCGCGCCTCCATGCTGCGCTTCCGGCCGATCCTGATGACCACGGTGGCGGCGATCCTGGGCGCCGTGCCCCTGGCGCTGGCCTTCGGCGAGGGGGGCGAGCTGCGCCAGCCCCTGGGCGTGACCATCATCGGCGGTCTGGTGGCCAGCCAGATCCTGACCCTGCTGACGACCCCCGTCGTCTACATCTACATGGACCGGCTGCGCTATCTGCGGCTGTTCCGGCGCCGCCCCCGCCCGGGGACGGCCCCGCTTCAACCCGTGACCGGGCAAGGCTCCTGATGACCCGCAAGACCGCACCCCTCCCGCTTGTGTCCGCCGTCGCCGTGCTCAGCCTCTCCGCCTGCGCGGTGGGACCCAACTACCGCACGCCCGCGGCGCCCACCCAGACCGCCTTCAAGGAGGCCGACGGCTGGACGCCGGCGACGCCGATGGACGCCATCGACCGCGGCGCCTGGTGGTCGGCCTATCACGACCCGGTGCTGGACGATCTGGAGCAGCGGCTGGCCGCGTCCAACCAGACCCTGGCGGGCCAGCTGCAGGCCTACAAGCAGGCCCGCGACGCCCTGGCGCAGACCGAAGCGGGCTTGTTCCCCGCCCTGTCGGCCACCGGCTCCGGCCAGAAGACCGGCGGCCAGGGGGCCAATTCGACGGGGGCCAGCGCCACGGGCCAGGTCCCGACCCGCTATTCCGCCGCGGTGGACGCCTCCTGGACCGTGGACCTGTGGGGCAAGATCCGCCGGCAGGTGGAGCAGGGCCGCGCCACCGCC
>CAINOV010000400.1 GCA_903851655.1 uncultured Caulobacterales bacterium
CGCCAGCGGCTGGCCCGAAGGCGCGCACCCGCCGCCGCAACCGGCCAGCGTGATGGGCGTGTCCCGGTCCGGGACCACGGTGTCGGTGGCCCGTCTGTCCGCCGCCTGGTGACCCCCTGATGACCCCCTGATGACCCCACGACAGCCGGGGCGGGCCGTCAGCCCTCGACGGCGCCCACCCGGCGGACGACGGCGCGCAGGCCGTCCAGCACCTGTTCCCGGGCGGCCTCGTCCAGCTGGTCGCCCATGGCGCGGAGCAGCTTCAGGCCGTTCAGATGCACCGCCACCGCGTCCCAGTTGAAGGCGCCGGATTCGGTGAAGGCGTCGACGAGTTCGCAGACCGAGAAGGCGGCGTGGCCCACGGCCGGCAGGTTGGCAATGGCGGCGACGCCGATCATCTCGTCCGAAAGGTCGTAGAGCTGGCTGAGATGCTCCGGCGTGGGCATCGCCTTGAGCACGGTCGACAGCTCGACCATGGCCGCCAGTATGGCGTCCACCGCCGCCACGCAGTCGTCGCGGATCGCCTCGAGATTGGCTTCGGCGCCGGCGACCGCTTCGGCGATGGTCTTGCCGCCGGGCTTGCGCACCACGGCGGCGAGGCGGTTGGGGACGCGAATACGTTTGACGGCGCTCATTTCGACTTCCGCTTGGGCTGCATCATGGCGTCGATGTCATCCTGGCTGAGATTGGGTTCGACAGCATCCCCAACTTCCAGTGGAAGATCATCGGCGCGACGACCCTCCGTATTCGGCGGCGGCCCGATCGAGTGGAACCGGCGGTCGGGACCCAGATACGTATCGCACTCGATGAAGGCGCGGTTTTCCCGGGCGACCCACACCACTCGGTCGATCATGACCTTGGGCGTCAGCGGCTTGGCGACGATGAAGTTGGCGCCGCAGTCCCTCGCCTTCTGCACCTTCGACATCTGCGTGTGACCGCTGATGATGATTGCGGCGGTGTAGGTGTTCGGCTCGATCTTGGAGCGGCGCAGCCAGTGGATGAAGTCATAGCCGTCCGTGCCCTCGAGCTGCGCCTCGCAGACGATCAGGTCGAGCTCGGTCTTCTTGACGATGGCCATGGCCTCTTCGGCGTTGGCGGCGCGCAAGGGACTGCGCACGCCGAAACCGGAGAAGATCTGGGCCAGGATCTCCAGACCGTGCTGGTTCGGCTCGACCAGCAGGACCTTGGCGTTTTCGAGATTGTAGCGCGGCCGGGGGCCAGAGCTGGGCGCAGGTGACGCAGGGGCTGCGGCCGGAACCGGCGCGGCGTCGGAATCGGGCGCGGGCGCGAGGTCGGTCATCAGGACCGGTCCCCACGCAGGGCGCTGTGCTTGCGTCCCAACTGCCTTGCCATCACCGGTTTCCTGAACGTCCGACCCGCACGGGCCTTAAGACTGTGACATCGTTTGTTACACCGGGATGTCTTTCATTTTCCCTACCGCGGCGTCCGCCAAGGGCTTGCGTTTACCCTGACCGGCTAGCGCGTCAGCGCCCGCCAGGCGATGTCGCGGCGGCAGAAGCCCTCGGGCCAGTCGATGGCGTCCACGGCGGCGTAGGCCAGTCGGCGGGCCTCGGCCACGTCCGGATCCCGGGCGCAGACATTCAGCACGCGGCCGCCGGCGGCCTGCAGATCGCCGGTCGCGTCCCGGCGGGTTCCCGCATGGAAGACCGTCACCGCGGGTCCGAAATCCGCGTCCGCGCCCCGGATGCGGGAGCCGGTGGCGGGCGCCTCGGGATAGCCGGGGGCGGCGACCACGACGCACAGGGCGGTCTCGTCCCGCCATTCCAGGGGCGGCATGTCCGCCAGCCGCCCCTCGGCGCAGGCCAGCAGATAGGGCAGCAGGTCGCTGGCGAGGCGCAGCATCAGCACCTGGCACTCCGGATCGCCGAAGCGGGCGTTGTACTCCACGAGCTTCGGCCCCTCCGGCGTGACCATCACCCCGGCGTAGAGCACCCCGCAATAGGGCGCGCCCTCCGCCCCCATGCCGGCCACGGTGGCGTCGATCATCCGCCGCTCGACGAAGGCCAGGCGCTCATCGGTCATCACCGGCGCCGGGGAATAGGCGCCCATGCCGCCGGTGTTGGGGCCGGTGTCGCCGTCTCCGACCCGCTTGTGATCCTGGGCCGCGCCGAACAGCCGGGCGGTCTTGCCGTCGCACAGGGCGAAGACCGAGGCCTCCTCGCCGGTCATGAAGGCCTCGATCACCAGCCGCGCCCCGGCGGCGCCGAACTGTCCGCCCAGCATGTCGTCGATGGCCTGCTCCGCCGCGGCCCGGGTCTCGGCGATGACCACGCCCTTGCCGGCGGCGATGCCGTCCGCCTTGATCACATAGGGCGGCGTGAAGCGGTCCAGCGCCCCCTTGGCCGTGGCGGCGTCGGAAAATTCGCCATAGTCCGCCGTGGGCACGTCATGGCGCCGGGCGAAGGCCTTGGTGAATCCCTTGGAGGTCTCCAGCCGCGCCGCGGCCCGGGTCGGGCCGAAACAGGCAACGCCCAGCGCCGCCAGTGCGTCGGCGAGGCCCGCCTCGAGGGCGGCCTCCGGGCCGATCACCACCAGGTCCGCGGCCATCTCCCGGGCGAGCGCCGTCAGGCCGGCCACGTCGGTGACCTTCACGTCCGCGGTCTCCGCCAGGGCGGCGACGCCCGGATTCCCCGGCGCGACCACCAGACGGGTCAGGAGGGGGGACTGGCGGATCTTCCAGGCCAGGGCGTGTTCCCGACCACCCGATCCCACAAGCAGCACTTTCATGGCGGACCTTCCTGCGGCGGTCGGTCCGCAGCGGCCGGACCGGGCTTTGCGCGCTCCTACGCCGCACCGGGCGTCGAAGGCAAGCGGTTCCCCTCCACAAGGGCGGCGACGGCGTCTAGGGTGGGACCATGAGCTCCACGGATCCCTTCGAGTCCGCCGCGGCCGAGCCCGGCAACGCCCCCGCCTTTTCGGTGACCGAGCTCGCCTTCGCCCTGAAGCGCACGCTGGAGGACGCTTTCGGCCATGTGCGGCTGCGGGGCGAGATCTCCAAGGTCACGCGCCACGCCTCCGGCCATGTCTACCTGACCCTGAAGGATGACAAGGCGGCGATTGACGGGGTGATCTGGAAGGGCTCGGTGCGGGGCCTGAAGTCCCAGCCGGAGCAGGGGCTGGAGGTGATCGTCACCGGCCGCATCACCACCTATCCCGCCCGGTCCGGCTATCAGATCATCATCGAGACCCTGGAGCCCGCCGGGGTCGGCGCCCTGCTCGCCCAGCTCGAGCGGCTGAAGGCCCGGCTGGCGGGGGAGGGCCTGTTCGACGCCGCGCGCAAGCCCGCCCTGCCTCTGATGCCCGCCGTCATCGGCGTGATCACCAGCCCCACCGGCGCCGTCATCCGCGACATCCTGCACCGGATCACCGACCGCTGGCCCGTGCGGGTCGTGGTCTGGCCGGTGGTGGTGCAAGGCGACAGCGCCGCCGCCCAGGTCGCCCGGGCGATCGAGGGGTTCAACGCCCTGGGGCTCGGCGGACCTGTCCCCCGACCCGACGTCCTGATCGTGGCCCGGGGCGGCGGATCCATTGAGGACCTCTGGCCCTTCAATGACGAGCGCCTGGCCCGGGTGGCGGCGGCCAGCCGCATCCCCCTGATCTCCGCCGTGGGCCACGAGACCGACACCACCCTGATCGACTACGCCGCCGCCCGCCGGGCCCCCACCCCCACGGCGGCGGCGGAGATGGCGACGCCCGTGCTTGCGGACCTGCGCGCCAGCCTCTCCGTCGCCGGGGGACGGCTGGACCGGTCCGCCGCCAACCTGCTGGAGGGTCGCCGGGGACGCCTGTCCGCCGCCGCCGCCGCCCTGCCGCGGCTGGGGGACCTGGTGGAGCTGGCGGGCCAGCGCTTCGATCACGCTGCGTCCCGCCTCGCCGCGGGGCTATCGGCCAACATCGCCGCCCACGCCCAGCAGCTGACCGGGACCGCTGCGCGGCTCACCCCCGCCGTCCTGCTGCGCCCGGTGGATCTGGCCGGGACGCGCCTGGCGGAGCTCGAGGATCGGCTCACGGGCGCCATCGAACGGCGGCAGGCGGGCGCGGAGCAGCGGGCGGCGCTTCCGGCCCTGGGCCTGCGCCTGCGGGCGGCGGTGGATCGCCGCCTGGCCGCCGAGGCCCTGGGGCTGGAGCGACTGGAGCAGCTGCGCCGCTCCATGGATCCCGACCGGCCTCTGGGCCTGGGCTTCGCCCGGGTGCACCGGCCGGACGGCGCCCTGGTGACGGCCGCCGCAGGCCTGGCGACGGGAGACGGCCTGCGCCTGGTGTTCGCCGACGGGGCGCGGGACGTGACGGTCGATGGTCCGGAGGGCTCTGCGCCGGCCGCAGCCAGAAAGCCGCCGCCCCGCTCGTCGGCCCCGCAGGGATCCCTGTTCGACTGACGACCTCGCGCGGACGGCTATTTCGGCGTGACCGTGAAGCGCTTCAGCTCGATCTTGGGCGGGTCCCAGTCCGGCGCCAGCTCGGACGCCTTCAGATAGTCCCGATAGGCGCCCTCCACGTCCCCGGTCAGCTCCCGGGCGGTGGCGCGGTTGTAATAGGCCTTTTCCGGCTCGGACGGGTTGAGGGCGAGGCCCCGGTCCGACGCGGCGACGGCCTCCGCCGGCCGCGCCAGTCCGATCAGGGCGGCGGCGCGGTTCACATGGCCCTCGCCGATGTTCGGCTGCAGGGCGATGGCGGCGTCGAAGTCCGCCAGCGCCAGGACCCAGGCCTTTCGCCGCAGGTGCAGGGTCCCGCGGTTGATGTAGGTGCCGGCCCGGTCCCGGTCTTCCAGAGGGTCCTTGTCGAGGGCGGTGGAGCACTGGGCGATGGACCCGTCGGAGGCCTTGCCCAGCTTGGCGGACAGATAGCACTCCCGGGCCAGGCCGCCGCTGGCGATGATGTAGCCGTCCGCCCGGGCGGGGGCGCCGCCGGCCACGGCCATCACGCCCGCCGCGAACAGGCTGGTCAGGAGCGGCGGGGCTGTCAGCAAACGACCTTGGCGCATCGGTGTCCTCCTCCAGTGACGGGACAAGACTAGACCTGCGACGGTCCATCCGCCAGAGCCGCGACCGCCCCGCAACAAACCACTTTACAAAACAAAGTACATGGTCTATCCAAGCTTCATCGACGCCAGACTTCATCGTGAAGGGCGCGCACATTCGGAGACGACAGATGACCGACCAGATCCAGTCCCTTCGGGACGACCTCGACTACATGAAGGCCCTGGCGCGGGAGGGTCGGCAGGCGCCGATCCTGGGCGGCGCCCTGCTGGCGGTGGCCGGCGTCGATTTCGCGGCGGCCAGTTTCGTGCAGTACGCCGCGATAAAGGGCCTGATCGGCGTCACCCCCGGCATGGCCAGCCTGTCGTGGCTGGCCGCCATGGCGGTCTTCGTCGTCGCCCTGATCATCACCAAGCGCCGGTCCGCCGGACGGCCCGGCGCCGCGGCGGTGACCAACCGCGCGGTGCAGGCCGTCTGGATGGGATCCGGCTGGGCCATCTTCGCGGTGTTCCTGGCGATTTTCGCCATGAGCTACCGGATGGGCAGCGCCGAGCCCACCATCTTCATCGCCCCCTTCATCCTGGCGGTCTACGGCATCTCCTGGACGGTGGCGGCGGTCATGTCGCGCAAGGCCTGGATCTGGGCCGTGGCGCTGGGCTGCTACGCCGGGACGGTGCTCATGGGCGTCCTGGCCGGATCGGCGGAGCAGATGCTGGCCTATGGCGTCGCCCTGCTGCTCCTCGCCGCGGCGCCGGGCCTCGTGCTGATGCGCGGCGAGCCGTCGGATGTGGTCTGATGATGGACGGCTTTGACATCGAAGCGATCGACGAGGTCATTCACGGCCGCATCCGGCTGGGGGTGATGGCCTATCTGGTCGGCGCCGGCGAGGCGGACTTCGGCGAGATCCGCGGCCGACTGCAGACCACGGACGGCAACCTGTCGGTGCATCTGCGCAAGCTGGAGGACGCGGGTTACATCGAGATCGCCAAGTCCTTCGTCGGACGCAAGCCCCTCACCCGGATCCGCCTGACCGAAGGGGGGCGGGGCGCCTACAGCGGGTGGCTCGAGACCATCTCCCGGCTGGTGGATCAGGGACCCGGGCGCTGACACTGGCCGCACGACAAATCAGCCGGAGACGCAGGTCTCCGGCTGATCCGCGTCACCCGGCCGACGTCTGGCGGGGGGACAAATCCGGCCGGAGGCGAAGCGCCCCCGGCCTGACCTGTTAGTGCTTCGTGGACGTCTGGATATTCTGGAACATGCTCGACAGCTGGGACCCAGTGGTCTGGGCGCTGGCAATGATCACGATGGAGATCAGCGCGGCGATCAGCGTGTATTCGATCGCCGTGGCGCCGGATTCGTCGTTCTGAAAGGACTTGAGAAGCTGGGTCACGAGGGTTTTTCCTTATGGTCTTGAGTGGATCCGAACGGTCCGGTCCACACGGCGTCCCGAGAGGGCTGGTTTTACGTTCGATTGCGCGGCCAAGTGCGTTTGACCACCGGAACATGTATAAAATAACGTGATTTACAACCTTTGAATTCCATCCGCGGCATTTTTGCGCGAATTCATGATGTAATTGAACAAGTTGTTAGATGGACGCGTAACGCCGCGCCTCAGCCTCAAGCCGCAGGGCTCAGAGCCCTTGCTCAGAACCCGCGCTCAGGATCCGTGTTCAAAACCCGTGATCACAACCCGTGATCAAAACCCGTGATCTGGGCCCGTGGACAGGGGCAGGCATGCCAGGCCCAGCCGGCGGACCTTGACGCAGAACGCCTTCGCCGCCGAAACGGAGGCGAAGGCGCCGATCCGGCCGCGGTAATAGGTGTGTCCCCGGAGCGTGACCGTCTCGGTGTTCAGGGTCAGGCCGTCGAGATCGCCGCTCAGCCGCTCGCGAACCTTCGCGGCGGCCCGATCGATGTCGGCCTGCACTGTGCTCGCCAGATACTGGACCAGAACGCCGCCGGACGGTGACGGCGGGGCGGCCGGACCACGGCCGGCGACGGGCGCGGCTGAGGTTGCGGCCGGCGCAGGCGACACGGGCGGAGACGACACCGGCTCAGGCGACACGGGCGGCGGCGTCCGCGGCGGAGCGCCCGCGGCGCCGGGCTCGACGTGGTCGGCGGACGCCGGCGGACGGGGGCGGGGGCTCGGCGGATCCCCGTCAGGGGAAGCGGCGGCCGCCAGTTCGCCCCGGCGCGCGCAGATGGCCTCGGCGATCTGGGCGGCGTAGGAGTGGGCGCTGAACGGGAGCCAGTCCGGCGGCGCGCTGGCCAGGGCGCCGGAACCGGCCTGATGCGGCGCGGGGTAGACCGTCACCTTCCGCAGGCGTGTCCGGCGGCCGTCGCAGTCCGCGTCCAGCAGGAGGTCCGCAGACTGTCCGTTCAGGGCGGTCCGGCTCTCCGCCGCCAGCAGTTCGATGCGGACGCGGACGGTCGTGAGGGAGGACGGCGCAGCGGCGGTGATCAGGGAGACGTCGTCAATGGTGAAGCCGCGATCGGGGCCGCCGGGTTCAGCCCGGGCGAGGGACAGCGGCGACATCATCACCCAGACGGCGAGGCCGGCGCGCCACGGCCGTCGGGATGTCAGCCAGCGTGCGGACAGGCGCGGTCTGGACAAGCGGAGGCACCCTACAGGCAATCAGGAGTGACAATTGAACCGAGGCGACAGCCTAGCCCTGACGGCGGATATCGGCAATCGCGGGGTGCTTCGCCCGCTTCGTCGGCCCCAAACAAAAACGCCGCCGGCCTGCTGGCCAGCGGCGCCTGTCGTTGTCTCGCTCAGCGTCAGATCAAGCCGTCGCCAGCGTCCGGCGGCGGCTTATCCGCAGCGCCGCTCCCAGACCGCCGAACCCGACCAGCATCATCGCCCACGTCGCTGGCTCAGGGACTGCCGTCAGCGACACACCGGTGACTTCGTTTCCGAAGGAGATGTTGTTGCCGATCGTCTCGCCCTGCGCGTTAAAGCCCTGGAAGCTCAGGACTTCGGATCCGGCGGTGGCGACGATGGTGGTGCTGAACGGTGTCCAGAACGAATTGACGCCGTCGCTGTTGTTGGTGTTGACGGTCACACCGCCGAACGTGGTGTTCATTCCCTGCGCGCCGCCGGCGCTCCGGCCGCCGTAGACGTACGACAACAAGTAGCTTTGGCCGACAGTCAGGCCGGAAATGGTCTGCTGCACGTTGCCGAAGGTGTTGGCGTTGACTTCAAGGTTGGTGCAGATGCCGTTGTAGCAAGTGAGGCCGTAGGTCGAGGTCGCGCCGATCTCGATGAACGGCTCCGCCAAATTCGTCCAGCCCGGAACGGAGCCGTTCCCCAGGATCGCGTATGCGCCAACGCTCGGGCTCGAGAAGTTTCCGTTGGTCACGAGGTTCGTCGCCGCCGAGGCGCTGCCCGCCAGGGCGACGGCGGCGACAGCCGTGGCCGCGAGGAGGATCTTCAATGAGCGCGCCATGTTTAGCTCCAACCAGAAATTACAGACTACCGAGCGACTAATTCGCCAGGTTTTGCAAGCGGCAAAGTGCACGATCGCGTTCGTCGCGCCAGCCTTCCAGCCA
>CAINOV010000401.1 GCA_903851655.1 uncultured Caulobacterales bacterium
CGGCCGCGCTGGCTGACGATCTCGCCCCCGTCCAGCAGGTCCGAGGCCACCTCGACGGAGCTGTCCACCAGCCCGCCGGGATTGTTGCGCAGGTCGAGCACCAGGCCCTTCATGTGCGGGATCTTGGCCTTCAGCTCCTTCAGGGCGGCGGTGGTCTCCTCCCCCGTGCGCTCGTCGAAGCCGGAGACGCGCAGATAGCCGATGTCGCCGATGGGCCGGTCATGCACCGTCTTCACGTCGATGACCTCCCGGGTCAGCTTGACGGTGAAGGGGTTCTGCCGCTCCCGGGCGATGGTGAGGGTGATGGGGGTGCCCACGGCGCCGCGCATCTGCTTCACTGCATCGGTGAGGCCCAGCCCCACGATGGAGTTGCCGTCGATGGCGGTGATGTAGTCCCCGGCCATCACGCCGGCCTTGGCGGCGGGGGTGCCGTCCATGGGGGAGATGACCTTCACCGCCCCGTCCTCGGTGGTGACCTCCAGCCCCAGCCCGCCGTACTGGCCGCGGGTCTCCTCGCGCATGTCGCCGAAGCTGGCGGGGTCCAGATAGCCGGAATGGGGGTCCAGCGAGGTCAGCATGCCGTCGATGGCCGCCTGGATCAGCTTCTTGTCGTCCACGGGAACCACGTACTGCTGCTTGACCTTGACCAGCACGTCGCCGAACAGCTCCAGCATCTTGTAGGTGTCCTGGCCCTTGGTCCGGGTCAGCTGGTCCGCCGAGGCCATGGCCGCGGCGCCGAGCGCAAAGGTGGAAATCCCGATCAGCAGTAACTTGCGCATGTCGTCCTCAGGCCGGCTCATCCGCATATGCATACGCGGAATGGGCCACCCCGCCTAGAGGCCGGGCGCTCCCCGGTTTGTGACTGTGGTGCGAAGGTCGCGTCCTCCAAAAACCGCAATGTCGGGGGATGCGAAACCGCCCGGGAGCGCTTACCTAGGCGAGCATCCAGACGCCCGGGACAGGGAGCCGACATGACCACCGGATCCATCAGCTCCGCCATCGAATCGTTCCTCAGCTACATGGGCGGCGACGACGGCTTCTGGGCGCTGGGCGCGGTCTATTTCGGCATGATCGGCGGGGAGTACCTGTACTACCGGCTGAAGCGGCCCGGCCGCTACGACGTGAAGGACGCGGCCAACAACGTCATCGTCAACCTGATCAACATCGCCTTCGACACCACCACCAGCTTCATTGCGCCGATGGTGCTGTACTACTGGATCTACGAGCATGTGCGGATCCTGCCGCATCTGGGCCTGTGGATCGCCATTCCCCTGTCGTTCGTCGGGCACGAGATCGCCTATTACATCGACCATCGCCTGGGGCACCGGGTGGGGATCTTCTGGGCCTTCCACCAGGTTCACCACTCCTCCAACGCGTTCAACTTCACCGTGGCGGCCCGGGGCTTCCTGATCGACGGCAACATCGTGCTGTTCCTGTGCGTGCTGCCCCTGGCCTGGCTCGGGGTGCCGCCCCTGGTGTTCCTGGGGGTGCACGCCCTGAAGTCCATCTACGGCATCTTCAACCACGCCGACTGGGTGCCGAAGCTGGGGGTGCTGGAGGAATTCATGGCCACCCCCGCCAACCACCGGGCCCATCACGGGACCCAGGACAAGTACATCGACAAGAACTACTCCCAGGTGACGGTGATCCTGGACCGGCTGCTGGGCACCTTCCAGAAGGAGGAGGAGCGGGCGAACCTGGGCCTCGTCACGCCCTTCTACGACCGCAGCCCCATCGCCACCCAGCTCAGCGGCCTGAAGTGGCTGCGCAACCGCATGCGCTCCGCGGACCGCTGGCAGGACAAGCTGAAATACCTGTGGAAGCCGCCGGAATGGACCCATGACGCGGCCGCGCGCCAGGGGTCGGAATATGTGGCGGCCGAGTAGGGTTTTTTGCGGGCTTGCCTGAACAAGGTTCCCGGGTCTTCGCCCGGGAATGACAGCTTTTAAAAACATCAAAAACAGTCGTCATTCCCGGCCGTGAGCCGGGAACGTCCAGCCGGATGCGGCCCCACTGGCCTTCCGCCGCCATTGATGCGAACCTCCTGCAACAACCCGGGACACACCGGGCGTGGGGGAGCATCATGGAAGAGCCGAAACCCGCCCGGGCGGGGGCGTACAGCTATGCGGTCGTGATCCTGCTGGCGGCGGTCTACACCTTCAACTTCCTGGACCGGCAGCTGCTGTCGATCCTGTCCGAGCCGATCCGCAAGGAGCTGGACCTCAGCTACACCCAGGTGGGGCTGCTCACCGGCCTGACCTTCGCCCTGTTCTACACCACCTTCGGCATCCCCCTGGCCTGGCTGGCGGACCGCACCCACCGGGTGCGGATCATCGCCGCGGCCTGCACCCTGTGGAGCCTGTTCTCCATGGCCTGCGGCCTGGCGGGCAGCTTCGCCAGCCTGGCGCTGGCCCGGATCGGCGTAGGCGTGGGCGAGGCCGGCGGGTCGCCGCCCAGCTACGCCCTGATCTCCGACTATTTCCCGCCCCGGCAGAGGGGGCTGGCCATGGCCATCTATTCCCTGGGAGTCCCCTTCGGCACCGGCCTGGGCTCCCTGCTCGGGGCCCGGGTGGCGGCGGCCTATGGCTGGCGGGCGGCCTTCTTCGCCGTGGGCGCGCCGGGGGTGGTGCTGGGCCTGCTGGTGCTGCTGGTGATCCGCGAGCCGAAGCGCGGGCGGATGGACGCGCTGGCGGAGGGCGAGACCGGCCACGCCGCCGCCGCCCCCCTGCTGGCCACCCTCGCCAGCGTGCTGAAGAACCGCACCCTGATGATCACCTGCCTGTCCTCGGCCCTGTCGGCCTTTGTCGGCTATGGGGTGCTGAACAATGCGCCGGCCTATCTGATGAGCAACAAGCACATGAGCCTGACGGAGATCTCGCTCTACTACGCCGCGGCCAGCGGGATCGCCGGGGGCTTCGGCACCTTCGCCAGCGGCTGGCTGGCGGACCTGTTCGGCCGGACCCGGCGCACCGCCTACGCCCTGGTGCCGGCGGCCATGACCCTGGTCGGCCTGCCGTTCTTCATCGCCTTCCTGTTCGCCCCCACCTGGCAGACGGCCATGGTCTGCCTGGTCGTCCCGCTGACCTTCGGCACCGCCTATCTGCCCGCGGCCATCGCCGTGGCCCAGAACGCCGCGCCCCCGGCCCAGCGGGGGACGACCTCGGCGATCCTGCTGTTCATCCTCAACATCATCGGCCTGGGGGGCGGGCCCGTCTATGTCGGACTGGTGGCGGACCACTTCAAGCCGACGATGGGGACGGGGGCCCTGCAGTATGGCCTGCTGGCCCTGGTTCCGGTCTATCTGCTGACCATCCTCGCCCTGCTGGCGGGGGCCTGGTCGATCTCGAAGGATAGCCGGCTGGCGGCGCAGCTGGGGGGGTAGGTCTGAGGGAGGTTCCCGGCTCAAGGCCGGGAATGACATGAGATTTTGGTTTTATGACAGTCGTCATTCCCGGGCGAAGACCCGGGAACCTTGTTCAGGATTAAGCGCCCATCCGGATGGAGGTTCCCGCCTC
>CAINOV010000402.1 GCA_903851655.1 uncultured Caulobacterales bacterium
GTCATTCCCGGGCGAAGACCCGGGAACCGTTTTCAGGATGTGGCGCCATATCCGGATGGAGGTTCCCGCCTCAAGGGCGGGAATGACGAGTGTTGAAAATATAAAATAAGCTGTCATTCCCGGGCGAAGACCCGGGAACCTGGTTCAGGACCACCCAGCCCCTAGTAACTCGCCTCGACCCCCATGAGGCGGCCGTCATAGCCGCACAGCGTGACCTTGCCGACGCGGCCGCGACGCTTCCAGTCGTCCCAGGGGAAGCGCGGTCGGCGCATGAAGATGAGGGTGGCGGTCCAGATCTCGCCGCTGCGGGCCACGTCGATGGCGTATTTGCGGTTGTCGAACATGTCCCGCTGATCCGTCGCCAGGCGAAAATACTGCTTGGTCAGCTGAATCGCGTCGTCATTGGTCTTGATCAGCGGAGACTTCAGCTGGGCCGCCGTGGCGTCCGCCGGCGTGCAGCCGGTCTCCGCCCGGGCCGGCGCGGCGCCGGCGGCGGCCAGGACGAGGGCCGCGCTCAGGCAGGTGATCATGCGTCGCATCAAGGATTTCCCCGCGAGGACTGGTGGGCCGGACTGTCAGGCGGCGGCGCGCGAGTCAAGTCGCGGCGCCGACACGGGCGGGCCTGCCCATTCCTTCGGCAGTCCTGCGCAACCCGTCCCACGGGGCGCTGCGGCGGTTGACTCCCGTCCGGCGATCCCGCAGGAAGGTCGCGCTACGCGGGAGAGTCTGACGGATTCGTTCAACGAACCACCGTCAGCGCCGAAGGCGCAACCGCCCCGGAAACGCTCAGGCCCACGGACCGCGCAGCACGACAAACGCTGGAAAGCAGGACAGCCGCAAGGCCGCCCTCGCCGAAGGAGCAAGGCCTTTCCCCGCGGGGACCCGGCCGGAATCTCTCAGGCCCATGGACAGCGGGGGCGCGACCAGACCGGGTGGGACGACCGCCCGGACTCCCTTGCGCCGATCCGCCGTCCGTCCTGTCCGGGGTTGCTCTGATGTCCGAAACCGAAACGCTCCACGTGACCGTGCTGCACGCCGCTCACCGGGCCGCAGGCGCGCGGATGACGGCGTTCGGCGGCTATGACATGCCGGTGCAGTATCCCGAGGGCGTGCTGGCGGAGCATCGCTGGACCCGGGCCCAGGCGGGCCTGTTCGACGTCAGCCACATGGGCCCGTCCTTCCTGACCCTGAACGACCGGACCGGCGACCCGGAGGCGGACCACGCCGCCGTCTCGGCCCTGATCGAACCCCTGATCAGCGGCGACATCGCCCGGCTGAAGCCCGGCCAACTGCGCTACACCGTCCTGCTGAACGAGGCCGGCGGCATGATCGACGACCTGATGGTCGGCCGGCCCCTGTCCGCCGGTGAGCAGGGCGGGCTCTACATCGTCGTCAACGCCGGGACCAAGGAGAACGACTTCGCCCTGATCGCTGCGGCCGCCAGGGGGCGAGCGACGCTGACCCGCGCCGATGACCGGGCGCTGGTCGCCCTGCAGGGCCCGATGGCAGAGGCGGTGCTGGCCACGATCTTCCCCGAGGCCGCGGACCTCAGCTTCATGACCTTCCGCCGGTTCGAGCGGAACGGGGAGGGGTTCGTCATCTCCCGCTCCGGCTACAGCGGCGAGGACGGCTACGAGATCCTGATCCCCGCCGCCCAGGCGCTGGAGGTCTGGGACTTGCTCACCGCCGACGACCGGGTGCGGCCGGTGGGCCTGGGCGCCCGGGACAGCCTGCGGCTGGAGGCCGGGTTGCCCCTCTATGGCCACGACGCCGACGAGACCGTGTCGCCGGTGGAGGCGGGGCTGGCCTTCGCCGTGGCGAAGATACGCCGCGCCCGGGGCGACCTGCGCGGCGCCAACCGTCTGGCGCGGGAGCTGGCCGAGGGCCCGGCCCGCATCCGCGTGGGCCTGCGCGTCCTCGCCGGCGCCCCCGCGCGGGAGGGGGCGGAGATCGCCGACGCCGCCGGCGCGGTGATCGGCCGCGTCACCTCTGGCGGCCCGTCCCCCAGCTTGGGCTTTCCCATCGCCATGGGCTTTGTTCCGCCGTCCCA
>CAINOV010000403.1 GCA_903851655.1 uncultured Caulobacterales bacterium
AAGGCGACGGACTTTGCCCGGGTCTTCCGTCCCGCCCTGCTCAGCGACCCGATCGAGGTGACCCTGGTCGGCGACATCAGCGAGGAGGACGCCACCCGGCTCCTGGCCGCCAGCTTCGGCGCGCTGCCCCGTCGCACGGGTCCGGCGGATCCCGCCAATCCCAACGCCGTGCGCCTGCGCTTTCCCCAGCGCTCGCCGCAGCTGGCCACCGCCCACCATATCGGCCTGCCGAACAAGGCGGGCGTCCTGGTGGTGTGGCCGATGTTCGTCTGGACGCCGGAGCGGCAGAGGGAAGTCCGCGCGGTGACCCTGTTGCGGGAGGTGATGTCGGACCGGGTGCGCCGGATCGTCCGGGAGAAGTTCGGCCAGACCTACACCCCCGACGTGTCCTACGTCACGGAGCGGGGCGGGGACGACGGCTCCCTGACGGTGGCCATCGAGACCCACCCGGACGCCGTTCAGGAGGTGGTGAACGAGGTTCGCGCCATCGCCCGCGCCCTCAGTCACGGGGACATCACCGCCGAGGAGCTGGAGCGGATCCGCAAACCGCTTCTGGACGACACCGCCCACCGGCGGGAAACCGCCGGCTGGTGGTTGAACACCCTCGATGGGTCGTTCGCCGACCCCTACAAGCTGGCCCAGGCGCGGACCTGGCAGGCGGACTACAGCTCCATCCCGGTGGCGGAGGTGAACACGGTCGCCCGCCGCTGGCTGGCGCGGGAGCCCCTGGTGGCCGCGGCGCTGCCGGAAGGTCCGGCCCCGCCGCTCAAGCCGTCCGGGAATTGATGCATGACAAGGGCAGGGACCGCCCGAGGGAATATCCGGGTCCTGTCATCCAAAGGCCATTCTTGTTCGTAGACATGGACAGGGTGTGGTCAGAGGTGCAGATATGCGCACCACGGATTGACGCCGGGATTCACCGCCGTCTTGGGAAGTGTGTTCGATGGACTACAAGTCAGCATTCCGCGCCGCTGTCGATCAGGTGCGTCAGGAAGGGCGCTATCGTGTCTTCGCCGATCTGAAACGGCATCGCGGGGACTTTCCGGTCGCCACCTGGACCCGGTCGGACGGGACCTCTCAGGAGGTGACGGTCTGGTGTTCCAACGACTATCTCGGCCAGGGTCAGAACCCCGTGGTGCTCGAGGCGATGCACGAGGCGATCGACGCGGCGGGCTCCGGTTCCGGCGGGACGCGCAACATCTCCGGCACGACACGCTATCACGTGGAGCTGGAGGCGGAACTGGCCGACCTGCACGGCAAGGAGGCCTCCCTGCTGTTCACGTCGGGCTATGTGGCCAACGAGGCCGCCCTGTCGACCCTGTACAAGGTCCTGCCGGGGCTGATCATCTTCTCCGACGCCCTGAACCACGCCTCGATGATCGCGGGGATCCGCAATGGCGGCGGCGCCCGTCACATCTTCCGGCACAATGACCTCGCCCATCTGGAGGCGCTGCTGGCCGCGGCGCCGGCCGACGCGCCGAAGCTGATCGCCTTCGAGAGCGTCTATTCGATGGACGGCGACATCGCCGACCTGGCGGCGACGATCGCGCTGGCCCGGACCTACGGCGCCCTGACCTATCTCGACGAGGTCCACGCGGTCGGGCTCTACGGCGCCCGGGGCGGCGGGGTCGCAGAGCGTGACGGGGTGATGGCCGACATCGACATCATCGAAGGCACGCTGGGCAAGGCGTTCGGCGTGATGGGCGGCTATATCGCCGGCGACGCCGACCTGATCGACGCCATCCGCAGCCATGCCTCGGGTTTCATCTTCACCACCTCCCTGCCGCCGGCCCTGGCCGCCGGCGCCTCCGCCAGCATCCGCTGGCTGAAGGAGAACGATCAGGTTCGCCGGCAGCACCAGGAGCGCGCGGCCGCCCTGAAGGCCCGGTTCCGGGCCGCCGGGCTGCCGGTGATGGACTCGGCCAGCCACATCGTCCCCGTGCTGGTGGGGGATCCGGTCCACTGCAAGCTGATCTCGGACCTGCTGTTGTCGGACCATGGCGTCTATGTGCAGCCGATCAACTACCCAACGGTGCCACGGGGCACGGAGCGGTTGCGCTTCACGCCGACGCCGTTCCACACGGACGCCATGATGGATCGTCTGGTGTCGGCGATGAACGATCTGTGGACCCGCTGCAACGTCAAGCGGCACGGCGTCGCCGCCTGACGGCGGCGCGTTCGCCGATTCGGCGAACTTGCGTCGTGGGAGGAATGCCCGGCGGACGAATGCCCGGCCATCGGCCAACGAAAAAGGGCGGCGCCCAGCGGCGCCGCCCTTGTCCGTTGCGTTTGTGACGGACGGGGGTCAGGCCTTCTGGCGACGCACGCCTCGGCCCAGCCCGATCTGCTTGGCGAATTCGGAGCGCCGATTCGCATAGGCCGGGGCCACCATCGGATAGTCGCTCGAGAGCCCCCACTTCCGACGATACTCGTCCGGGCTGAGATTGTACTTCGAGCGGAGATACCGCTTCAGCATCTTCAGGCGCTTACCGTCTTCCAAGCACACGATGTAGTCGTCCTGCACGGACTTGGCGATCGGAACCGCCGGCCGCTGCTTCTCCGTGGGCGCCGGCGCGACTTCCGCCTTGCCCAGAGACGTGAGCGATGCGTGCACCGTCCGAATAATGTCCGGTATCGCGGCCGCAGGTACGGCGTTGTTCGAGAGGTAGGAGGCAACAAGTTCAGTCGACAGTCTCACCAGTTCTTGCTTGGGAAGCTCGTCTAACTCTGTGTTCGAAGTCATTCTGTTCGGCCTCTAGGCTTTTCGATGTTCCGCGTCACGCGAGAGCGCGACAACATGGTTCGAGGGATACAATTTCATGCGAGTAAAGACAACATTAAATCAAGTTTAGAATTGCAATCGATCTCCATAAGCATTTTCAACATGAACGAAGTGCATGCTCTTTTACTGGGAGGGCTCCCAGGGGCGGCGGGTGTTAGTCTTTCTAATGGCGGAGCTGACGCCAATTGTTACATTTCATGCCTGAAACATAATTCGAAAACGCTGTTCCCGCCACAGGTGCATGATGAAGATGCATGACTGTCGGCGACCCTCGGTCGCGGGACGGGATTGGATTGCATTGACCCCGCCCTCGCGCGTAGAACCGGCGTCAGGGCCCACCGCCCGTTCAACCCCTATCCGGAAAGAGACCGACCGTGACCGTGGCTCTTGATTCGCACTCCCTCTCGACGGACCGGTTCTTCTCCGCCGCCCTGGGCGAGACCGATCCCGACATCGCCCGCGCCATCCGGGAGGAGTTTGATCGGCAAAGCTCGCAGATCGAACTGATCGCCTCGGAGAACATCGTCAGCCGTGCGGTGCTGGACGCCCAGGGATCGGTGCTGACCAACAAGTACGCGGAAGGCTATCCGGGCCGGCGCTACTACGGCGGCTGCGAATTCGTCGACATCGCCGAGCGGCTGGCCATCGAGCGGGCCAAGGCCCTGTTCGGCTGCGCCTTCGCCAACGTCCAGCCGCATTCCGGGGCGCAGGCCAACCAGGCCGTGTTCCAGGCGCTGCTCCAGCCCGGCGACACCTTCATGGGCATGGACCTGGCCGCAGGCGGACACCTGACCCATGGCAGCCCGGCCAACCAGTCGGGCAAGTGGTTCCGGCCGGTGCCCTATACGGTGCGTCAGGACGATCACCTGATCGACTACGACGCCCTGGCCGAGACGGCGCTGCGGGAAAAGCCGCGGCTGATCATCGCCGGCGGCTCGGCCTACAGCCGGGCCATTGACTTTGCGCGGTTCCGCCAGATTGCGGACTCCGTCGGGGCCTATCTGATGGTGGACATGGCCCATTATGCGGGCCTGATCGCCGCTGGGGTCTATCCGAGCCCGCTGCCCCACGCCCATGTGGTCACCACCACCACCCACAAGACCCTGCGCGGCCCCCGGGGCGGCCTGATCCTCTCTAACGACGAGGACCTGGGCAAGAAGATCAATTCAGCGGTGTTCCCGGGACTGCAGGGCGGCCCGCTGATGCATGTGATCGCCGCCAAGGCGGTGGCTTTCGGCGAGGCGCTGCAACCCTCGTTCAAGGTCTATGCCCGCCAGGTGGTGGACAATGCGCGGATGCTGGCCGCCACCCTGGTGGAGTCCGGCGTCGAGATCGTGTCCGGGGGCACGGACAGCCATCTGATGCTGGTGGACCTCCGGGCCAAGAAGGTCACCGGCAAGGCGACGGAGGCCAGCCTCGAGCGGGCCAACATCACCTGCAACAAGAATGGCATTCCCTTCGACACCGCGCCGTTCACGGTGACCTCGGGCGTGCGCCTTGGCACGCCTGCGGCGACGACTCGCGGGTTCGGCGTTGCGGAATTCCGGGAGGTCGGTCTCCTGATCGCCGAGGTTGTCGATGGTCTGGCCCGCCACGGGGATGACAACAGCGCCGCGGAGGCGTCCGTCCGGGCGCGGGTGATCTCGCTCACCGGCCGCTTCCCGATCTACGGCTGACCGCGGTCCGCCTCTGGTCATGACCCGGACGGCGGACTAAGTCTGTCGTCTGTCACCCGTCGGCGGGGCCCTGTCCCGCCGCCCATTGGCCAGGAGCCTGAAAAAGAGTGCGCTGCCCGTTCTGTGGTCATGCCGAGAGCCAGGTGAAGGACAGTCGTCCCTCCGAGGACGGCTCCGCGATCCGCCGTCGCCGGTCCTGCCCCGAATGCGGCGGGCGGTTCACCACCTTCGAACGCGTCCAGCTGCGGGAGCTGACCATCATCAAGCGGTCCGGCCGACGGGCGCCCTTCGATCGGGAGAAGCTGGTCCGCTCGGTGTCTGTCGCCCTGCGCAAGCGCCCGGTGGAGACCGAGCGGCTCGAGCGGATGGTCTCCGGAATCGTCCGGCAGCTCGAGAGCCGGGGGGAGACCGAGATCAATTCCGAAGTGGTGGGCGAGCTCGTCATGAAGGCCCTGAAGGCCCTCGATGAAGTGGCCTATGTCCGCTACGCCTCTGTCTATCGCGACTTCCGCGAGACGCAGGATTTCGCCCGTTTCCTCGGTGAGGAAGGCCTGTCCGAGGACTCCGAGGTGCTGGACACATGAGCCGGACTGATCAGCGACCCGCCATGCAGGCGCGCTCCGTCGCCCGCCTCGCCGCGGTGCAGGCCCTGTACCAGATGGAAGTCGCCGGCGTCGGGGTCGAGGCGGTGGTGCGCGAGTTCTCCGACCACCGTTTCGGCTCCCCCCTGGAGGCGGACGACGCCGTGGCGGCGCCCGGCGCGGCGGACCAGCTGGCGGAGGCCGATGAGGTGTTCTTCGCCGACATCGTCCGCGGCGTGGTGTCGCATCAGGTGGAAATCGATCAGGCCGTATCCCGGCGACTGGCGGCCAACTGGCGGCTGGAGCGCCTGGACGCCACCCTTCGGGCGACCCTGCGCTCGGCGACCTACGAGCTGATGCATCGCGCGGACGTGCCCACCGAGGTGGTGCTGGACGAATATGTCGAACTGGCTAAGGCCTTCTTCGCCAAGACCGATTCCGGGTTCGTGAACGGCGCCCTCGACGCGGTCGCCCGCGACCTCCGCGCCTGAGCGCGCGGCGGCCATGGGCCCGCGGGAATTCGACGAGATCGCCCAACTGTTCCGTCCCCTGACCTTCGGGGCGGAGGAGGCGCTGGACCTCCTCGACGACGCCGCCCTGATTCGCCAGCTGCCGGGCTTCGATCTGGTGGTGACCACGGACGCCATCGTGCAGGGCGTCCACGCCCTGCCGGACGAGGCGCCCCACACGCTGGGTCAGAGGCTCCTGCGGGTCAATCTGTCGGATCTCGCGGCCAAGGGCGCCGCGCCCTATGCGGCCCTGCTGGCGGTCGCCTGGCCGGCGGGATGGGGGCCGGCGGACCGCGCCGCCTTTGCCGCCGGTCTGGGCGAGGACCTGTCCCGCTTCGGCGTCATCCTGCTGGGGGGCGACACCGTGTCGACGCCCGGCCCCTTCCAGGCCAGCCTGACCCTGCTGGGGCGCGTCCCGACGGGGACCCTGGTGCGGCGGGCCGGCGGCGCCCCCGGACACCGGCTGCTGGTCAGCGGAACCATCGGCGACGGCTGGCTGGGGCTGCAGGCGGCGCAGGGGGAGGGGGCGTTCCCCGACGCCGACCGGGCCTGGCTCGCCGGCCGCTACGCCCGCCCCGAACCGCGGACGGAGCTGTCCGAGACCGTGCGGACGACGTGCGCCGCCGCAGCGGACGTGTCGGACGGGTTGCTGGCCGACGCGGGGCATGTGGCCCGGGCCAGCGGGGTGGCGGCGCGCATCGATCTGGACCGCATCCCCCTGTCTGCGCCCGCCGCGCGCTGGCTGGCCCGGCAGCCGGACCGGGCGGCGGCCCTGTTCGCCCTGGCCACGGGCGGAGACGATTACGAGATCGTCGCCGCCGCCACGCCGGCGGCGGCCGCGGAGCTGGTGGGCGGGGGGGGCGCGCCGGCGCAGGGGTCTGCGGCGACCTGGACCGAGATCGGCGTTCTGGTGGCGGGGGAGGGGCTGTCGGCGCGCTGCAACGGACAGGAGGTCGAGATCGCCCGGGCCGGCTGGTCCCATCTCGAGTGACCCAATCTTTACCCTGCTGGCCCTAGGGTTTGCCCCTCGACCCCCGGGAGGCTTCGATGCTGCTGCGCCACGCCCTTGCCGCCGCCCTTGCCGCGGCCCTCGTCTGCACGCCCTTCGCCGCCGCTGCGGGCGAGAAGGGCAAGGACGGGAAGGACGATCCGCAGCTGACCCAGCAGGTCGACCTGATGCCGGTGGCGATCCCGATCAATTACCACGACACCCTGGTCAACTACGTCTTCGTCCGGATCCGCGTGCACCTCTTCCGCCCCACGGACGCCCCCGCGATCCATACCAAGGAGCCCTATATCCGGGACAATCTGGTCCGGACCGCGGGCCGCACCTCGTTCAATCTTCCGAATGACCTGAACCGGGTGGACGCGCCGGCCATGGAGAAGATGCTGTTCAAGGTGATCGAGGGCATGGTCGGCCGCGGCGTCGTTCAGCGCGTGGAGATCTTCGAACAGACTCCGCAGAAGGGCCTGCCTCGCCCCAATCCCTAGGAATACGGCGCAGACCCTCGCGGGCGGTTGCTTAGACTGGACGATTTTGCCACTCTTCGTTCACCGGATGGGGGATTTTCCAAAGGATTGGACACCTGGACGCCGCTTGTCCTGGTGAACGGTCCCGCGGGCCGCACCGGCGCCCCAAAACAATCCGCCATGTCGAACCCGTTCGGCAAAGGCGTACAACACTAGGGATGGAGATGAATAATCTGGTTCTGGTCATTCTCGCAGGGCTGCTCGCCGTCGCCTATGGCGTCGTGCAGACGGCCGCCCTGCTTCGCGCCCCCGCCGGCAACGCCAAGATGCAGGAGATCGCGGCGGCGATCCAGGAAGGCGCGCAGGCCTATCTGCGCCGGCAATACATCACCATCGCCGGCGTCGGGGTGGTGATCCTCGTCCTGCTCGGCGTGACGCTGGGGCTGTATCCGGCGATCGGCTTCCTGATCGGGGCGGTCCTGTCCGGGGCCGCGGGCTTCGCCGGCATGCTGATCAGCGTCCGGGCCAATGTCCGCACCGCGGAGGCGGCGTCAAAGAGCCTGGACGCCGGCCTGTCGCTGGCCTTCCGGTCCGGCGCGGTCACCGGCATGTTCGTGGCCGGCTTCGCCCTGATCGGCGTCACCGGCTATTATGCCTATCTGACGCAGGTCCTGGGTCTCGACCCGGTCAGTCGCGAGGTCGTGGACGCCCTGGTGGCCCTGGGCTTCGGCGCCTCGCTGATCTCCATCTTCGCCCGGCTGGGGGGCGGCATCTTCACCAAAGGGGCCGATGTGGGCGGAGACCTGGTGGGCAAGGTCGAGGCCGGCATTCCCGAGGATGATCCGCGCAACGCCGCCACCATCGCCGACAATGTGGGCGACAATGTCGGCGACTGCGCCGGCATGGCCGCGGACCTGTTCGAGACCTACGCCGTGACCACGGTGGCGACCATGGTGCTGGCGGCGATCTTCTTCCGCACCGCCGGCCCGGCGATCGTCTCCAGCATGATGCTGCTGCCGCTGGCCATCTGCGCGGTCTGCATCGTCACCTCGATCCTGGGCACGTTCTTCGTGCGCCTGGGCAAGGACCGGAACATCATGGGCGCCCTCTATCGCGGCCTGATCGTGACGGGCGTCACCTCCGTGGGCGCGGTCTACTGGGTGATCAACGCCCTGGTGAAGGATCCGATCACGGTGGTCGGGGTGAACGGCGCGCCGATCACCATCACCGCCATGAACCTGTTCTGGTGCGGCGTGGTCGGTCTGGCGGTGACGGCGGCGATCGTGGTGATCACCGAATACTATACCGGCACGGGCTTCCGGCCCGTCCGCTCGGTGGCCAAGGCCTCGGAGTCCGGACACGGCACCAACGTCATCCAGGGGCTGGCGGTGTCGCTGGAGTCCACCGCGGCGCCGGCGCTGGTGATCATCGTGGCGATCATCGCCACCTATCTGCTGGGCAACCTGTTCGGCGTGGCCATCGCCACCACGACCATGCTGTCGCTCGCGGGCTTCATCGTGGCCCTGGACGCCTTCGGACCGGTGACCGACAACGCCGGCGGCATCGCCGAGATGGCGGGGCTGCCGGCCGAGGTGCGGGTGTCCACCGACGCCCTCGACGCCGTGGGCAACACCACCAAGGCGGTCACCAAGGGTTACGCCATCGGCTCGGCCGGCCTCGGCGCGCTGGTGCTGTTCGCCGCCTACACCCAGGACCTGCACTACTTCTCCGATCCGGCCAATGCGAAGCTGTTCCCGGCCTTCGCCGGCATGGGGCAGGTGACCTTCGACCTGTCCAACCCCTTCGTCATCGTCGGCCTGCTGTTCGGGGGGCTGCTGCCCTTCCTGTTCGGCGGCATGTCGATGACCGCCGTGGGCCGCGCCGCCGGCGCAGTGGTCGAGGAGGTGCGCCGGCAGTTCCGGGAGATGCCCGGCATCATGACCTACGAGCAAAAGCCGGACTACGCCCGCGCGGTGGACATCCTGACCAAGGCTGCGATCCGCGAGATGATCGTGCCGTCCCTGCTGCCGGTCCTGTCCCCCATCGTGCTGTTCGTCGCCATTGCGGCCCTGCCGGGGGGCGGGCGGGTCAACGCCTTCGCCGCCCTCGGCGCCATGCTGATCGGCGTGATCGTGACCGGCCTGTTCGTGGCCATCTCGATGACCTCCGGCGGCGGCGCCTGGGACAATGCGAAGAAGTACATCGAGGAGGGGCATTACGGCGGCAAGGGCTCTGACGCGCACAAGGCGGCGGTCACCGGCGACACGGTGGGCGACCCCTACAAGGACACGTCGGGCCCGGCGGTGAATCCAATGATCAAGATCACCAACATCGTGGCCCTGCTGCTGCTGGCGGTGCTGGCCAAGGGCGTGATCGGCTAGGTCGCCGCCCCGTCCGAAACGGAAAACGCCCCGGAGGGAAACCTCCGGGGCGTTTCTCGGCGGGATGTGATGAGGCAAGCGGTCGTCAGCGGCCGGGGCCGCGGTTGCCGGGGTCGTTGTCCTGCGGCAGCATCCCGCCGCGGCCGAGGCCGCCCAGGATCTGCTCGATCACCGACAGTTCCCGCCCGCGGGTGGGCGTCTCCCGGGGGTCGTAGGCGATCTGGTAGCCGTCGGTCAGGGTGTAGGACTTCACCGCCGTGACCCGCTCGTCGGTCTTGTCGAACCGGATCTCGTAGATCTGCCGCTGGCGGACCCGGGGCTTGTAATAGGAGTACTTGTCCGCGATCTGCGAGACATAGAACCAGATGTTCGGATCGAACGAGGCCTGGATGGACGGCGAGCCCAGCTTGGTCAGCACGGTGGAGCGCGAATCCTCCCCCACCTTGATCTGGTCCGGACGCACGTCCTGCACCTGGAACCCGTTGTACGAGGTGATCGGCGCACACGCCGCCGCCCCGAGCGAGAGGCACGCAGCAACGGCGAGACAGGCGGTCCGGTTCATGTTCAACCCTGGTTGGCGGCGAGATCCTGGTAAATTTCGCCGCAAGAGACTTTGACCTAACCCGCGGTCGTCCCTAGTTCAATGGGCGCGAGCATGTTCGTGCGTCGCGGCGAAAAAGGGGCAACCATGTTCAGGCGGCTATTCCGGTCGGATCCGACCCGCGCAGCAGGCGCCGCGCTCTATGCCGCGTGCGCGTCGGCGGCGCGGAATCCCGTTTTCTATCAGGATCTTGCCGTTCCAGACACGGTCGAGGGGCGCTTTGAGGTCTATGCCCTGCACGTGCTCCTGGTGATTGATCGCCTGCGCGGTCAGGGCGAGCCCGCCGCCGCGGTCAGCCAGGCCCTGTTCGACGCGCTGCTCCGCGGGCTGGACGACGGGCTGCGGGAGATGGGCGTGGGAGACCTGTCGGTGGGCAAGAAGATGCGCAAGCTGGGAGAGGCCCTGTACGGCCGGGCCCGCAATCTCGACCGCGCGCTGGCGGCGCTGCCGGAGACGACCGCCTTGCAGGAGCTGCTGACGCGGACGGTCTATGCCGGTGTCGCGGCGCCGCCGGTGGACCGGCTGATCGCCTGGGCGCTTGCGACCCGGGACCACCTGGCGACCCAGCCCCTCGATGCGCTGCTGGGCGGGACCGTCACCCTGGACGGAGACGCGGCATGAGCGATGTGACCTGGCCCGTGGCGGTGAACTTCGCCGAGGTCGACCGCCGGGACGTGGAGCTGGAGCTGACCGCCGATGACGCCGTGCGCGCCGCCGTCGCCCGGCGGCTGGACCTTGTGTCCCTGACCCGTTTCGAGGCCCGGGTCCGGCTGAGCGCCTGGCTGGACGGGGCGGTTCTTGAGGGGGACTTCGCCGCCGATCTGGAGCAGACCTGCGGCCTGACCCTCGTCCCCGTGGGCGCCCAGGTGGTCGCTCGCTTCGAGGTGCGACTGCTGCCCATGGGCAGCCCGAACGCGCCGCAGGACGCCCCTGACGCCGTGATCGACCCTCTGGCGGACGATCCCCCCGACCTGATCGAGGGATCGACCATCCCCGTGGGGGAGTATCTGGTGGAGCACCTGGCCCTGGAGCTGGATCCGTTTCCCCGGGCGCCCGGCGCGGTGTTCGTGCCGCCGGAAGAGCCGAACCTGATCACGCCCTTCGCCGTCCTGAAGGACCTCGCGGCGAAAAAGGGGTCGGACAAGCCCGGCTAATCCGGTCACATCGACGGGGCGGCGCTTGCATCACCGGTCACGGACGCTAAGGTCCCGGCGTCAGGGGCGCCTCCTGTTTCGGCGTCCGTGCTGATTCTTTGCCCGGGCGCGTCCGTCGTCCCCTTGGAGTGACAACAGACACCGTGTCTGACCCGATTGTCCTTTCGATCGACGCCATGGGCGGTGATCACGGTCCGCCGGCGACGGTGGCCGGGGCGGACCTCGCCCTGGACCGCTTCGGCGACCGGCCGGTGCGCTACCTGTTTCATGGGGATGCCGACCTCATCCGCGCGGAACTGGCGAAGTTCCCCCGCCTCCAGGGTCTGGCCGAGGTCCGGCATACGGACACGGTCATTTCCGGCGACGAGAAGCCCGCCCAGGCGCTCCGTAGGGGCAAGGGAACCAGCCTGTGGAACGCCGTGGAGGCGCTGCGGACCGGCGGCGCGCAGGCGGCGATCTCCGGCGGCAATACCGGCGCCCTGATGGCCATTTCGAAGCTGATCCTGCGCATGATGGGCGGTTCCGACCGGCCGGCGATCGTGGCCGGCTGGCCGACCCTGCGGGGTGTGACGGCGGTGCTGGACGTGGGCGCGAACATCGACTGCGACGCCAACCAACTGGTGGAGTTCGCCATCCTCGGCTCGGCCTTCTACACGGCGGTCTATGGGGGCGGCGTCGGCCGCCCGAGCGTGGCCCTGCTCAACGTGGGGTCAGAGGACATGAAAGGGCATCAGGAGGTGCGGGACGCCCACGCCCTGCTGCGCTCGGGCAAGCTCGATCTCGATTATCGCGGCTTCGTGGAAGGCAACGACATCGCCATGGGGGCGGTGGACGTGATCGTCACCGACGGGTTCACCGGCAATGTGGCGCTGAAGACCGGGGAAGGCATGGCCCGTTTCTTCGCCGCCACCCTGCGGGAGCAGCTGACTTCGAGCCTGATGAACAAGGCCGGCGCCCTGCTGGCGTCGGGGGCGCTCAATGCGCTGAAGGCCCGGCTGGACCCCAGTTCGGTGAACGGCGGGCCGCTGCTGGGGCTGAAGGGGACGGTGGTCAAGAGCCATGGCGGCGCTGACGCCCGGGGGCTCGCCAACGCCTATTTCGTGGCCGCCAATCTTGCGGGCAGCAACTATGCCGAGGACGTGGCGCGCAACATGGCGCGCCTGTCCGAACCTGAAATCCTGGCCGACGCCGAACCCTCGGCGGGGAGCGCGGTGTGAGTGTGATGCGCAGCGTGATGACCGGCGTGGGCGGATATCTGCCCGAGACGGTCGTGACCAATGACGACCTCGCCCGGACCGTCGACACCTCCGACGCCTGGATCCGCGAACGCACCGGGATCCGCGCCCGCCATCGCGCGGCGCCGGAGCAGGCCACGTCGGATCTCGCCGTGGCGGCGGCGCAGGGGGCCCTGGCCGACGCCGGCGTGACCGCCGCCGACATCGATCTGATCATCGTGGCCACGACCACGCCCGACCTGACCTTTCCCGCCGTGGCCGCCATGGTCCAGCGCAAGCTGGGCGCACCCGTCGGGATCGCCTTCGACGTGCAGGCGGTGTGCAGCGGCTTTGTCTACGCCATGGTGGTCGCCGATGGGTTCCTGACCCGGGGAGTGGCCCGGCGCGCCCTGGTGATCGGCGCGGAATGCATGACGCGGCTGCTGGACTATGAGGACCGCACCACCTGCGTGCTGTTCGGCGACGGGGCGGGGGCCGTGGTGCTCGAAGCCCAGGCCGGGGACGGCGGACCCGGCGACCGGGGCCTGATCGGCTTCGCCCTGCGCTGCGACGGAACCAAGCAGGACCTGCTCTATGTGGATGGCGGTCCGTCGACCACCGGCAGCGTCGGGCATCTGCGGATGCAGGGGCAGCAGGTGTTCCGCAACGCCGTGGTGAACATCGCCGAAGCCGTGGAGGCCGCCGCCGCCCATGCGGGGATCAAGGTCGCCGACGTGGACTGGTTCATTCCCCATCAGGCCAACCAGAGGATCCTGATCGGCGTCGCCCATCGCCTGGGACTCGACGAGGCCAAGGTCGTGTCGACGGTGGCCGACCACGCCAACACCTCCGCGGCGTCCATTCCCCTGGCCCTGGCCACGGCCATCGCCGACGGTCGGGTGAAGCGGGGCGACCTGCTGCTGATGGAGGCCATGGGCGGCGGCCTGACCTGGGGCGCCTGCGCGGTCCGATTCTAGGCCGGTTTCCAGAGTCGTCCGGAACCCTTTGACTTCCCGTGGTTTTCGCGGCATCAACGATGTCGGGCGTTTTATTTGGGGCAGGGGAATATGACAAAAGGCCGCACATTGACGCGCGCGGACCTCGCCGAAGCTGTGCATCAGGATGTAGGGCTGACGCGGCAGGATTGCGCGGGCCTGGTGGAGCGCACCCTGGACCTCGTCGCCGAGGCGCTGGAAGCCGGCGACACGGTGAAGCTGTCCGGGTTCGGCGTTTTCCAGGTCCGGGCCAAGCGCGCCCGCATGGGCCGCAATCCCAAGACCGGCGCGCCGGCGGCGATCGACCCCCGTCGGGTGATCAGCTTCCGCGCCTCCCAGGTGATGAAGGCGCAGATCGACGCCTCGCCCGCGGCGCACGCCAACGGGGAACAGGGAAGCTGACCGTGACGGTCGCGAAGGGCCCTGACGCGTTTCGCACCATCTCCGAGGCCGCCGTAGAGCTCGGCGTGCCGCAGCACGTGCTGCGCTTCTGGGAAACCAAGTTTTCCTTTATCCGCCCGATGAAGCGCGCGGGCGGCCGGCGGTTCTATCGCCGCCAGGACATCGAGATTCTGCGCGGCGTGCGGACCCTGCTGCATGACGAGGGCTATACGATCAAGGGGGTCCAGCGCCTGCACAAGGAGCAGGGCGCCCGATGCCTGCTGGCTGCGGCCAGCGGCGGCGGCGACGTGCGGCGCGATCCACGGCCGGCGCCGGACCCCGCGGCCCTGGCCGGTCGGGAGCTTTCGGAGGCCTCGCGGGCGCGGCTGCACGGGGTGCTGGAAGACCTGGAATCGGTCAAGGCGCGCATCGACCAGATCCTGGCCCGGAACTGACCGGGCGGGACCGCGACAGAAGGGCTGGGGAATATCCCGCGTTTTTCGGGCGGGGCGCCGACTTTCCGCATTGCCGCCGGCAGGCGCGCTCTCTATAACCGCCGTCCACCGACGTGTCGGAGCGTAGCGCAGCCTGGTAGCGCACTTGACTGGGGGTCAAGGGGTCGTGGGTTCGAATCCCGCCGCTCCGACCATTGGGTCTCTTGAGGTTGTTGGTCCCCCAGGCCATCAAAACCGCCGCCCGGAAAACGGGCTGGGTCACATGGCGCTGGCGCCCGATAATGGCCTTGTCGGGCCCCCTGAGGATGGGGTCGTGTGTGATCAGGTGTACCTAATGCGCCACCACCTGATTTTCACGAGCCGATCTCTTGTGAACTGTAACTCCAGAGCCTCAGTATATATTTCTGCTATTGTGTAAGCCCGCCAAATTTCGACGTCATCTTCGCCAATGCAATCAGTTACGCTTTGGGGTGTCTTAGAGAAATCAGGTTCATCAATATCGCCGCCTGGTTTCAGGCAATATAGACCCTTATAATTAAACTCCTTATGATCAAATAGTGAGCGCAAGACCGCATCTCGTTCCATTCCAATGGAAATCCCGAAAGCGGATCCCTTAGTGAGTGTCTGACCCTGACTGAGGACGTCACTCCGAAATTTGAACCCATTCCCCGGATTCGGCAGCGTTCCCGCGCATCCGACGAGAAGAGAACTGAGCGCTATCAGAACGATATAGCCAAAGTCTTTCACAATAGGGCTCCGGAGGTCTGCCAAGTCACATGAACATGAGCCGCGGCAAGTCTCCACTGAAGTCAAGCCATGGCTTGACCTGCACACCGCCCTCATCACTCGTCTGGTCCGTCCACGTTCGGGGTAGGTTCACGCCGTCGATGATTTATGGCGCCTGTCCGGTCGGTCCGGACACAGACGCGGCATCCGTGGGTGACGATCTCGACAGCGCTGCAACGCTTCGACCAGGGACGACCTAGGTCGATACGGCCCGCATCCCCGACGCTCGGCCCCTCCGCACCAAGTGATCAGGATCGCATTCGCCGTCTTTTCGGGTGACAGATGGCGTGGACTGAGGAACAATTCGAGTCCAGAAAGAATGAAACCAAAGGAAACGCCGATGAAGGGGATCGACTATACGGGGCCGCTGGTGGCTGTGTGCCTGTCAATGTTAGCCGTGGGTTCGGCGGGCGTCGCTGTGGCGCAGGCCTCCGAAGCCAATTGCGTGACAAAGGTCGTGGCGGAAAATGACAAGTACCTGGTTCAGGACACGCAATGCGCGCCTGGGGCGTCGTCCACCCTCATGAAGCGCCCGATGCGCGTGATCTACACCATCGCGGGGTCCGCCATGAAGCGGACCTATGCCGATGGGTCGTCAGAGACGTTCGTGTTCAAGGACGGCACTACGGAAATCGTCAATATCGATCGCGCCTATTCCTATACGAACATCGGGACGTCGACCTTCCACGTGCTCGCGGTGACGGCGAAATAGCGGTTTCCTCGCGCCGCCGGCGGCCGTCAGCCCTCGCCGCTGTCGCCGCCGCCCCGGCTCATCCAGCTCAGCAGCGGCAGGATCGGCGCGCCCCAGGCGAGGCCTGCGACCGCGAAATAAACTCCCCGCACCCAGCCGAGATCCGGCAGCCGCTCGCCGATCATCACCACGGCGATCGCGTAGGCGCAGACAAACCCCACCAGCAGGAACGCGCCGATAAATTTCCGTGTCCGCACATTCATTCCGATCGCTCCTCAAGGGGCCGGGCCCGGCCGCCATGGACCTAGATAGGGCTTTCCGTCCCGGATTTCACTTCTCCGCCCCGCGGCGCCGTATCCCCGTGGACGGATGCTGCGCCAAGCGCTAGGGAGCGTGGTTCGGGCTCAAGGAAGTATCAGACCATGCGCTGGAGCTACAATCTGGAAAGGTCCTATTCGGCGGCCTTGTGGCTCTTCGCCGTGGCGGCCCTGGTCTACGCCATGGTCGTCGTGGGCGGGGCCACGCGTCTGACGGGCTCGGGCCTGTCGATCACAGAGTGGAAGCCGATCCTCGGGGTCATCCCCCCCATCAGCGAGCAGGGCTGGAACGAGGCCTTCGACAAGTACAAGCACATCCCCCAGTACCGCTTTCTGAACGCGGGCATGAGTCTCGCCGCCTTCAAGGGGATCTACTGGTGGGAGTGGGGCCACCGGCTGCTGGGGCGCATTGTCGGCCTGGTGTTCATCATTCCCTTCATCGCCCTTCTGGCGACGCGGTCCATTCCCCGGCGGCTGATCTGGCGGTGCTGGGTCCTGCTGGCGTTGGGCGGTCTGCAGGGCGCGGTGGGCTGGTGGATGGTCTCCAGCGGCCTGGATCGCGGCGTGGCCGTGGCCCCGGAGCGGCTGGCGACCCATCTGGGCATGGCCCTCATCATCTTCAGCGGCTGCGTCTGGACCGGGCTCGAGGCCTGGTTCGGCCGGGGCCGCAGCGCCATCGGCCTGGACACCCCGTGGCGCTGGACGGCGGCGGGGCTGGTGGGCCTGACTTACGTCCAGTGCCTGCTGGGCGCCCTGGTGGCCGGGAACCACGCCGGCCGGGTCTATAATGACTGGCCGATGATGAACGGGAAGCTGATCCCCTCGGACTATGTGGAGGCCGCCCGCGGCCTCGGGGCGTCGCTGGTGCATGGCCAGGCGGCGGTGCAGTTCAATCACCGGCTGATCGGCTATGTTCTGTTCGCCTCGGTGCTTCTGTTCGCCGTGCAGGTGACCCGGGCGCGGGGCGTCGCCCAGCCGGTCCGCCGGACCAGTTACTGGCTGGCGGGACTGGTCAGCCTGCAGGCGCTGCTGGGGATCGCCACCCTGCGCATGGGGGACCCCCTGTGGCTGGCCATGAGCCACCAGATCTTCGCCGTGGTCGTGCTGACCTGGTCGATCCTGCTGGCCTGGCGGGTCCCGCGCAACTGATCAGGTCCGGAATTGTTGCGGTATTATCATACCGTTATTGAAAACATCAATAAAAACAAGGAATAGGGCTCCGTCTGGCGCGATCTCTTGTGTTGACACCGGCGCGCATCACCCTTAGACACCGCGCTTCCGTCTTCCGTGACGCCCTTGGGCGCCTCCGGGCGACCCCATCATCTGGATGACTTTCGATGCAAAAGACCACGGTTTCCCTGAAGCCGGCGGATGTCGAGAAGAAGTGGATCGTGATCGACGCGGAGAACGTCGTCGTCGGCCGTCTCGCTTCCTTCATCGCCATGCGCCTTCGCGGCAAGCACCGCCCGGACTACACCCCGCACGTGGACTGCGGCGACTTCGTCGTGGTCGTGAACGCCGACAAGGTGAAGTTCACGGGCCGCAAGCTCGATCAGAAGACCTACTACTGGCACACCGGCCACCCGGGCGGCATCAAGGAACGGACCGCGGGCAAGATCCTCGGCGGCCGTTTCCCGGAACGCATCCTGATGAAGGCGGTGGAGCGCATGCTGCCCAAGGAAAGCCCGCTGGCCCGCAAGCAACTGACCCATCTGCGCGTCTATGCGTCCGCAGAACACCCGCACGCCGCCCAGGCCCCTGAAACTATCGCGTTCGCCGACCTGAACGCCAAGAACGTTCGGAGCCAGTAATCATGTCCGACATCATCCAGACAGACGCCCCGACCGGCTTCGACGCCCTCAAGGGCCTCGGCACGGTCGCCGCGGAGTCCGCCGCGCCGAAGGAGCCGCAGATCGACAAGTACGGTCGCGCCTATGCGACCGGCAAGCGCAAGAACGCCATCGCCAAGGTCTGGATCAAGCCGGGCTCCGGCAAGATCACGATCAATGATCGCGACCAGACGGTCTATTTCGCCCGTCCGGTGCTGCGCATGATGATCGCCCAGCCCCTGGCCGTGTGCGACCGCTCGACCCAGTTCGACGTGGTCGTGTCGGTGAAGGGCTCCGGCCTGTCCGGTCAGGCGGGCGCCATCCGTCACGGCATCTCCAAGGCCCTGACCTATTACGAGCCGGGCCTGCGTCCGGTGCTGAAGCCGCACGGCTTCCTGACCCGCGACAGCCGCGTGGTGGAGCGCAAGAAGTACGGCCGTGCGAAGGCGCGCCGGAGCTTCCAGTTCTCCAAGCGCTAGTCCGCTCGGTATCTGCGATATCGAAAGGGGCGCTTCGGGGAACCGAGGCGCTCTTTTTGTTTGTGCTGCTGGCGTCCATTGACGGAGGCGTTCATGCCCGTTCAGGTGTTCATCGACGGCGAGGCGGGCACCACCGGCCTGCAGATCCGCGCCCGCCTGGCGCCGCGGACCGACATTGCGCTGATCCAGCTGCCCGAGGCGAAGCGCAAGGACGCCGCGGCCCGGCGGGATGCGCTGAACGCTGCCGACGTGGTGATCCTGTGCCTGCCGGACGACGCGGCGCGGGAGGCGGTGGGCCTGATCGACAACGCTACGACCCGGGTGATCGACGCCTCCACGGCCTATCGGACGGCGCCGGGTTGGGTCTATGGCTTTCCGGAGCTGGCGCCGGGGCAGCGCGACGCCGTGCGCGGGGCGATGCGGGTCTCCAACCCGGGATGCTATCCCACGGGCTTTCTGGCGCTGGTCCGGCCCCTGGTGGCGGCCGGGCTGCTGCCAACCGACTGGCCGGTGACCGTGAACGCGGTGTCGGGCTACACCGGCGGCGGCAAGGCCATGATCGCGGAGTTCGAGGATGCGGGCGGCGCGACCTATACCCATGACGCCTTCCGCATCTACGCCACGGGTCTCGGGCACAAGCACGTGGCGGAGATGCAGCGGCACGCCAGCCTCACCCGCCCGCCGCTGTTCGCGCCTGCGGTGGGCCGATACCCCCAGGGCATGATCGTGGAGGTCCCGCTCCAGCTGGCGGCGTTGCCGTCGCGCCCCGGCCTGGATGACGTGCGCCGGACCCTGCAAGCGGCCTATGCCGGGGAGCGGTTTGTCACGGTGGCGGACGCCGTCGAGACCGAAGCCACCAGGGCCCTGCAGCCGGAAGCCCTGAACGGCACCAACCAGCTGAAACTGTTCGCCTTCGGCGACGCCGCCGCCGGTCAGGCCCGGCTGGTGGCCCTGCTGGACAATCTGGGCAAGGGCGCGTCCGGCGCGGCGGTGCAGAGCCTGAACCTGATGGCCGGCCTGGACGAAGGCGCCGGGCTCTAGTCTTCGAGCGTCAGTGGGCTGGCTCGGTCCGCTGAAGGAAGTCGACCATCAGGTCCTTCCAGGCGGTCGCCCAGGTGTGGGTCCCGTGGCCATGCGTCCGCTCGCTGATCGGCAGCAGCACGAACCGGCCCGTGGCGATCCGGGGCGCGAGCGCCTCGGCGATCCCCAGGGACGGCGGATTGATGAAGTCGTCCGCAGAATTGATCCACAGGAGCGGCGCGGTGATCCGGCCGAGGCCCGCCGTGGGGTCATAGGTGCGGGACGCGTCCAGCTGGTAGATCAGGTCGTTGGCGTCGACCTTGCCCGGCAGGGCGGCCTCGCCGGCGGCGACAAAGGCGTCGGCGGCGGCGCGGGTGGGCCAGGTCTTCTGATCCTGATGCGGCGCGCTGCCGGCGATGAACAAGAGGTCGGCGGCCACGCGCAGCCCGGCCACGGGCTCGCGGTCATATTCGCCGCCCTTCCAGTCGGGGTCATGGCGGATGGCGGAGATCACCATGCTGCGCCAGATCCGGTTGCGGCCGGCGATGGGGGCGGGGAGGCAGGCCATGGGCATGACGGCGGCGACGTCGTCGGGATAGGTCTCGGCCCAGACAAAGGCGTGCATGCAGCCCATGGAGGTCCCGAACAACAGGCGGATGCGCTGGACGGCCAGATGCTCGGTCACCAGCCGGTGCGCGGCTGTGACCATGTCGGCATAGTCATAGGCGGGGAACCGCATGTGCAGGCCGTTGCTGGGCTTGCTGGAGCCGCCATGGCCGATGGCGTCGATCATGATGATGTAGTGGCTTCGGGTGTCGAGGGGCTGGCCCGGACCGAACAGTTCGCCGGAGAATTGCGGCCGGAGGAAACTCAGCCCATCGCCGCCGGTGCCATGCAACAGCACTACCGCATTGGTCACATGGCCGCCGGCGTCCCTTTTCGGAACGCCCAGCGTCCAGTAATGCAGCCGCAGGTCCGGCAGGGTCTCGCCGCTGGCGAAGCGGAAATCCTTCATGTGGAAGTCGCCGGGCGCCGGGGCGGTGGCCGGGGCCTCCTCCGCGGCGAGTGCAAGGTTGGGGGCGGGGGCGCAGGCGACCATCACCGCACCCAGGGCGGCCAGCAGCCATCGCGCGATCCGGCGCGCTGCGATGTCAACGGGGCTCATGCGGCGTCCGACCTCACCTTCACATATTCGCCCGGCGCGTCGCCCAGAGCCTTCAGCGGTCCCCGGGCCGGGTCCCGGGCGGGGACCTGCCGGCCGGACAGGGGCTTGAGCCAGCCGAGCCAGTGCGGCCACCAGCTGCCGGGATGCTCCACCGCGCCCGCCTGCCAGGCCTCCAGCGTGTCGGGCAGGGCGTCGTTGGTCCAGTGCTGGTACTTCCTGGCGTCCGGGTGGTTGATCACGCCGGCGATGTGGCCGGAGCCGGCCAGGGTCATGATCGTCGGCCCGCCGAACAGATGGGCGCCGCGGAACACCGAGCGCATGGGCGCGATGTGGTCGTCGCGGCTGGCCTGCACATAGACCGGCTGGGTGATCGCCTTGGGGTCCAGCCGGACGCCGTCCAGCTCCAGCGTGCCGGCGGACAGGGCGTTCTCCTGGTAGAAGCGGCGCAGATACTGCATGTGCAGGGTCTTGGGCATGCGTGTCTGGTCGGAATTCCAGAACAGCAGGTCAAAGGGCGTCGGATCCTTGCCCATCAGATAGTTGTTCACGAAGAACGACCAGATCAGGTCGTTGGCCCGCAGCATGTTGAAGGTCTCGGCCATGGCCGATCCGGGCAGCACGCCGCCGGCGGCGTCCATCCGCCGCTCCAGGTCCTTGAGCCATTCCTCGTTGGTGAACATCATCAGGTCGCCGGCTTCGGCGAAGTCCTGCTGGGCGGCGAAGAAGGTGGCGGAGCGGATCGACGTGTCGCCATGGGCGGCCATGTGCGACAGGGTGCAGGCCAGAGCGGTGCCGCCGATGCAATAGCCGACGGTGTTCACCTGCTCGACCTTGCACTGGCGCTTCACCTGGCGGACGGCCTCGTAGAAGCCTTCGGCCATGTAGTCCTCGAGGGACTTGGTGGCCAGCGCGGGATCGGGATTGACCCAGGAGGTCACGAACACGGTGATCCCCTGGGCGGTCAGCCACCGGATCATGGAGTTCTCCGGCCGCAGGTCGAGGATGTAGAACTTGTTGATCCAGGGCGGGAAGATCAGCAGCGGGATCTCGCAGACGGTCTCGGTGGTCGGGGAGAATTGCAGCAGTTCGAACAGCGCGTTGCGGAACACCACCTTGCCCGGCGCCGTGGCCACGTTCTCGCCCACCTTGAACTGCTCGAACTCGGTCTGGCTGATGGCCAGCTGGCCGCCGCCCCGGGCCAGGTCCGAGGCGAAGTTCTCCGCCCCCTTGAGGATGCTCTCGCCATGGGTCTCCACCGCCTTGCGCAGGGCCGCGGGGTTGGAGATCAGAAAGTTGGACGGGGAGAAGGCGTCGGTCAGGGCCTTGGTGAAGAACTCCACCCGCCGGCGGCTCATCGGATCGACGCCGTCCACGTGGGTCACCAGATCGTTTAGCCAGTTGGAGGTGACCAGGTAGGACTGCTTCATCACGTCGAACACGAGATTGTCCCGCCATTCCGGGTCATTGAAGCGCTTGTCGCCCCGGGCCGGCTCCACCACCGGCTGGGTCTCCTGGCCATAGATGCGTCGACTG
>CAINOV010000404.1 GCA_903851655.1 uncultured Caulobacterales bacterium
AGGTGAAGGAAGGCCTGACCCTCATGGCCGGCGACGCGCTGGAGGTCCGGGACGGCGACCTGGTGCTGGCCACCCTCGCCGCCCCCGGGCCGAACCGGTATGGCCCCCGGCGGGGCAAGCTGACCGAGATCATCGGCCGCGAGGACGATCCCCGCGCCTTCTCCCTCATCGCCGTCCACACCCACGGTATTCCCATGGGCTTCCCCCCGGAGGCCGAGGCCGAGGCCGAGGCCGCCGCCGCCCGTCCCCCGACCCTGGACGGTCGGGAGGATCTGCGGGAGTTGGGCCTCGTCACCATCGATCCGGCGGACGCCCGGGACCATGATGACGCCGTCTTCGCCCACCCCGACCCTGATCCGAAGAACGCCGGCGGTCATGTGGTCTGGGTCGCCATCGCCGACGTGGCCGCCTATGTGCGGGCCGGCTCCGCCCTGGACCGCCAGGCCTGGAACAAGGCCAATTCCGTCTATTTCCCCGACCGGGTCGAGCCGATGCTGCCGGAGCGGCTGTCCGCCGGGCTCTGCTCCCTGCTCGAGAACGAGGACCGGGCCTGCATGGCCGTGCGGATGGTGTTCAACGCCGACGGTCACAAGATCTCGCACCGCTTCACCCGCGGGCTGATGCGCTCCGCCGCCAAGCTGTCCTACGAGCGGGCCCAGGCGGCCATCGACGGCGAGCCGGACGACCGCACCGGCCCGCTGCTCGACCCCATCCTGCGCCCCCTGTGGGCCGCCTATGCCTGCATGGGCAAGGGCCGGGACAAGCGCTCCCCCCTCGACATCGAAAGCGCGGAGCGGCGGATCGCGTTCGCCCCCACCGGACAGATCGCCGCCATCACCCCCCGCGCCCGCCTCGACGCCCACCGGCTGATCGAGGAGATGATGATCCAGGCCAATGTCTGCGCCGCCGAGACGCTGGAGCAGAAGCATACCCCGCTGGTGTATCGGGTGCACGAGGAGCCCAGCCAGGAAAAGCTGTTCAGCCTCGCCGACTTCCTGGCCACCCTGGCCATCCCCTGGACCAAGGGCGAGGTGGTGAAGACCGACCGCTTCAACCGCCTGCTGGACGAACACCGGGGCGGGCCGCACGGGGAGATCATCAACGAGGTCGTGCTGAGGACCCAGATGCAGGCCCACTATTCCCCGGACAATCTGGGACATTTCGGCCTGAACCTGCAGCGCTACGCCCATTTCACCTCGCCGATCCGCCGCTATGCCGACCTGGTGGTCCACCGGGCGCTGATCCGGGCCAACCGGCTGGGTCCGGATGGCTTGAGCGACGCCGAGATCGCCCGGCTGAAGGAAACCGCCGAGCACATCACCGCGGCCGAGCGCCGGGCCATGGCCGCGGAGCGGGACGCCACCGACCGCTATGTGGCGGCCTTTCTCGCCGACCGGATCGGGGCGACCTTCACCGGACGAATCACCGGCGTGACCCGCTTCGGCCTGTTCGTGCGCCTGGCCGAGACCGGCGCGGACGGCCTGGTCCCCGTGTCGAGCCTCGGGGGCGAGTATTTCATCCATGACGACCACGCCCACGCCCTGATCGGCGAGCGTTCCGGCCGGCAGTGGCGTCTGGGCCGGATGGTGGAGGTGGAGCTGAAGGAGGCGACGCCCCTCACCGGCGGCCTGCTGTTCGGCATGCTGAGCGAGCCCGAAGCCCCGCTCCCCGGCGCGCCGCCGCCGCGGCTGGGCGCCCGTCGCCAGGCTGCGTCCCGCATCCCCCCCCGGGGCGGCCCGCCGCGCAATCCCCCCAAGGGCGTCCGGCGCGGAACGCGCCGCTGACGGCCATCGACGGCGAGGTCAATCCCTGCTCCAATCGGGCGAGGGACAGAGACACATGACCGATCCAAACTACGACGCGCCGGACGCCGGCCCGCAGAAGCCCCCCGGCGCCAAGGCCGTGAGGCCCCGGGACGCCGCCACCCTGATCCTGCTGCGGCGCGATGGCCCCGCCCCCCGGGTGCTGATGGGGCGCCGGCACCGCTCCCACAGCTTCATGCCCGACAAGTGGGTGTTTCCGGGCGGACGGGTGGACGCCGCCGACTTTCGGGCGCCGGCGGCCACGGAACTGCGTCCGGACGTGGCGGAAGCCCTGACCCGGACCCTGCCCGCCGCCCGCCCCCGGTCCCTGGCCCGCGCCCTGGCCGTGGCGGCGGTGCGCGAGACCTTCGAGGAGGCGGGACTGAGGCTCGCCCGCCCGGCGCCCGCCACGCGGCTGGGGGCTGCCTGGACAGCGTTCGGGGCGGACGGCGCCCTGCCCGACCTGGCGGCGCTGGAGCTGATCGCCCGGGCGATCACCCCGCCCATGCGGCCCAAGCGATTCGACGCCCGGTTCTTCACCGCGGAGGCGGACCGGCTGCAGTCCCTGGCGCCCTCCGGCGTCAGCGGCGAGCTGGACGAGATCGCCTGGGTCAATCTGGAGGAGGCCATGCAGCTCGACCTGCCGGGCGTGACGCGCTTTGTCCTGCGCGAGCTCAGCCTGCGCCTGGACGATCCGGCGCGTCGCCCCCTGTCGCTGCGCTTCGCCAATGGCGGACGACGGATCGACCCGCTCTAGGGACCGCATGGGGGAATCGGCCATGATCGCGGCGATGCAGAGCACGCCATCCGAACGGCAGGGGTCAATCGATGCCCTGGCCGTCGCCGCCGGCCTCCTTGCCTTCGCCCTGCACGCCGTGTTCGCAGGCCGTTACGACATCTTCCGCGACGAGCTCTATTTCATCGCCTGCGGCTGGCATCCTGCCTTCGGGTACGCTGACCAGCCTCCCGTCGTGCCGTTGCTGGCGGCGGCCTTCTACGGCCTGGGCCACAGTGTGTGGATGCTGCGGCTGCCGACGTCGCTGGCGCCGGGCGTCCTCGCCTGGCTGGCGGTGAGGTTTGCGCGGCTTCTCGGCGGCGGCGGCGTTGCCGCGAGCCTGGCGGCCCTGTCGGTGACCATCGCGCCGATGCTGATGGGGATGGAAGCCACCCTGAACACCACGGCGTTCGATCCGCTGGCATGGACGGCGATCGCCTGGTGCCTCGTACGGGGTCTCCGGAACGGCGACCTCCGCGCCCTCCTGGCCGCCGGAGTGATCGCCGGCATCGACTTCGAGATCAAGTATGCGCTGGTGCTGTGGGGCGCGGGCCTGGTTGTTGGCCTGGCCCTGACGGCGGAGCGAACCCTGCTGACGCGCCGGCAGCTCTGGTGGGGCGTCGCCCTGGCGGCGGGGATCGGAGCGCCGTCGGTGGCCTGGCAGGCGCTGCACGGCTTTCCGTTCCTCGAACTCGCCCACGCGGCCCGGGCCAAGAACACCGACATTCCCGCCCCGGCCTTTGTCTTGAACCAGGTGCTGGTGATGAGCCCGCTGCTCGCGCCGGTCTGGATCTCGGGACTGGTCGCACCCTTCCACATGGAGTCGTTGCGACCGGTCCGCTTCCTGTCCATCGCCTTCCTCGCCAGCACGGCCCTGGTCCTCGCGACCCATGGCAAGGACTACTATCTGGCCGCCTGCTTTCCGGTGATGTTCATCGTGGGCGCGGTGGGCCTCGCCCACGCCCTGGACGGGAGCCTGGGCCGGACGATCCTGGCGACGGGCGCTGTCGGGGCTTTGGCCTTTTCCGCCGCAGTCTCCCCCCTGGCGCTGCCGGTCCTTCCCGTCCCTGCCCTGCGGAGCTACGTCCAGGCGCTGCCGGTGCAGCCCCAGCAGCAGGAGCGCAGCTTCCACGGGACGGTGCTCCCGCAGGTGTTTGCCGATCAGTTGGGCTGGCGGGACTTCGCCGCGCAGGTCCGGGACGCCTGGCGGAGGATTCCCGCGTCAGAGCGCGGGCGGACTGCGATCAAGGCCGACAACTATGGCGAGGCCGCCGCCGTCGAGGTCTATGGCCGCCAGGACGGCCTGCCGCCGCCGCTGAGCGGGCATAACCAATACTTCCTGTGGGGCCTGAGGGGACAGGATCCGGTCAACCTGCTGGTGATCCAGGACCATCCGGAGGCGCTGGCCCCCTTCTGCCGGGAAACCCAGGTGCTGGGCGTGACGCACTCCCCGGACGCGATGCGGTACGAAAACGGCAAGGCCATCGCCTTCTGTCGCGGGTTGAAGGTGGATCTCCGGGCCCTGTGGCCGCGGCTCAAGAACTACAATTGATCCCTACCGGCCCGTCCCGCCCCGCAGGGCGTTGACTTCTGCGGCATGATACGTATTGTCCGCGCTCTCGTTTTTCACGGTCTGACACTGCGTCGGCCCGACAGGAGTCTGTGGCCATGGCGAAGCCGGCATCCATCAAGATCCGCCTCAATTCCTCGGCGGACACCGGGTTCTTCTACGTGACGAAGAAGAACGCGCGCACCAAGACGGAAAAGCTCGTGCTGAAGAAGTACGACCCGGTGGTGCGCAAGCACGTGGAATTCCGCGAAGGCAAGATCAAGTAGGATCTGGCTGTTCGCATCCGAACACGACAACGCCCGACCAGGTCCCTGGCCGGGCGTTTTCTTTTGCACTGTCAGGCCGGTCCCGGGCGCGGCCGGAGCAGACGCTCACGCCGCCCGGGTGATCACCAGGTTGCGTCCGCCGGCCTTGGCGTCATAGACCGCGTCATCGGCACGCTTCAGCAGGTCCTGGGCCGTATCGCCGCTGGTCAGGGTCGAGGCCACCCCCACAGAAATGGTCACCCCCAGGGGATCATCCACGCCTGCCACGTTGAAGGGCGAACCCGCCACGTGGCTGCGCAGCCGTTCGGCGATGGCCTTGGCCTCCGCCAGTCCCGTGTCGGGCATGATCACCACGAACTCCTCGCCGCCATAGCGACAGGCGAGGTCGATCGCGCGGACATTGGTGGCCAGACGGATGGCGAACTCCCGAAGCACCTCGTCGCCGACCGCGTGGCCGAAGCTGTCGTTGATCCGCTTGAAATGGTCGATGTCCACCAGCAGGGCCGAAACCGGCTCGCCCCCGTGGGTGGCGCGGCGGACCAGCGCCGACAGCTGACCGGACATGTAGCGGCGATTGTGCAGCCCGGTCAGCGGATCGGTCACCGCCAGCTCGAGGCTCTGGTCCAGATTGTTGCGCAGGAAGTCGTAGTAGCGCTTCTGCCGGATCAGGGTCCGGACCCGCGCCGCCAGCTCCTCCGGATCTACCGGACGGGTCAGGACGTCGTTCACGCCGATCTCCAGCGCCTTGACCATCCGGGCCCGGTCGGCGGCCTCGACAATGGCGATGATCGGCAGGTGCCGGGTCGCCTCGTCGGAGCGGATCTGCGCCGCCAGCCGCAGGGCGTCATGGTCCCGGGAGGCGGCGTTGATCACCAGCAGGTCGGCCCGGCCGCGGGCGGCGGGCAAGGCCTGCTCCACGTTCCGCTCCACCACGATCCGGTGATCCTGGGCCAGTTCGCGCTCGATCACGCGGATCTGTTCGTCATTGTCGTCGGCGATCAGGATCAGTCCGCCCGCGCCCGACATGCGCGCGGCGGCGCCCTCGATCACGCCCATGCGGCGTCCGGAGGCTTCCCGGTGGCGCAGCTCGTCGATCACCAGCTTCAGCCGCACCAGGCTGCGCACCCGCGCGAACAGGGCCAGGTCGTCGATCGGCTTGGTGAGGAAATCGTCGGCCCCGGCTTCCAGCCCGCTCAGCCGGTCGCGGCGTCCGTCGAGGGCCGTGACCAGGATCACGGGAATGTGGCGGGTCGCTGGGTCGGCCTTCAGGCGACGGCAGACCTCGAGCCCGTCCATGCCCGGCATCATGACGTCCAGCAGGATGATGTCCGGCGCCTGGTCGGCGGCGGCCTTCAGCGCCGAGGGGCCATCCGGCGCCGTCTGGACGTCATAATACTCCGCCGAAAGCTTCGCCTCGAGCAGGCGAACATTGGCCTCAGCGTCATCGACAACGAGGATCCGCGCAGTCATCCCGCCCCTAACTCAAAAACCGACGCACCGTGTCGAGGAAATAAGTCACCGAGATCGGCTTCGAGATATAGGCCTCGCAGCCGCCCTCCCGGATCCGCTCCTCGTCGCCCTTCATGGCGAAGGCCGTCACGGCGATGACCGGAATGTGCGACAGCTCGTCGTCTTCCTTCAGCCATTTGGTCACCTCGAGGCCCGAAATCTCCGGGAGCTGGATGTCCATCAGGATCAGGTCCGGACGATGATTCCGCGCGAGGGCGAGCGCCTGCAGCCCCTCGCGGGTCTGGAGCGTTTCGTACCCCTGGGCATCGAGAAGATCATGAAAGAGTTTCATGTTCAGCTCGTTATCCTCGACGATGAGGACTTTCTTGGTCATAATCCGATCACGCTCACCCTCGCCCGGCGATCCGCAATCCGCAGACTCCAGCGCAGTTGCATCGGTGGTACACGCATATCCTTAAGTCCGGGTTAGCCGACCAAACAGGCGGGAGACGCGGGGAACGCGCCACATGACCTCTGTCCCGCTCCAGCCGCAGCCTCCGCCCGCGCCGGGACTGTGTCGCGACTGTCTCTGGACGACGGACCGACTCGTGGACCGCCGGTGCGGGGCGTGCGGCTCGCCGCGGCTGGTGTCGCACCCGGAGCTGAACCAGCTCAGCCTCGCGCATCTGGACTGCGACGCCTTCTACGCCAGCGTGGAGAAGCGCGACCGCCCCGAACTGGCCGAGGCGCCGGTGATCGTCGGCGGCGGCGTCCGGGGCGTGGTGACCACCTGCTGCTACATCGCTCGCACCTTCGGCGTGCGGTCCGCCATGCCGATGTTCAAGGCGCTGAAGGCCTGTCCCCAGGCGGTGGTGATCTCCCCCGATTTCTCGAAGTACCGCCGCGAGAGCGCGCGGATCATGGCCCTGATCGCCGAACTGTCGCCCCTGGTGCAGCCCCTATCCCTGGACGAGGCCTGGATCGACCTGTCGGGAACAGAGCGGCTCAACGGCGGATCCGCCGCGTTCCAGATGGCCCGGGTCCAGCGTCGAATCCTTGCGGAGACGGGGCTTTCCGTCTCCGTCGGCCTGGGCCCCAACAAGTTTCTCGCCAAGATCGCATCCGACCTGGACAAGCCGCGGGGCTTCGCCGTGATCGGGGCGGCCGAGGCCCGCAGCTTTCTGGCGCCCCGGCCGGTCAGCCTGCTCCCCGGCGTCGGGCCGGCCTTCGTCCGCAGCCTGGAGCG
>CAINOV010000405.1 GCA_903851655.1 uncultured Caulobacterales bacterium
CTAGCATGCATGCGTGTTCCCACAAGAACGGGGCGTCGTCGGATGTGGAAGACGGCGGCTGCTGGCGGTGTTGCGGCAAGGGCGCGGAAAGCGCCGCCGGTGTCGCCGCAGGACCAGCCCGTGATGCGGGCCGACACTGGACTTGACCGCTGAAACGAAAACTCCGTCCGCAGCCGTTTCAGACTGCGAACGGAAAGTCGTTGTTACTAGGATTCAGTCATCGAACACCTGCGATGATGGTGCGGCTCGGCTGACAATTCGTAAATTTTCTTCAGGATTGGGCTGCAGACGGCTCATATTGGGCAGGGCTGGACGCGGCCTCGGGGTGGCTCGCCAGGGCGGGCGGCGGTGTGAAGCCGAAGCCCATGGCCTCCAGCCGCCGCGCCAGGCCGATGGTGCGCAGGTCCGAATAGGCGGGGCCGATGATCTGCACGCCCACGGGCAGGCCGTCGGGCGCCGGCCCCGCCGGGATCACGGTCGAGGGCAGGTAGGCCACCCCGGTCAGTCCGGCCCAGAAGGTCTGGCAGAAATAGGGGTGGCTCTGGCCGTCTATGTCGACGGTCCGCGCCCCCTCCGGCGTATGGTCGTGGGGGAAGGCCGTGGTGGGCATCACCGGCGTGATCAGGAAGTCGACCTCGCCGAAGAAGCGCTTCCACGCCCAGCGGAGCTTGGTCCGCGCCTCGTTGGACTGGGTCCAGGTCCGGTGCCGCATGGTCTCGGCCCGGGCGATGAAGGCGTTGAGATCATTGTCGGACGCCGGGCGCTCCGCTACCTGCACCCGCTTCTCGTAGGCCTCGTCCGGCAACCGGGCGGACATGGCGGCGAACAGCAGGGCGGAATAGACCTCGTGGCTGCGGGCCGGATCGATCGCCGGGCGCGCCCGGTCGTCCACATGGGCGCCGGCCCGGCCCAGCGCGTCGGCCACCGCCTGCAGCCGGGCGCCGACCCCGGCGGAGGTGGGGCAGAACGGGTCCGACATCCATATCCCGATCCGCAGGCCCGCCACCGGGCCGTGCAGCTCGGGAAGGTCCAGGGCCAGGCCGGGACGGTCGATCTCGTCGGGCCCCGCCATCAGCCGCAGGGCCGTGTCGAGATCCCCGGCGGAGCGGGCGAGGGGGCCGATCACCGAGATGTCCGAGGGCGCCACGCTGTCGTCCAGGGAATGACCCCGGGTCGGGCAGAGGCCGAAGGTCGGCTTGTGCCCGAACACGCCGCAGAAATGGGCCGGGTTGCGGATCGATCCGCCGATGTCGCTGCCGATCTCCAGCCCCGTCAGCCCCGCCGCCAGGGCCGCCGCGGAGCCGCCGGACGATCCCCCGGGCGTGCGGTCGTGGTTCCACGGATTGCGGGTCGTGCCGTAGATGTCGTTGTAGCTCTGGAAGTCCGCCAGCCGGATCGGGACATTGGTCTTGCCGAAGATGTTGGCGCCCGCCGCCGTCAGCCGCTGGACCGCCAGGGCGTCCCGGTCGGTGACGTTGTCCCGGAACTGAGGAATGCCGAAGGTCGTGGGCGTCCCCCGCACCTGGTAGCTTTCCTTCACCGTCATGGGCACGCCGTGCAGCGGGCCGAGCTCGGCCCCTGCCGCCCGCGCGGCGTCGGCGGCGTCGGCCCGGGCCCGGGCGCCGGCCCGATCCTGGTGGATGATGGCGTTGATCGGGGTGTTCAGCCGGTCGACCCGGTCCAGGAAATGCTCCAGCGCCTGGCGGGCGGACAGCCGGCCCTCACGGATCGATCGGGCGAGGGCGACGGCGGACTGGAAATGCAGGGCGGTCATGGGCGTCTTCCCCGGTGCGGCGCGACCGTGATCGGTCTTGTCTGCGTCCGCAGAGTGCGACGCGACAGGGGCGCAGGCAAGGCGCCCCTGTCGCGCAGAGGCCCGCCTACATGCGCTTGATGGCGCAGAGCTTGTTGCCGTCCGGGTCGCGGAGATAGGCGAGGTACATCTTGCCCATGGCGCCTTCGCGGATGCCCGGCGGGTCTTCGCAGGTCGTTCCCCCATTGGCGACGCCGGCGGCATGCCACGCATCCGCCTGTTCCGGGGACTCGACCGGGAAGCCGATGGTGGCGCCGTTGCCGTGGTTGGCCGGCTCGCCGTTGATCGGCGTGGTGATGCCGAAGGACCCGGTCGGGCTCAGATAGAAGAAGCGGTAGCCGGCGTCCATGGCCGGGCCATAGCCCAGCGCGCCCATGGTCGCGTCATAGAACTTGCGCGCCTTCTGCAGATCGTTGGCGCCGAGAATCACGTGTGAAAACATGGGCAGTTCCTCTTTCCTTCAGGACCTCCCGGACCGGTGTCCGGGATCGGCTTGAACGCGGACGACCCTTGCCCGCCGCCTGCTCCGCCGTCAACGGCCGAGCATCGGGACCTTTGACTGGACCGGCGCGCCGCCGGCGAAGGGCAGGTCGATCCGCATGCCGTCGAAGCCCACCGCCCAGCTCTTGGGGTCGCGCACGGCTGCGACGCCGTCGACGAACAGCTTCTCCAGGGCCGGTTGCGGCAGGCCCGGCGCCAGATGGCTGTAGACCAGCAGGCCGACGCCGGCCGCGTTGGCCTCCCGCGCCGCGTCCACCGGATCGGTGTGATAGGTCAGGGTGTCGTTGACCATCTTGGCCTGCCGGTCGAGCCCGGCGGCCTTCGACGCCTGGTTGATGAGGCCAACCATGCGGGCAGACAGGGCCTCGTGCACCAGCAGGTCCGCGCCCCGGGACTCCTTCACCAGATTGGCGGACGGCCCCGTATCGCCCGACACCACCACGGAGCGGCCGCCGGCGTCGAAGCGGTAGCCCACCGCCGGCTTGATCGGGTCATGGTTCACCCGGAACGCGGTGATGGTCACGTCGGCGTCCCTGTAGACGACCCGCTCCCCTGCCTCCGGCGCGGTGAAGCCCTGCGCGGCGAGTTGGGCGGCGGCGTGCGGCATGTAGGCCTCCCCGTGGTGCAGGGTGCGGTAGTCGTCGTCCAGCCCGTAGGCGGCGTTGAAGCCCCCCACCACCCGCTCGACGCCTTCCGGGCCATGGACCGGCAGGGGCGCGGCGCGGCCCGCCACCCAGGTCTGCATCCGCAGCTCCCCCAGGTCGCCGATATGGTCGGAATGGTAGTGGGTCAGGAACACGCCGGCGATCCGGTCCAGGGGAAAGCCCATCAGCTGCAGGCTGTTCACCGCGCCGGGGCCCACATCCACCAGATAGACCCGACCCTTGACGATCACGGCCGTGCAGGCCTTGGCCCGGGCGGGATCGGGCATGGGCGAGCCCGTTCCGCACAGCACGACCCGCAGGGCCGCCCCGTCGAACAGGTCGGTCTTCGACAGGGGCGCCTTCAGCCGCGCCTCCACCCCCTTCTCGAAAAAGCCCGCCACAAGCCCGACGGGCTGCGCGCCGGCGTCGCCGACGCAGGTCAGGCTGGCGGCCAGGATCAGGGCGGCGAGGCTGGAGCGGACAGTGCGGTTGGCGTGCAAGGGGATCTCCGATTGATTTGACATGGCCAATGCTAATACCCTTCCGGTCCCAACGAAAGCCAAAGCTGGCCCTTGCGGCGCGCCGGCGTTCTCGGCAAACCAGCCCACCGACGCGGAAGAGCCGAGCCGTGCGGAGGCGAAGGGTCATGCAGATGATACGCAGCGAGACGCGACAGTCCGCGCACCGGGGAGTGATGCGCCTCTGCGCCGCCCTGCTGACCGCCGGCGCCCTGATGTCGGCCTCGGCCGCGCAGGCCGCCGGGGGAACGGTGGCGCTGACCTTCGATGACCTGCCGGGCCTCAGTCTCGTGCCCGACCAGCCCTATGTGAACTATCTGAACGACATGCTGCTGCGGGGGCTCAAGCGCCATCGGCTGCAGGCCACGGGGTTCGTCAACGAGAGCAAGCTCGACCGCCTGGACCGGACCCAGCAGATCGCCAACCTGCAGAAGTGGCTGGATGCGGGCATGGACCTCGGCAACCACACCTTCAGCCATGAATCCCCCGACGAGCTGGGCGGGCCGGGCTACATCAACGACATCGCCCGCGGCGAGCCGGTGACCCGGGGCCTGCTGGCGGCGCGCCACCGCCCGCTGGCGTGGTTCCGTCACCCCTATCTGGAAACCGGCTTTCCCGAGGCGGTGAAGCTGGAGATCAACCGCTGGCTGGCGGCGCACGGCTACCGCGTCGCGCCGGTGACCATCGACGCCGATGACTGGGAATTCGCCGAGCCCTATGACGACGCCCTCTCCCGGCATGACGAGGCGCGGCGCCTGCGCATCCGCCGGCAGTATCTCGACTACACCGAACGGACCATCGCCTGGTACCAGACCGCCTCCCAGGGGTTGTTCGGTCGGCAGATCGCCTTTGTCATGCTGCTGCACGCCACCCGGCTCAATGCGGACTGCATCGACGACCTCGCCCAGATCCTGAAGCGCCGGAGGCTGAAGGGCGTATCCCTGGAGCAGGCGATGAAGGACCCCGCCTACCGGGAGGGCGACCCCTATGTGGGCCATGACGGGGTGGACTGGCTCGAGCGCTGGGCCGACGCCCGGCGCAAGGATCTGCCCTGGGACAGCTGGCAGGACCCGCCCCAGCAGATCGTCCAGGAATACGACCGCACCAACAACGATCGCCGGGAGGCGCCGCCGAACCCCGCACCGTCCGGCAAGTGATTGTAACGCACGCCGCGCCGCGGTATGGCTGATCGCATGGGGTTGCCGCGCACATTGCAGCGATTTGGGCGGGGATTCGGGCGCGCCGGACTGGTCCTGGCGCTCCTGGCCTTGATGCTGCGCGCCGCCGTCCCCGCCGGCTACATGGTCGCTCAGGACCACGGGCCGCATCTGGTGATCTGCTCGGGCCATGCCGCGGTCGCGGCGGAGACCGGGGACAAGCCGTCCAAGGACCGCGAGACGCCGGACCGCCAGAAGCCGGACCAGCCCTGCGCCTTCGCAGGGACTCACGTGGCGCTGGAGGCCCCGGTCGTCCCGGCGCCGGTCCCCCACGCGCAGGCCCCGACCAAGACCGTTGTCCTCGCCCGGGCCGCGCTGTCCCCTGGTCGTGGCCTCGCCGCGCCGCCGCCGCCCTCCACCGGACCCCCCGCCCGCCTGTGACCTGACCTCGCCCTTGATCTCCCGCGCGCCCATCGGCCCGCGGCGGAGATCGCGTCAGATTCTCACAGGAAAGCCTGTTGTCATGTCCATCCTCGCCTCCCGGTCCGCCGTCGCTGCGGCCGTCTCCCTGCTGGCCGTTCCGGCTATTTTCGCCCCCGCCTCCGCCCTGGCCTGCGCCTGCGGCTGCGGCGTGTTCTCCGTCGGCGCCGGCACGCTGATGCCGGATGGAACCCACGGATCGCTGTTCGTCGAATACGACTTCATGGACCAGTCGCAGAACTGGGCCGGCGGCTCTCGCGCGCCGTCCGGCGACAATGCCGACAAGAAGATCAAGACCGATTTCGTCACGGTCGGCGGCCAGTACCGGATCGCCACGGACTGGACCGTCACCGCAGAGGTCCCCGCCTGGAACCGGGCCTTCACCACCGACACCGGGAACGGCGTCGACACCTTCAAGCATGCGGCCCTGGGCGACGTGCGGCTGATGGCCACCTATACCGGCCTGTCGAAGGACATGAGCCTGGGGCTGATCGCCGGGGTCAAGCTGCCCACGGGGGACCACAGCTACGCCAACTTCGACCCGGACACCGAGATCTCCAGCGGCTCCACCGACGTGCTGCTGGGGGCCTACAAGCAGGGCGCGCTGAACCGCGACGGCGACCTCGCCTATTTCGTCCAGGGGGTCTGGGACAAGCCCGTGGACTGGAAGTCCAACTACCGTCCCGGCGAGGAGCTGGACGTGGCCGCCGGCGTCAGCTGGGCGGGCTGGACCCTGGCCGGGGGCAAGGCCACCCTGGCCCCGGTCGTGCAGGTGATCGCTTCGGTTCGGGCCCACGACCACGGGTCGGACGGCCATCCCTCGGACAGCGGCTACACCCGGGCGGTCCTTGCCCCGGGTCTGGAGCTGCAGTCCGGTCCCTGGCGGCTGTTTGCCGATGTGGGAGTCCCCGTCTATCAACGGGTCTCCGGCAACCAGCTGACCGCGCCGGTCCTGTTCAAGACCCTGCTGACCCGCAGCTTCTGAGCCGGCCGGTCCGTCGCCATCCTGGAGAGAGCTCACATGAACACGTCCTTCCGGGTCCTCGCCCTCGCCGCCGTCGCGGCCGGGCTGCTGGCGGCGCCCGCCCATGCGGACAAGAGCCCCGGCGTGGGGATCAGCGGCGCCTGGCTCCGGCCCGCCGCCGCCGGCATGGGGATGACCAGCGGCTATCTGGTGATCCGCAATCCGACGGCGAAACCGGTGCGCCTGCGCGCTGCGGCGTCGTCGGTCGCCCGCAGCGTCACCCTGCACCGGTCGGTGGTGTCGGGGGGCGTGGCCCACATGGAGGCGCTGACGGACGGCCTGATCATCCCGCCGGGGGGCAGCGCCAGCTTCCAGCCCGGCGGCAACCACCTGATGCTGGAGGGGCTCAGCCATCCCCTGAAGGTGGGCGACAAGGTCACGGTCAGGCTCACCTTCGACGCCGGGCCGCCCCTCGATGCGACCTTCGAGGTCCGCGGGGCCGCGCCCGAGGCGCCGATGCCCGCCGGAATGAAGATGCGCTAGCCGTCCCTAGGCCCGCGGGATCTGGACCACGCGCAGGTTGTTGGTGGTCCCCGCCTGGCCGAAGGGCACGCCGGCGACCACCACGATCAGCTCGCCGGGATGGGCGAACTCCTCCTCCTGGGCGCAGTCCACGGCGCGCTGGACCATGTCCTCGTAGGTGTGCACGTCCTCCGCCCGAAGGCTGTGGGCGCCCCACAAGAGGCACAGGCGGCGGGACACCTGCTCATTCGCCGTGATCGCCAGGATCGACACCGCCGGACGCTTGCGGGCGATCCGGGCGGCGGTGGTGCCGCTGGAGGTGAAGGCGACGATGGTCGGCGCCTCGATCCCCTCGGCCAGGGCGGCGGCGGCGGCGGCGACGGCGTGCGGGGCGGTGTGCTCCTCCTCCAGCTGGGCGGCCTGGACGAGGGAGCGATACATCTTGTGCTGCTCCGTGCTGCGGATGATGCGATCCATCATCGCCACCGACTCCACCGGATAGGCGCCGGAGGCGGACTCGGCGGACAGCATCACTGCATCGGCGCCGTCATAGATGGCGGTGGCCACGTCGGAGGCTTCTGCCCGGGTGGGGGCGGGCGAACTCACCATGGAGTCCAGCATCTGGGTGGCGACGATCACCGGCTTAACCGCCAGACGGCACGCGCGGACGATCTCCTTCTGGCGGCCGGGCACCTCTTCCGGCGGGATCTCCACGCCGAGGTCGCCCCGGGCGACCATGACCGCATCGGACAGGCGGATGATGTCGTCCAGACAGGTGAGGGCGGACGGGCGCTCGATCTTCGCCACCAGCCCCGCCCGGTCCCCCACCAGGCCCCGCGCCTCCAGCAGGTCGCCGGGCTTCTGCACGAAGGACAGGGCCACCCAGTCCACCCCCAGTTCGAGGCCGAAGGCCAGGTCGGCCCGGTCCTTGGGGGTCAGGGGCGACAGGTCCAGCACCGCGCCGGGGACGTTCACGCCCTTGCGGTTGGACAGGACCCCCGCTGTCTCCACCCGGGCGTCGATACGGTCGCTCTGCACGCCGGTGACGCGGACGCGGATGCGACCATCGTCGATCAGCAGGCGGTCGCCGGGCGACAGGGCGGCGAAGATCTCCGGATGGGGCAGGGGAATGCTCATCCGGTCGCCGTCCGTCCCGCCGGGCAGGAACCGGATCGCCTCGTCGACGACCAGGTCGAGGCGGCCGTCGCGGATCGTCCCCACGCGGATCTTGGGCCCCTGCAGGTCCATCAGGATCCCGATCGGACGCCCCATCTCCTGCTCCAGCGCCCGGATCGCGGCGTGCGAGCGGGCGTGATCCTCGTGGGTTCCGTGACTGAAGTTCAGGCGGAAGGTGTCGACGCCCGCCACGAACAGGGCCTTCAGCATCTCGGGCGAGGCGCTGGCGGGGCCCACGGTGGCGACGATCTTGGCCCGGCGATGGCGACGCATATGCTTTCGGCCTGTGGCGGCCGCCTCTGGCGGGCGCAGCCGATCGAGACAGTTCGATCGCCGCAGACACCGCACCGCCGTTCATGCCAAGCGTCGCGGCGCCCCGCAAGCGCCGAGGCTGTCACATCCCGTTCGCAGCTCCGGTCGTGATCAGCAGGGCCCTGAAATCGTTGACATTGGTGCGGGTCGGACCGGTGACCACCAGATCCCCCAGGGCCGCAAAGAAGGCGTGGCTGTCGTTGCGCGCCAGCATCTCCCGGGCGTCCAGGCCAAGGCTGCGGGCCCGCGACAGGGTCGACGGGGTCACCACCGCCCCCGCCACCGGCTCGGAGCCGTCCTGCCCGTCGGTGTCGCCGGCAATGGCGAAGATCCCCGCAGCGCCGTCCAGGGCGAGGGCCAGGGCCAGCAGATATTCCAGATTGGGGCCGCCCCGGCCGTCGGGATGGGTCACGGTGACCGTCGTTTCTCCGCCGGACAGGATCAGCGCAGGTCCGTCCGTGGCGGGATGGGCGAGGGCCAGGGCGGCATGGGCGGCGCCCAGCGACCTTGCCTCGCCCTCCAGCCGGTCCCCCAGCACCGTCACCCGGTGTCCCGACCGGACGCCCAGGCGCCGGGCCGCCTCCAGCGCGTCGGCGGCGCGGGCGATCAGCTGCACGCCCAGCCGTCCGGCCTGGGGATGGTCCGGCTTCAGGCTCTCGTTCGCCGGATCGGCCAGGGCCGCCCGGATCGACGGCGCGGCGGCCAGGCCGTACCGGTCGAGCACGTCCCGCGCGTCGGCCAGGGTGGTGGGGTCGGGCAGGGTCGGTCCGGACGCGATCAGCTGCGGGTCGTCGCCGGGGATGTCGGAAATGGCCAGGGTCTCGACCGTCGCGGGAAAGGCGGCCAGGGCCAGGCGCCCGCCCTTCACCCGCGACAGGTGCTTGCGCACGCAGTTGATCTCGGAGATCGCCGCGCCGCAGCGCAGCAGGTCCCGGGTCAGGGCCTGCTTGTCGGTCAGGGCGACGCCGGCGGCCGGCGCGCACATCAGGGCCGACCCGCCCCCGGACACCAGGGCCAGCAGGTGATCGCCGTCGCCAAGGCCCGCGGCCAGGGCCAGCGCCCCCTCGCCCGCGGCCAGGCTGCCCGCGTCCGGGGTCGGGTGGCCGGCGAACAGCCGGGCGACGCCGTCCGCGGCCGCGCTCTTCGCTGGACCATAGCCCGGGGGGGTGATGACCAGTCCGGAGAAGGGCCGGTCCAGCCCGTCGGCGAGGGCGTCCAGCATGCTGGCCCCCGCCTTGCCCACGGCCAGCACGGCCAAGCGGCCGGGACGGCGACGGGCCTGCAGCCCGCCGATCCAGGGCGTCAGGCAGGCCGCCGGGGTCACGGCGGCCACGGCGGCGTCGAACAGGGCGCGCAACAGGTCGCGGGCGTCTCCCTCGCCCGGAGGCGCCTTCGGCGGCGGGTCGGGCGGGGGCGCGGTCCCGGTCATTCTCCGCGGAACGTCCCGGGGCGCTTTTCGAAGAAGGCCCGCGCGCCCTCCTTGAAGTCCTCGGTCCGCGCGGTCAGCAGGTACTGGTCCCGATCCATGAAGCTCGTGGCGGCGTGCAGGGCATGGGCGCTGGCGTTCACCGCCTCCTTGGTCATGCGCACCGGCAGGGGCGGCAGGGCGGCCACCTTGCGCGCCCAGTCGCCGGCCAGCGCCAGCGCCTCTCCGGTCGGCGCGACCGCATCGGCCATGCCCCAGGCCAGGCAGGTCGCGGCGTCGGCGGGTTCGCCGAACATGACGAACCGCTTGGCCCGGGACGGCCCCGCAAGCGTGGTGATGCGGGGGATCGACCGCCAGCTCATGTTGATGCCCAGCGGGACCTCCGGCAGGCGGAGGTAGGCGTCCTCGCCCATGATGCGGAAGTCACAGGACACCGCCAGCGCGCAGGCGCCGCCGATGCAATAGCCCTCGATCGCCGCGAGGGTGACCGCCTCGATCTCCTCCCAGGCGGCGCACATGTCCGGCCCCAGCGCCACCTGTTCGCGGGTCTGCAACAGGGACGGCGCCGCGGTCCGGGCCTGGGCCCCGCCCAGGTCGGCGCCGGCCGAGAAGTTCCGCGCGCCGCCCGCCAGGATCACCGCCAGGATGTCGCTGCGCCGGCGCAGGGCCCGGGCCACCTCGGTCAGTTCCTGCATCAGCCCGGTGTTCAGGGCGTTGCGGGCGTCCGGCCGGTTCAGGGTGACCGTGGCGATCGCCCCGTCCCGAGTCGCCAGAAGGTGGCTCCATGGCCTTTCGAACACCGGATCCGTCATGCGGTCTCTCCCTGTTGTCGGAGGATCAGTATACGCCGGCTCCGTGACTGGACACGGCCGGATTTCGATCTAGTCTTGGTGGTAAGCCGAGGGGTTCAGCGCCCGGATGCGTTGCAGGCGGCCTTCGCCGCTGTCGGCGGGAGTGGAGTGGAGTGGAGTGGCGTGATGCGGCGGGACGGGCGATTGACCCTGGGCGGCTTTCTGTGTCTGGCGATCCTGGGAGCGGCGCCCGCCCTGGCCATGAGCCAGACATCCCCGCCATCCTGGGCCCGGACGCCTGACGCGGCGCGGCTGCTCGACGCCTATCCCGCCAAGGCGTTGCAGGCCGGCGCCGGCGGGCAGGCGGTCCTGGATTGCGTCCTGCAGCTGGACGGGAAGGTGCGGGACTGCAAGGTCAAGCGCGAGGAACCGGCGGACCTGGGCTTCGGGGCTGCGGCGCTCGCCCTGGCCTCGGAGTTCGAGCTGAAGCCCGGCCTCAGGGACGGCCAGCCGATCGCCGACGCCCGCCTCTCCATTCCCGTCCGGTTCAGTCCTCCGCCCGTGATCAGCAAGCCGAAATGGGTCCGCCTGCCGACCGGCGACGAGTTGGTGGCCCTCTGGCCGCCTGCAGCCCTTGCGCGCGGGATCGGGGGCAAGGCGATCATCGTGTGCATTGTCAGCATCAGCGGGTCCGTAGGCGGGTGCGTCATGGACTCCGAAACGCCCGCCGGCTACGGGTTCGGCGCGGCGGCACTGAGCCTGGCGCCCTATTTCCAGATGTCGCCGGCGACGCAAGCCGGCGTTCCCGTCGCAGGGGGCGTGGTGAAAATCCCCATCGTGTTCCAGAATGATGGTGGGGGCCCCGGGATCGATACGCCCGCCGTCCGTCGGCTGTTCCGGACCCTGAACTGGGCGCAGCAGCCGTCCAGAGCCGAGGTGGCCGCCTTCGCCGGGGCGGACGGGCGTGACCAGACCGTGTCCCTCCAGTGTGATTTTGACCCGGATGGACGCCTCCGCGCCTGCCAGCCCCTGATCCGCGGCGCCCCGCCGGCGCTGGAAACCGCCGCCCTGAAGCTCACACGCGGGTTCATCGCCGAAACGGGACCTAAGCCGTCGCCGCAGGCCGGGGACAAGGTCGAGGTGGCGATCCATTTCGCTGCCCACCCGTTGTCAGAGGCGGACCTGGCCAAGGCGCCGCCGCTGCAGACCTTCGAGTTCGACTATGTGCGGCGACCGGCGGCGGCGGACCTCGCCCTGCCGGACGCCGCGGTCAAGGCCGGGCGGACGACGGGCTGGGCGGCTCTCCAATGCACGGTGGCGGACCGCGGGGCCCTTGCGGATTGTGGGGTCACGGCCGAGGAGGCTCCGGGCCTCGGCCTCGGCGCGGCGGCGATCCGGGCGGTGGGCCATGTGGCGGTCGCCACCTGGAACAGCCTGGGCGACAGCACCCTGGGCCGCAGGATCAATTTCAGGATTGTCCTGACCGCCCC
>CAINOV010000406.1 GCA_903851655.1 uncultured Caulobacterales bacterium
GGCCGCCACCGCGCCGATCTGGGCGAAGCTCAAGAGCCGGGTCACTCCGCTGGAATGGCGCCTGCACGCGCCCCTGATCGCCGAGATCAACCGGCTGAAGCGGGAAAAGAACGCCGTCATCCTGGCGCACAACTACATGACCCCGGAGATTTTCCACGGGGTGGGCGACTATGTAGGCGACAGCCTGGGCCTGGCCCGGGAAGCGGCGCGGAGCGATGCGCGCATCATCGTCCAGGCCGGCGTGCACTTCATGGCCGAGACCTCCAAGGTGCTGTGCCCGGACAAGACCGTGCTGATCCCCGACCTGCGGGCGGGCTGCAGCCTGGCCTCGTCGATCACGGCGGCGGACGTGCGGATGATCAAGGCGCGCTATCCCGGCGTGCCGGTGGTCACCTATGTCAACACCACCGCCGAGGTGAAGGCCGAGACCGACATCTGCTGCACCTCCGCCAACGCTGTTCAGGTGGTGGAGCAGGCGGCCCGGGAATGGGGCGTGGACCGGGTGATCCTGATCCCGGACGAGTTCCTGGCCCGCAACGTGGCCCGCCAGACCGACGTGAAGATCATCGCCTGGGCCGGGCGCTGCGAGGTGCACGAGCGCTTCACCGGGGCCGACATCGCCGAGCTGCGCGCCGCCTATCCCGGCGCCCAGATCCTGGCCCACCCGGAATGCCCCACCGACGTGATCGAGGCCAGTGACTTCACCGGCTCCACTGCGGCGATGAGCGACTTCGTGTCGACTCGCAAGCCCGCCCAGGTGGTGCTGATCACCGAATGCTCCATGGCCGACAATGTCGCCGTGGACGCCCCGGAGACGGAGTTCGTCCGCCCCTGCAACCTGTGCCCGCACATGAAGCGGATCAGCCTCGAGAACATCTACGAGGCCCTGCTGCATGACCAGCACGAGGTGACGGTGGACGCCGCCGTCATCGAACGGGCGCGGGCGGCGGTCCAGCGGATGATCGACCTGCCGCCGCCGGCGGTTCCCGCCCGCTATGACCTGGTCAAGGCCCGACACCATGTGGATGTCGAGCTGATCTAGGCGCGCGGCGCCCGTCTTCGAACCCATCCCTTCCGAACGGGAGCGCGCCCATGGCCGCCGACGCGTCACTGCCGGACAAGACCGACCGCCTCGCCTTCGACGGCGTGCTGGTGCTGGGCGCGGGGCTGGCCGGGCTGTCGGCGGCCCTGGCCGCGGCGCCGCGGCGGGCCTTGGTGATTTCCGCCGAGCCCCTGGGCGAGGGCTGCTCGTCCGCCTGGGCCCAGGGCGGGGTCGCCGTGGCCATGGGGGCGGACGATTCCGTCGCCCTGCACGCCCAGGACACCGTGGCGGCGGGCGCAGGCCTGGTGCAGCCGGACCGGGCCGCCCTGCTGACCGGGGAGGGGCCCGACGCCGTGGCGGCGCTGCTGGCGCTGGGCGCGGCCTTCGACACCGATGCGGACGGTCGGCTGGTCCAGAGTCTGGAGGCCGCCCACAGCCGCGCCCGGGTGGCCCGGGTGAAGGGCGACCAGGCCGGTCGCGCCATCATGCAGGCGGTGATCGCCGCCGTGGACGCCGCGCCCACGGTCACCGTCTGGTCCGGCGCCCGGGCCCGCCGGCTGCTGCAGGATCGGGACGGTCGGGTCCGCGGCGCCCTGATCGCGCATCAGGGTCGCCTGATCGCGGTCACGGCGAGCGCCGTGGTGCTGGCCACGGGCGGGGTCGGTGGCCTGTTCTCCGAGACCACCACCCCCGCGGCGGTCCGGGGGGAGGGGCTGGGCCTCGCCGCCCAGGCCGGCGCGGTGATCACCGACGCGGAGTTCGTCCAGTTCCACCCCACCGCCATGGATTTCGGTGTCGATCCGGCGCCCCTGGCCACCGAGGCCCTTCGCGGAGAGGGCGCGGTCCTGGTGGACGCGGCGGGCCGCCCGTTCATGCGCGACCATGATCCGCGGGGCGAGCTGGCCCCCCGGGATATCGTTGCCCGGGCGATCCATCGCCAGCGCCTGACCGGCGGCGGCGCCTTCCTCGACTGCCGCGCCGCCGTGGGCGACCATTTCCCCGATGAGTTTCCCGGCGTGTTCGCCGCCTGCAGGACCCACGGGCTCGATCCGCGGGTCTCGCCCATCCCGGTGGCGCCGGCGGCCCATTATCACATGGGCGGGGTCGAGACCGACGCCTGGGGCGCGGCCAGCCTGCCCGGCCTGTTCGCCGCCGGGGAATGCGCCTCCACCGGCGTCCATGGCGCCAATCGCCTCGCCTCCAATTCCCTGCTGGAGGCGGCGGTGTTCGGCCGCCGGGCCGGTCACGCGGCCGCCGCCTTCGCTGATCCGGGGACCGCGCCCGTGGCCTGCGAACCGGCGCCGGACCTGCCGGACGCCGCCCTGGCCGAGCTGCGCCGCACCCTCAGCCGCGAGGCGGGGGTGGAGCGGGACGCCGAGGGCCTTGGCCGGGCGCTGGCCCTGATCGAGGTGCTGGCGAAGGCCCATGGGGAGGCGCCGACCCTGACCGCGGCCCGGCTGATCGTCAGCGGCGCCCTGGCCCGGCGGGAGAGCCGCGGGGCCCATTTCCGTCGTGATTTCCCGCAGCTTGCGGCGCACCCGCAGCAGACCCGCAGCCGGATCCAGCCCGCGACTCCGGTCGAGGCCTGATCCCGCGTCCTTGCGCCAACGAAAGCCCGCCCATGCTCGCACTGCCCGATCTGCTGATCCGACCCATTGTGGAACAGGCGCTGGCCGAGGACCTGGGGCGCGGCGGGGACCTGACCGCAGCGTTGATCCCGGCGGACGAGACCCTGACGGCGGTGCTGGCGGCGCGGCGGCCCGGGCGCGTGGCGGGGGTCGCCTGCGCCCGGCTGGCCTTCCTCGCCCTGGACCCTGACGCCCAGTTCGAAGCCCGACTGGCGGACGGCGACCGGGTGGAGGCGGGGGACGTGATCGCCTGGGTCAGCGGCGACGCCCGGGCGGTGCTGAGCGCGGAGCGGACGGCGCTGAACCTGCTCGGCCGCCTGTCCGGCGTGGCCACCCTGACCGCCGCCTATGTGGCGGCGGTGAA
>CAINOV010000407.1 GCA_903851655.1 uncultured Caulobacterales bacterium
CGCAGGTCGTCGGCGGAAATGCCGGCCACCAGATCCTGGGTGTAGACGCCCGCCCGGCCGAAGGCGACCACATTGGGGTCGATGTCGGTCGCCAGGATCTTGATGTCGTAGTCGGCCGCATTGGGCAGGAGCTTGAGGATCGAGATGGCGATGGAATAGGGCTCCTGCCCGCTGGAGCAGGCCGCCGACCAGATCCGCACCTTGCCGCCGCGCCGGGCGGAATCCAGCAGGGGCGGCAGCACCTTGGCCGACAGATGGTCGAAGTGATGCGGCTCGCGGAAGAAGCGGGTGACGTTGGTGGTCAGGGACGCCAGCATCTGCTGCCGCTCGTCCACGCCGTCCTGGCCCTGCACCAGGGCGCAATAGTCCTTGAAGCTCTCCAGGCCCAGGGCCCGCAGGCGCTTGGCCAGTCGGGAATAGACCAGGGTCGCCTTGTTCTCCGTCAGGGAGATGCCCGCATCCGCGTGGATCATCGCCGCGATGCGACGGAAATCGTCCGCGGTGAACAGGAACTCGCCCTCGACCAGACGTCCGGCGGTCTTGTTATGGTTCTTGGCGTCGATCATCGGGTCCCGATCAGGCCGCAAGAATGCTGGCGGTTTCGGCCCCGGACGCTTCGATTTCCAGGGTCGGCAGGACGTTGTCGAGGGAGATCAGGCTGATCATCCGGCCTTCCATGGCCAGCAGACCCTTCACGAAGGTCTTGACCACGTCGCAGGCCAGATCCGGCGTCTGCTGGATGGAGCCGGTCTCGACCGTGATGATGTCGCACACCGCGTCCACCAGCAGGCCGACCTGCTGATCGCAGATCCGGGTCACGATGATCACGTGACGCTCCGACGGCTCGGTGACCGCCATGCCCATCCGCGCGGCCAGGTCGACGATGGGCAGAACCGCGCCGCGCAGGTTGATCACGCCCTTCACGAAGCTGGGCGCCTGGGGCAGCGAGGTGGCCGGAGTCCAGCCGCGGATCTCGCGCACCGCCATGATGTCGACGCAGAATTCCTGGTCGCCGATGCGGAACGAGATCAGCTCGATCCGGTCGCCCGTCTTGCGCTGAACGATGTCTTCCATGGACCTACCCTACCTTGGCAAGGGACGTGGGGGCGCCGACGGTGTCGAGCCCGCCGTTCGCCGGTGCTGCAATGGCGCCGCCGCCCTCGTGGGGCTTGGGCACCATCACCGCGTCGATATCGAGGATGAGGGCCACCCGGCCGTCGCCCAGGATGGTCGCCGCGGCGATCCCGGGAACGGGGCGGTAATTGGCCTCGAGGCTCTTGATGACCACCTGGCGCTGGCCCTGGATGGCGTCCACCATCAGCGCAGCCCGGCTGCCGCCCTCGCCTTCCACCAGCAGCGCCACGCCCTCGGTGGGCGGCGGCGTCACGGTGCGGTAGCCCAGGGAGCGGCCGATGTCGATCAGCGGCACATGGGTGTCGCGGATGGCGATCACCTGGGCGTTGGGACCGAGGTTGCGCACGTCGCAGGCCTTGGGCTGCAGGCTCTCGATGATGGCCGTCAGGGGCGCGACCAGGGTCTGGCCGGCGACGGTGACCACCATGCCGTCGAGCACGGCCAGGGTCAGCGGCAGGCTGAGGGTGAAGGTCGAGCCCTGGCCCGGCCGCGAGCTGATGTTGATGCGTCCGCCCAGGGACTGGATGGAGCGGCGGACCACGTCCATGCCCACGCCCCGGCCGGAAATGTCCGACACGGTGGCGGCGGTGGAGAAGCCGGCCATGAAGATCAGGTTGTCGATCTCGTCGTCCGAAAGGTTCGCCTCGGGACTGATCAGCCCCTTGTCCACGGCGATCTGCTTGACCCGCGGGCGGTTGATGCCGCGGCCGTCGTCGGAGATCTCGATCACGATCCGGCCAGACCGGTGAAGCGCCGCCAGACGCACCACGCCCTCGCGGGGCTTGCCGGCGGCTTCGCGCTCCTCCGGCGTCTCCAGCCCGTGGTCGATGGCGTTGCGGATCATGTGGGTCAGGGGATCGGACAGGCGTTCGATCACGGTCTTGTCGACCTCGGTGCCCTCCCCGTCCATGATCAGCCGGACTTCCTTGCCGGTCATGGCGGCGATCTCGCGCACCAGCCGCGGGAAGCGCTGGAACACCGATTTCACCGGCTGGGCGCGGATGGCCATGACGCTGTCCTGGATCTCCCGGGTCAGCTGCTCGAGGTCATCGAGGCCCATGGCCACCGAAGAGGCCCGCTGCAGGCCGCACTCGGCCACGCGCTGGGTCAGCATGGCCTGGTTGATCACCAGTTCGCCCACCAGGTCGATCAGCCGGTCGACGCGCTCCAGGTCCACGCGGATGGTCTGGGGCGAGGCTTCCCGCGCCGCGGCCTGGGCCTTGGCGTCCAGCGCCGCTTCCTTCGCCTTGGCCGGCTCGGCCGTCGCCTTGGCCTCAGCCGACGCCCGGGCGGGCGCCGTGGGGGCGGCGGCGGCGGCGGCCGGGACCTCGGCGGCCTGGGCGGCGCGGATCAGCGCCATCACGTCCACGTCGCCCACCGCGTCGACGCCCGACGCCTGGGCCACAGGCGGGGCCGCGCCCTCGCGGACGATGTCCAGATAGCAGTCGCCCTCCACCCATTCGAAGACTTCGCGGATCGCGCTTTCCTCGATGCCCGGGCCGGTCAGGTCGGCGGACCAGCCCAGATAGGCGTCCTCGGGGTTCATGTTCTGCAGCAGCGGCAGGCCCGACGCGTCCAGCCGGACGGCCACCTCGCCCAGCCGTCCGAGCTCGCGGAGCAGCAGGCCGGCCTCGTTGGCCTTCTGGTAGAGGCCCACCTGCGGATAGAAGCGGACATGCCAGGTCTGGCTAGGCGCGTCGTCGGACGCGGGCGCATCGGCCTCGCCGGCGCCGCCGTCGGCGTCCCCGCCGGTGATGCTGGCCAGCAGCGCCGCCACGGAATCGTCCGCAGGCGCCGGCGCATCGGACATGTCGATGCTCACCGGATTGAAGACGAAATCATCGAAGCCGTCGCCGGTGTCGGCCTCGCCGCCGCCGCCCATGCCGGAGGCCAGGGCCTCCAGGGCCTCGGCCATGGCGCTGGAGCGCCCCTCGTCGACCACGCCCCCGTCGCGGGCGGCGCGGACATGGTCCGCCAGCACGTCCGCAGAGCGCAGCAGCAGCTTCAGCGTCTCCTGGTCGGCCTGGATGTCGCCGCCGCGGATCAGATCGAGAGCCGTCTCGAACACGTGGCTGAAGCGGACCAGCGCCTCCAGGCTGAACGCGCCGGCGCCGCCCTTGATCGAATGGACGGCGCGGAACACCGCATTGACGATCTCCGGATCATGGTCGCCGCCCTCCATGGCCAGCAGACCGCCCTCGAGCTCGGCAAGCTGCTCCTCGCACTCCTGGAAGAATGTGACCTTGATTGCGGCTAATGGATCCATGGCGGAGCCTGACGTCCTGTAGGGTGGCGAGCGTGGATCAGGCGGCGACGCGGCGGATGGCGTCGATCAGCTTTTCCGGATTGAACGGCTTGACGATCCAGCCCGTGGCGCCGGCGTCGCGGGCGCGCTGCTTCTTCGTCGTGTCGCTTTCCGTGGTCAGCACCAGGATCGGCGTGGCCCGGTGACGGTCGTTCTTGCGCACGCCCTCGATGAAGCCGAACCCGTCGAGGCGGGGCATGTTGATGTCGGTGATGATCACATCGGCCTGGGCGGCGTCGAGCGCCTCCAGCCCGTCCAGTCCATCCACGGCCTGGACGACGCGGAAGCCCGCCTCGGTCAGGGCCAGGTGCAGCATGTCGCGCATGGTGCGACTGTCATCTACGGTAAGAATGGTCTTGGTCACGAACGAAGCTCCCTGGCGTCGACGGAATTGGGGTCGGTGGCGGTCTGGCTGTCCGGCTCAGGCGCGACCGGTTCGAGATGCGGGGCGCCGAACAGGTCCAGCGCTCCGGTGAAATCCTCGGAAGGGTTGACGACCTCGAAGGGCTGGGCGTCCGCCGCCCAGGTCGAGCGGGCGGCGAGCAGCACCTGCAGGCCGAGCCCGCCCAGGCGCGAAACCTGCGAAGCGTCCACGGTCAGCGGCCGCCCGCGCACCGCCAGCAGGTCGGCATGCAGTCCGCCCACGGACTTCAGGTCCAGGACCGACGGCAGGACCAGAGTGGCGGCGTCATCGGCGTCCATCGTGTCATTCCCCCCTCAATCTCTCGTCCGGTGCGTCGCCGCCAAGGAATCCGCAGTATCCGTGGCGACCGGCCTCCCGCGCGTCGGCGTGGAGAGCTGTCGAATCCGACTCGACCGAACCGTCCTCAAGTGCGCTCACAATGCTGACTGCGCATGAAGAGTTGGTTACCAGAATTGAAATCTGTCCGGTGACGGGCGCCGCACCTCCGCCCGTGGGCGACGACCCGCGCGGTCCCAACACGGTCCCGGCGCAGATCTGGCGCGCTCGGCCGGCGAGCGGACTCCCCGCCCCGCGCGCGCCCTTTTTCCTTGCCAAGCCCGCCAAAGGCGGATAGATCGCCCGCTCCCGTCGGCGTCCTGCGCCGGTCGGTGAGGGTGCATAGCTCAGTTGGTAGAGCAGCTGACTCTTAATCAGCGGGTCGTAGGTTCGAATCCTACTGCACCCACCATTGTTTTCCTTGAACAATCTGGTGGTTTTCGCCGGCCTGGCGGGCGATTTGGAATCCAAATTCCGTATGGCTGCTTACGGTTACGCCACACCCCGGCTCACTCTGGCTGCCAACGGCGATCGAATACGATTGACCCAATCAACTCTATCCGACCTGCTTCGAGACTCTGGCCCAGGCTGGTGAACCCATTGATGATGTCCGCGAGGTTTCGAGCTGCGTCGACGAGATGATGTTCGGGCTCGACCGTTTGAACAGGCTGCCGCTATCGCTCCGCCTTATCCGTGAGATGACGCCCGCCTTTTCCTAATGCGATTTTTGACGGTTATGACGCCCCCGCCTCGCCAGAGTTCGCGCTGTGGAAATCCTGCCTGCAATCTACTATGATCAGATCCGGACCACCAAGGTGACCAATTTCGTCACGTTGGGTCAAGCGGGTGATACGCCAGTAGGATAACAACTGTGTTGACCGAGGCGCCCGAGCTGCGCAGACCCAGCGACTGGGAGGCTATCGATTTCCTCACGGGTCGCATCTACGATTGCGTCCTTGATCCCTCGTCCTGGGACGACGCGCTCTACCAGATCATCACCCAGTTCTGCCCGATCGGCTGGCAGGGCGCCTTTCTGATCTGGGAAGGACACGCTCCCCCCCGGGGACACTTCATCGCTGCGCCGGGGATCACGGCAGGTGTCCGCGAAATGTATTCGGCGACCTACGCTGGGCGCAACCCGTGGTCCGATCGTATTCGAACCTTGCCGAATGGAACCGTATTCGACACCCGGGATCTGATATCCCTTGAGGCGTTCAAGGACAGCCAGTTGTCCCGCGCGTTTCTGGAGCCGTGGGGCATCGACCGCTGTGTTGGCGTGCTGCTTGATTCCCGCCGCGACGAGCGGTTGTCGCTAACGCTGCCTGGTCCTGGTGACCGAGAGGTCGACCGGCTTAAACGCGCCCTGACGATCCTCGCGCCCCACCTGCAGCGAGCGACCCGCATCTCGCACCGCATTGCATCACTTCAGCTCGCTTCGTCGGCGACGGCGCTGGCCGCCGAGATGTCGCAATACGGCGTGCTTACGCTCGATCGCCAGCTGACGATCCTCAGCGCGAATCGACGATCCGCCGACTATGTCCAGTCCGGAGCGATTGCCATCACTGGGAACCGTCTGTCCTTTCCTCACAAGCCAAGCCAGCAGCGCCTTCTGCAGTTGCTGCAGAGCTCCCCGCCGATGGGCGACGCCTTTCGCGTGCCGACCGCGGGCGACGAGACCATTCCCGTTCTGGCGGCCCATATCGCACCGCAGTCGACAGAGATGATCGGTCAGGACCTCAAGGGCGTCGAACTGATCCTGACGATTGGTAGTGCGCCCGACGAACCGCCCTACATTGAACTCAGCAATCTGGTCGCTTGGTTCGACCTCACCCCGACGGAGGCGCGATTAGCGGTTGACCTGGCCAAGGGAATCTCGCTCCGCGACTATGCCGGCCGGCGCGCAATAACCCTGAACGCCGCCCGCTTTACGCTGAAGAGCGTGTTCCGCAAGACCGGTGCGAAGAGCCAGGCACAGCTGGCCGCAATCCTTTTGCGGTTGCCCCGATAGGGCCACGGCAACCCGAGAATAAGTTCCAGCGCCTACCCGAATGGGTAGCGCGCGCAGGTCCCCACCCAGCTTAGCTTCAAACAGCTTTGGATGAGGACTTTCGCGGGATGCCGAATATCCGTACCGAAATCCACCGCCTAGCCTTCGGGGGCATGGGCGTGGCCCTGGCCAACCTGGCCTGCATCACGCCGGTATCAGCTCAGACGCCTCCATCAAACCCGTTGCGCGGGGCCGGCGGCCCGCAGGTGCAATTTGCGGCAGCACCTGCGAGGCTTGGATTATGCCGCGCAAATGCGTCCCCGACCGTGCTAGCGGTGAATGGCCGGATCTCGGACGTCACCTTCGCGCCCGGTCAGGCCTACACCCTGACAGGATGCAATCTCGGAACAGCCGGAACCGCCAGGCTCAGCTCCTATGCTCCAGCCTATGGCGGCTTTACCATCCCGCTGATCGTCGACTCCTGGAACCCGTCGACAATTATCGCTCACATAGACGCCAACTTCGGCGGCGCGCCGTCAGTCCCTTCGGTCAACGTTCAAGTTACCCCGGCTGGTGGAGGCGAGGTCGGGCTCGGCGGTGCGTTTCCGTTCAAGGCCGTTGAAGTGGAGCGAATGATCTGCTTGCCGACCGGAAAGCTCGCGCAATATTTTACCATAGGGCCGAGAGCCCAATATAAATACTCATCTGAATACTGCGACAGATTATTCACGACAATCAACGGTACGTTTATTGGAACTACGACCGCTCCCAACGTCAATATCTCGACCATGATCAGTGTATGTCAGAAAATAAAAATAGAATATGCCGACAAACTATTTGACCTTTATGACCTCAGCCCGATCTGGAGCCGCGGCTTCATTTATGAAGGCGTGTGGAACGATGAGCGCGGCAGAGACGGCTCGCGGGTCGACACGGGCGGAGCCGGCGTTTCTCTCGGCCAGAACCACGAATTGCGCGTGTCGCTTCCATTCTCTGAGTCTGGGTCCGGATGCGAATGGATATACCATCTGGCTGTCAAGGTTCGAGGGCCTCGCGGAGTAGACCCTTATCCAATCGCCATCACGAACACGAATTGATCGGTTCGGCCCGTGTCAAAGCTCTCACCTTATTCGAAGTTCAGCTACGCCTGTCGCCAGTGTGGCCAATGCTGCATCGGCAAGGTCATCCAGGTGAACCCGTACGAAGTCGCACGGCTTGCGCGCAACGTCGGACAGGACGCGTCGGCGTTTCGCGCGGCGTTTACCGATGACGGGGTGACCCTTCGGCGCCAGGAGAGCGGCGCCTGCGTCTTCCTCGGCGAGTCCGGCTGCACGGTCCATGCGGACCGCCCCCTGGTGTGCCGCCTGTTCCCCCTCGGCCGCCAAGTGGCCGCCAGCGGTGAAGCGCAGTTCACCCAGATCGAATGGACACCCCCGCCCAACGGCGCCGTCGGCGACGCAGGCTGTGTTCGCGATTTCGTCGAACAGCAGGGCGCCGAACCGTTCATGCAGGCCGCAGACGCGTATTTCGCTTGGTATTGCCGCGCGCTGGACAGCCAGCCCGAGGCATCGCGCCCATCGCCCCCCGCGGATCTCATGGACCTGGATGCGACGGTCGACGGGCACTGCGCGGGCGCCGGGACAACGCCCCCAACGAGCCTTGACGCGCGCCTCCAGCTTCATCTGGACATTCTTGAACAACAACTCAAATAGAAGGAGTCTCAAGGTGACATCTAAGACCGTTCATCTCGGCAGTCTCGCCTCGACCGTGGCGGCCCTGGCCATCTCTCTAGGCGTTTCTAACGCCGACGCTCAGCCTGCCGGCGCCGCGGCGCCATCTGGAGCCCAACCCCAAGGTGCGCCGACGACACCCGTATCCAAGCAGATAAAATATAAAGATAATATCTCTCCGGCATCCAGCCAGAGCAAGATAATCCCCGCTGGCAAAGTCACGGCGCCGAGCTCAACACAGCTTCCTGCCGTTCAAAAGACACAACTCCCCAGCGAGCAGCACTAACGGTGTATTACTGGCCGGATTTGACTTTCGAGGATCGAAAAATGCAATTTCAGCGGTCTGGACCCTCAGCTTTGGTTTCAACCTTCATCATGTTCGTTGGATTGACAGCCGGCGCGACATCCGTTCTTGCGGCTACCAAGAGCCCGACACGCCATCACGTGAGTTTCGACCTAACGCCATATATGGGCGAACACGCTGCTCAGTGTTCTGGATCTGGAGTCTCGGATCCTCGCGATCAACAAAAGATTTTCATCATCAAGTCCGGCGAAATTGAAATTCGCGGACATAACTTCTGGTACAGCAAGCTCAAATATACGTCCAAGGGTGAACCGGACAGCAATGGCAATGTCCGAAGCACCGCATACTACTTCGTAAATTCCGCCTCGGACACGACGCTCGTATTCGACAATGGCAAGCTTTCATCCGCGACAACCCATGACGTGGCCCCCGACGCGAATGGTCAAGCCATGAACGTCGAAACCGTCTGCAACTTTAATTAAGCAGCCGGGCTTGGCGGTCCGACAACGGATCCATCCACGATCATTACGCTTCACAAGGAAGGCGCCCGATGACGCGATCCATGCCCTTACTTCTTTCTGTGATGTCAATCCTGCTACTGGCCGGGTGCTCCCGACACGACGACACTGGCGAGACACGCGCCGGTTCGGCGCTCCGCGGCAGTGAAACAGTCGATATGAAGGGAGGCATGGCGGACGGGTGCTCCCTCGTCACTCCCGAAGACATTGCATCAGCGTTTGGCGGAACGGTGTCTGCGGGCGTCCCGGAAGCCCCTGGGAACACGTGCCACTTCATCATCAACGGACAGACCAAGTTTGGGCCCGCCAAGGACATCAAGCTGGATGTGTTCAATGCGCCGTGGATGATCGACCGGACCAACGCCATGTACGATCATGTCCCCAAGGCGGACATACCGGAACTTGGCCCGGACGCTTTCCTCGTCGGAACAGGCGCTCTGCACTTCAAGGCCGAGAATGGCACCGAGATCATGATCGGCGTCGACTACAACCTGTTCGGCGGCGAAACCAAGCAGACACTCGCGGCTAAGGACAGTTTCGTGCAGCTGGGAAAGATCGCCGCCTCACATATCCACGGAAAATAGGAAGAATAATCCATGTTAAAAGGAGCGATTGCGGCAGCCATGATCCTTATTGCCTGTGAGGCGCAAGCACAGACGCCGAAGGCGTTTGAAGCACCCCCCGGATGCAAGAAGTCCGGCGAAGACATGTTGAAGATCTGTGGCCAGGTTCACCGTGGAATGGATGCGGCGCAGATCGAATGTTTCAGACAACACAGCCAAGCAAGCGCTTGCTCGACGATGAGTAAGGGTGAATTACAACGACGCAAGGCCTTGGCTCGAAAAGAGGGTCAGGATTCGCGCGCGAGTGGCAAGCTGCCGAACTAGCCCGTCTTATTCACACCGAGCCGGAAAGCAGACTTGTCCAGCTACCGCGTTGGGGGGGGCTGTTGAAAAACTCGGCCTTGCCCATGGCCTAGAGCATAATCCGACCAGTTAGGCCTTCGTCACGGCGCCGTGAGAAGGCGTCGTCAAGGTTGTAGTGCGAGAGACCGGGCGCTCGGTTCGTGAAATATAATCTCCAATCACAGCTTCCAGGGGTGCGCCGCTCCACTGCCCGGCCGAACGCGTGAAACGCGAGACGTCGTAAGTGGTTCGAGACCGGGGAAGGCGAATGCCCCCACATCCAACGCCGGCGTCCACATCCCTGACCACGTTCGGCACAACGCCCAGATGAGCGCTGAACAGGTCGATAAGTCCCCGCCAGGTCGTGAAGCCGCTCGCGATATTGAAGACGCCGCCCTCGTCGAATGTGCTGGCCGCAGCCACAGCGGCGGCAACGTCTTCGCCCCCGATAAAGACTGACCCGTGAGTGTCCAGGTCGGACTCGGCCGAGACGAGCAGAGGCTCACCCTTCACAAGCACCGCGACCAGACCGGCCAGGAAATCACGACCTTGGCCGAGCGGATCGGGGCTGAACACCAGCGGCAGGCGCAGGGACACACCGGCAGCGCCTGTGCGAACGCAGTGGGCCGCCAGCTGGTTCTCGTTGGTCAGCTTCGCAATGTCATACCAGTTGTGAGGTTCGCACGGGGTTGTCTCGCTCAGGAGGCCTGTCGGCTCGCCGTAGACTGTCTGGCTGCTCATATAGACCAGGGTTCCCGATGACCAGGCTTCGAGCAGCAACCCAGTCGCTTGTACGTCTCCCAGCAGCATCACTTCCCGCACGAGACTGCGAGGGCTTGCGCAGTGAACGATCAGATCGGAGCCGCCAAGCGCATCTTCGAGGCCCGGCGCGTCGAGCAGGTCGCCGATCATCCGTTCGCAGCCGGGCGGCAATTGCGCGTCAGCCTGACGCACCAAGGCGGTCACCGCCCATCCCCGTTCCAGCAATCCCTCGGCGACCCGTACGCCGACCATGCCTGCCCCTCCCGTGATAAAGGCGTGACGCCGACGAGGTTGGCGGGCGGGCGTCCGCGCGGGCGGGCGTCGCAGGCTGTCCAGGGCGTTGTGCGGACCGGCCTTGAAGACGAGGCTGTGACCCGACGTGCTGTAGAGTTCAAGCGCTTCGCTTCCGCCACCCGTGGCGAGCAGCGGCCCCCAGCCCAGGCCGTCAAGGAGGGCCCCGGCGAGCCGCGCTCTGGCGTCGCGCGCCGGCGCCGTCCTGCGTTCGACCTCAGGTTCGAACCACACGTCGTAGCGGCTCGGCATGTCGCCGCTCGCCTGCAGCTGGGCGATCCCGAAACGCCATGGCTCGTAGGCAATCGGCGTGGCAGGGAAGACCGTGAACGGGTTGAGCAACACCGTCGCACTCTCCGCATGAGCCAGATGGTCGATGACGGTCTCCACCGTCGCCTGCGCCTCGACGACGGTTTCGGTGGGAAAACCATTGATGAGATTGACATGGA
>CAINOV010000408.1 GCA_903851655.1 uncultured Caulobacterales bacterium
ATACTGGCGCTTGGTGCCGAAGTACCAGACGAACAGGCTCATGGAATACTTGGCCTGGTCCAGGCGCTTGTCGGTCCAGCGCTTGCGGGCCCGGGCCGGAATCAGCTTGCGGTAGGTGAAGGCCGCGTCGGCGTTGGAGACCACCAGGTCCGCCGCGATCTCCTCGCCATTGGCCAGCCTGACGCCCCGCGCCCGGCTTCGCCCCCCAGGGCCGTCGTCCAGCAGGATCCCCGACACGTCCGCGTCATAGCGGATGCGCCCCCCCTGCCCGTCGATCAGGGACACCAGTCCCTTCACCAGGGCGCCGGTGCCGCCGATGGGGAAATGCACGCCCCAGCGCCGCTCGAAGTCCGAGATCATGCAATAGACGGCCGTCGTGTCGAACGGGTTGCCGCCGACGAACAGGGGATGAAAGCTCAGCGCCACCCGCAGCTTGGGATGCTTGACATAGCTGGCGACGAGGCCGTGCACGCTGCGGTGCCCGCCCAGCCGCACCAGGTCCGGCGCCACCGCCGCCATCGAGCCCAGGGACAGGAACGGCACGTGGCCCAGCTCCTCGAAGCCGAGTTTGCAGATCTCCTGGCTGCGGGCCATGAACCGGCGATAGCCGTCGAGATCCTCCGGAGAGATCCGGGCCACCTCCGCCGCCATGGCCGCCGGATCCGCGTGGCAGGTGATCACCTCGCCGTCGTCGAACACCAGCTTGTAGAAGGGATCGACCAGGCGCAGGTCGATATCGTCGCTCATCCTGCGACCGCAGAGGGTCCAGAGCTCCTCGAACAGGAAGGGCGCGGTGATGATGGTCGGGCCGGCGTCGAAGGTGAAGCCTTCGCGCTCGTGCACATAGGCCCGGCCGCCCGGCGCGTCGAGCTTCTCCAGGATGGTCACCCGCCAGCCCTTGGCCCCCAGCTGGATGGCGCCGGCCAGGCCGCCGAAGCCGCTGCCGATCACCACCGCGTGCGGGCGAGGATCGGGGGCCGAGGTGTCAACAAAGGGTGCGCGTTCGAGTGTCAACATGAATAGACACTATGGGCGGATGTCCCCGGCTGGCAAGCGCCAATGCGCGGAATTGCCAATTCCGTGATCGGACGGACGGCGCCCGTCACGGTCCGACCGCGGCGTCGGCCGCCTCGTCGATGAACCGGGCGAACATCGCCGGGTCCTCCTCGTGACCGAGATGGCCGAGCCTCGGAACCCGGATCAGCCGGCGGCCGGCGGCGAGTTGCGCCACGGCCTCCGACACCGCCCAGGGCACGGCCATGTCCCGCATCGAGGCCACCAGGGTCAGCGGGCCATGGGCCACGGCCAGGTCCCCCTGCAACCCGGCCAGGTCCCAGTTGGACATCATGGTCAGGGTCGCCGCCAGATGGCCGCGGGACTTCAGCAGGGTGCGATAGGCCTCCAGGCCCCGGGCGTCGATCTTCGAACCGGTGCTCTCGATCAGGCGCTCCACCACGCCCTTCTGGCCGGCGCGCCAGGCGAACAGGCCCACCGCCGCGGGATTGGCCGACAGGGCCTTGGCCATCACCGGAAACACATGACCAGCGGCGCCCGGGAACGGCTTCAGGGCGCCGTTCAGGCTGACCACGCCGCCGGGCCCCACCCGGCCCATGGCCTGCAGCCGCAACGCCGCGGCGGCGCCGGCGGAGTGGCCGACGATCATCCAGGGCGGCGCCCCCGTCTCGTCGGCCAGCGCCGCCAGACTCTGCGCCAGACCGTCGAGGCTGAGCGGACCGCGGCCCCGCGCGGCCGAGGGCTCCAGCACCCGGGAAAAGCCGTGGCCCGGCAGATCCGGCGCAATCACCGTGAAGCGCTGCGTCAACCGCCCGCCCAGATCGCGCCAGGAATGGGCGCTGGCGGCGGACCCGTGCAGCAGCCAGACCACCGGCCCGGCGCCCGCCGTCTCCACCCGCCACCGCACGCCCCCCGCCGTGACGAACCGCGACGGCGCAAAGCCCGGCCAGGCGCGGCCATCCCGGTCCCAGTCGAGATCCTGGGCCGCGGAGACCCGGTCGAACCGGCTCATGGGACCGACGCCGCCAATTCGCGCCGGACCAGATCCACTACCGCCCCCGATGCGCAGAAGGGCAGCGGGGCGTAGACGCCGCCCATGGCCCGGGAGAAACGGTCGGCGTCCGGCTGCGGCCGCAGCGCTGTGTCGATATAGAGGCTCCGGGCGCCCGTGGCCGCCAGCCGCCGGCCCGCCGCCAGGGCGTCCCGGTCAGCGGCGGCGCGGCCGGGCTGGCCCTGCCGGTCGATATTGGCCCGGCCGTCGGTGAGGAACACCAGCATCGGCGTGCGCGCCTTGCCTCGCTCCGACAGGGCCAGGGCGGCGGCGACGTCGATCGCCGAGGCCAGGGGCGTGCCGCCCCCGCCCGGCAGGTCGGCCAACAGGCGCTTGGCCCGGGTCAGGGACCGGGTCGGCGGCAGCAGGATCTCGGCCGCCCCGTGGTGGAAGGCGATCAGCGCCACCCGGGCGCGGGAGACATAGGCCCGGGCCAGCATCTGCTCCACCGCGCCCTTGGCCTCCGCCAGGCGCTGGAAGGCCGTGGATCCCGACGCGTCCACCACGAAGACGGTGGTCAGCTCGGTCCGCTGGACGAACCGGCGGATCCGCAGGTCCTCCTTGCGCAGCCGCAAGGGCGCGCCGGCGGACCCGCCCCGCAGACCCTGCCAGGGCGCAGCCGCCCTCAGGGTCTCGATCAGGTCGAGGCGCGCCCCCGACTTCAGCGCCCCCGGACGGGAGCCCAGCGGCCGCCCGCGAGTGGCCGAACGGGCCAGCGCGCCGCCGCCCCGGCCGCGGGTGGATTGCCGCGACGCCCGCGCGCCGGCTTCGAGGCCCGCCTTCACGGCGTCGGGCAGGATGGCCTGCAGGGCCGCCACGACCCTCTCGGCCAGGTCCTCCGGCGTCAGCGGCGGGGCCTCGTCCGACGAGTCCTCTTCCGGAGGCTCCTTCTCCTCCGGCGGCGGCGCATCCGGCGCCTCGGGCGGGGTCGGATCCTCCTGTGGCGGCGGATCGGGATCGTCCGGCGGCTCCGCCGGTTGTTCCGAAGGCTGCGGCGGCGCGTCCGCCGCGGCGCCGAGGCAGCGGGGAACGAGCACCAGCCGCGCCGCGGCGGTCAGGTCCTCGAGGGTGACGGCGGGTCGCCCTTCCAGCGCCGCATGGGCCGCCGCCGCCCGCAGCGTCAGCAGCACCGCGCGGACGGACATCACGCCCAGGCGGCCGGCGGCGTCACAGGCGGCCTCCACCAGCGCGTCTTCGGGGGGCGGCAGGGTCCGGAGCCGCGCCCGCGCGGCGGCCACAACCTCCGGCATGGACACGGCGTCCTCGACCTGACGCCAGCCGACGCCCTCGAGAAACAGGTGAAAGGCCAACCGGTCGGCGAGGCCCGAGGCGACGCGCTCCTCATCCTCGCGGCCCTCGTCCAGGGCCACCAGGCCAAAGCGGGCGGGCGCCTCGAGGGACAGCCCCTCCCGCTGGGCCGCGACCACGCCGCGGTCCAGGGCCGCGCAGATCTGAGCGGCGACACCGGGATCGGCGCGCTCGGCCATCGGCAGGACCGCGACGCCGCCGTCGGCCTCGGCCAGCAGGCCCGACTGCGCCACCAGCACGCCGGCGCCCAGGGTGGCGGAGAGGTCGAGGCCGCCCAGCAGCCGGTCTTCGCTCACATTCACGGGGATCCGCACCCGCGGCGCGTGCGGCGAAACGCGTC
>CAINOV010000409.1 GCA_903851655.1 uncultured Caulobacterales bacterium
CTGAGCATGTGAAAAATCGAGGTGGAACCATCCTAGATTCTATGTCATGCGTGCCGGTCTGTGCCCTCTGGGAAGCTGGCCATGACCCAACCCGCCTTGTCAAACGCTCCGGCGCTCAGTCTGCATGTCCCCGAACCGCCCCGGCGGCCGGGGGACGCGCCGGATTTCTCGGGTCTGGTGCTGGCCGAGGCCGGCGCCGTGGACCGCCCCCCGGTGCATGCGCCGGCCGACACCCTGCGCCACCTGCCCTGGACCCTGATCCGCGTCCTGGACGGGGAGGGCCGCGCGGTCGGACCCTGGAACCCGGGCCTGGACGCCGAGACGCTGCAGGCCGGGCTCCGGGCGATGATCCTCACACGGACCTTTGACGAGCGCATGTACCGCGCCCAGCGTCAGGGCAAGACCAGCTTCTACATGAAATGCACCGGGGAGGAGGCCATCGCCTGCGCCCAGGCCGGCGTGCTGCGCCGCGGGGACATGGGCTTCCCCACCTATCGCCAGCAGGGTCTGCTGATCGCCCGGGGCTATCCCCTGGTGGACATGATGCACCAGATCTATTCCAACGCCGCCGACCCGATCAAGGGCCGCCAGCTGCCGATCATGTATTCGGCCCGGGACTACGGCTTCTTCACCATCAGCGGCAATCTGGGCACCCAGTATCCGCAGGCGGTGGGCTGGGCCATGGCCTCGGCCTATTCCGGCGACGACAAGATCGCCGCGGCCTGGATCGGCGACGGGGCCACGGCGGAGGGGGACTTCCACCAGGCCCTGACCTTCGCCAGCGTCTATCGGGCGCCGGTGGTGCTGAACATCGTCAACAACCAGTGGGCCATTTCCAGCTTCGCCGGCTTCGCCGGGGCGGAGACCACGACCTTCGCCGCCAAGGGCCTGGCCTATGGCCTGCCCAGCCTGCGGGTGGACGGCAACGACTTCCTGGCGGTCCACGCCGCCACCGCCTGGGCGGCGGAGCGGGCGCGCTCGAACCTCGGCGCCACCCTGATCGAGTTCTTCACCTATCGGGCGGCGCAGCACTCCACCAGCGACGATCCGGCCCGCTATCGCCCCGGCGACGAGGCGGCGCTGTGGCCCCTGGGCGATCCGATCCAGCGGCTGAAGGCGCACATGATCCGGGAAGGGGTCTGGAGCGACGAGGATCATCAGTCGGCGGAGCAGGAGGCGCAGGAGGCCGTCCGCGCCGCGGCGCGGGAGGCGGAGGCGGTGGGGACGCTGGGCCAGTCCCGGGTCTCGTCCCGCACCCTGTTCGACGACGTGTTCGCCCAGCCCGACGGCCGCCTGCGCCGCCAGCGCCAGCAGCTGGGGGTCTGAGCATGCCGGCCATGAACATGATCCAGGCCCTCAACTCGGCCCTCGACGTGATGCTGGAGCGGGACCCCAGGGTGCTGATCTTCGGCCAGGACGTGGGGTATTTCGGCGGGGTGTTCCGCGTCACAGACGGGCTGCAGGCGAAGCACGGACTGACCCGCTGCTTCGACGCCCCCATCGCCGAGGGGGGCATTGTCGGCGCGGCCATCGGCATGGGCGCCTATGGCCTGCGCCCGGTGGTGGAGATCCAGTTCGCCGACTACATCTATCCGGCCTATGACCAGCTGGTGTCCGAGGCGGCCAAGTTGCGCTACCGCTCCGCCGGCCAGTTCACGGCGCCGCTGACGGTCCGCACGCCCTATGGCGGGGGCATCTTCGGCGGCCAGACCCACAGCCAGAGTCCGGAGAGCCTGTTCACCCACATCGCCGGGCTGAAGGTCGTCATCCCGTCCAATCCCCATGACGCAAAAGGCCTGCTGATCGCCGCCATCGAGGACGACGATCCGGTGATCTTCCTCGAGCCCAAGCGCATCTACAACGGCCCGTTCGAGGGCTGGCGGGACCGGCCGGTGTCGTCCTGGGCCGGTCATCCGCAGGCGGAGGTTCCCGCGGAGCACTACGCCATCCCCCTGGGCCAGGCCGCCATCGCCCGGGCCGGGGAGGCGGTCACGGTCCTGGCCTACGGGACCATGGTGCATGTGGCCCTGGCCGCCGCGGCCCATGCGGGCGTCGACGCCGAGGTGATCGACCTGCGCACCCTCGTCCCCCTGGACCTGGACACGATCACCGCCAGCGTGCGCAAGACCGGCCGCTGCGTGATCCTGCACGAGGCGCCGCTGACCTCCGGCTTCGGGGCGGAGCTGGCCGCCCTGGTGCAGGAGCACTGCTTCTATCACCTGGAGGCGCCGATCGTCCGCGTCACCGGGTGGGACACCCCCTATCCGCACGCGCTGGAGTGGGACTATTTTCCGGGTCCGGAACGTGTCGCCGAGGCCCTGCGCCATGTGCAGAGCGGGGAGGCTGTCTGATGGCCCGTTTCGTGTTCCGCCTGCCCGACGTGGGTGAAGGCACCGCCGAGGCGGAGATCGTCGCCTGGCACGTCAAGACCGGCGACGCCGTGGCCGAGGACCAGCCCCTGGTGGACGTCATGACCGACAAGGCGACGGTGGAGATCACCTCGCCCCAGGCCGGCGTCGTGGCCGTGCTGCACGGCCAGCCTGGCGACATGGCGCCCGTGGGCGGCCCGCTGGTGGAGCTGGACACCGCGGGGGAGGCGGGCGCCGCGCCCGCTCCCGCTCCCGCTCCCGCCCCGGTCCCGGCGGCCGCTGCGGCCCCCGCGCCGGCGCTTGAGCCTGCGGCGGAGGCGAGGCCCGCGCCCCGTCCGGACCCGGTGCGCATGCACTCCCGCACCCCGCCGCCCCTGGACTTCGCCGCCGGCGCCGCGGTTCCGGTCCGGCGGGAGGGGGAGCGGCCCCTGGCCTCTCCCGCGGTGCGCCGCCGGGCCCGGGAGATGGGTATCGACCTGCGCCGGGTGGCGGGCTCCGGCCCCGCCGGACGGATCGATCCGCAGGACCTGGTCAACTACCAGATCGCCGGCGCCCAGCCTGTGGCCCCCGCGGCCCCGGGCGGCCCGGTCCCCCTCGAGGGGATGAAGGAAATCAAGATCATCGGTCTGCGGCGCAAGATCGCCGAGAAGATGCAGGCGGCCAAGCGGCACATCCCGCACATCACCTATGTGGAGGAGGTGGACGCCACCGATCTGGAGGCCCTGCGCCAGCACCTGAACGCCAACCGGCGGAAGGACCAGCCGAAACTGACCCTGCTGCCGTTCTTCGTCCGGGCCCTGATCAAGGCCGTGCCGCACCATCCGCAGATGAACGCCCGCTATGACGACGAGGCCGGCGTGCTGACCCAGTACGAGGGCCTGCACCTGGGCATCGCCACCCAGGGCCCCAACGGCCTGCTGGTGCCGGTGCTGCGCCACGCCGAGGCCCTGGACCTGTGGCGCTGCGCCGCGGAGATCGCCCGGGTGACCCAGGCCGCCCGGGACGGGACCGCCACCCGGGACGAGTTGCAGGGCTCGACCCTGACCCTGACCTCGCTGGGCCCCCTGGGCGGGATTGTGCACACGCCGGTGATCAACTGGCCGGAGGTGGCGATCATCGGCCCGAACAAGCTGGTGGAGCGCCCGGTGGTGAAGGACGGCCAGATCGTCGTGCGGCGGATGATGAACATCAGCTCGTCCTTCGATCACCGGATCATCGACGGCTGGGACGCCGCCAGCTTCATCCAGCGGATCAAGGGTCTGCTGGAAAACCCCGCCGCCCTGTTCGTGGACTGAGGATCTCCCCGTGACACAGACGATCAAGACCAATGTGCTGGTCATCGGCGCCGGTCCCGGCGGCTATGTGGCGGCGATCCGGGCCGGCCAGCTGGGGCTGGAGACGGTGATCGTCGAGGCCGACAAGCCCGGCGGCGCCTGCCTCAACCGGGGCTGCATCCCGTCCAAGGCCCTGATCCATGCGGCGGGGGAGTTCGCGGCCATGACCCAGAAGCTGGGTCAGGGGCATATGGGGATCTCGCTGGCCGCGCCGCCGGTGCTGGATCTCGCCGGAACCGTCGCCTGGAAGGATGGGATCGTCCGGAAGCTGAACACCGGCGTCGCCGCCCTGCTGAAGAAGGCCCGGGTGACCCAGGTCCAGGGCCGCGCGGTGTTTTCCGACGCCAAGACCTGCACGGTGGAGACCGACGCCGGCCCGGTGACGATCACGGCGCAGAACGTGGTCCTGGCCACGGGGGCGCGGCCGGTGGAGCTTCCCTTCCTGCCCTTTGGCGGGGATGTGATCTCGTCCACGGAGGCCCTGTCCCTGGACCGGCTGCCGCAGACCCTGGCCATTGTCGGCGCCGGCTATATCGGGCTGGAGCTGGGGATCGCCTTCGCCCGGCTGGGGACCCGGGTGACGGTGGTGGAGGCCCAGGACCGCATCCTGCCCCTCTATGACGCCGACCTGGTCCAGCCCGTGGCCCGGTGGCTTTCGCGCAACGGCGTGACCCTGCACCTGTCGGCCCGGGCCAGGGGCCGCGGCGCCGAGGGCGGGCTGGAGATCGTCACTGCGGACGGGCGGGACCTGACCGTCCCGGCCGAGAAGATCCTGGTGACCGTGGGCCGTCGTCCGGTCACGGATGGTTTCGGGCTGGAGCAGATGGGCGTCGACCTCGACGGTCCGTTCATCGCCATCGACGACCGGATGCGCACCTCCATGCGCGGCGTCTACGCCATTGGCGACGTGACCGGAGAGCCGATGCTGGCCCATCGCGCCTCCGCTCAGGGGGAGATGGTGGCCGAGATCATCGCCGGCCACGACCGCCGGTTCGAACCCGTGGCCATTCCCGCGGTGTGCTTCACCGAGCCGGAGATCGTCAGCGTCGGCTTGTCGCCGGCGGAGGCGCAGACGCGGGGGCTGGAGATCGTGATCGGCCAGTTCCCCTACCAGGCCAATGGCCGGGCCCTGTCCATGGACGGGGGCGACGGCTTCGTCCGGGTGGTGGCGGCCCGGGATGATCACCGGTTGCTGGGCGTCCAGGCGGTGGGGGCGCATGTGTCGGAGCTGTCCGCCGCTTTCGTCACCGCC
>CAINOV010000410.1 GCA_903851655.1 uncultured Caulobacterales bacterium
CCCGATCCCGAGACCGACGTGCGGCCTACGCGCCTCCAGCGACTGGCGGGACTTGCCGCCGAGGGCGCGGCCGGGACGGCGCTCGTCGCCCTGATCGCCGGAGAGGCGGGCCGCGCCCTCCCCCGCCTGGATCTGCTGACCATCGGCGCGCCCCTGTGGCTGGCGCTCGCCCTCTTCGCCCTGGGGGCGAGCCTGTGTCTCGGACCGGGACGCCGCCGGCGACGCGCGCAGATCCTGGCCGTGGGCGCTGTGCTTCTCGGCCTGGTCCGGATCGGGCCCGAGGTCCTGCGGCCGATTCCCGGACTGACGCCGGCGCCGGCGGCGGGCGCGACGATCAAACTCATCCAGTTCAACGCCTGGGAGCACAATCCGGACCCCGAGGGCGCCGCGGCCTGGCTGGCCGCCCAGGCGCCGGACGTCATCACCCTCGAGGACGCCGAGCCGCCGATCCGGTCCGCCCTGATCCGACGGGGCTATCATTTCACCCGGGGGATCGCCGACACCGCCATCTTCAGCCGGGCCTGGCCGGTGAGTTCCGGCGTGATCGTGCCGCCGGCGCTCTGGCCGCGCCTGCCCAGCTTCGCCCGGGCGACCTTTCTGACACCCCAGGGCCCCTTCACCGTGTTCGCGGTCCATCTCCAGCGTCCCTATCAGTCCGACACGCGGCGGGCGGTCGCCGCCCTGGGAGACCTGCTGGACTCCTATGACCGAAGTCGCGTGATCGTGGCGGGGGACTTCAACCTGGTCCCGTGGTCAGCGGGGTTGCAGGGCGCCGATGCGCGCATCGGACTCAGCCGGCGAGACCGCGCGCTGGCCACATGGCCCACCCCCACCGGTCCGGCCTCGGTCTGGCCGTGGCCGGTCCTGCCGATCGACCATGTCTATGCCGGCGACCGCCTCACCTCCAACGCGCCTCAGCGGGGCGACAGCCTGAGGTCCGATCACGCCTCCGTCGTGGTCACGTTTCATCTCCGGTAAGCACGGCCTCGCCGGGATCGCGCCCGGCGGTCGCCATTCCGGCGTTCCGCAGGTGTCCAGCTAGTGATGCATCCAGTATCGCCAGAGCGCGACCCAGGCGGGCGCCGTCATCACTACGCCCCGGATTTCATTCACTACGATCAGGACAAGCCCGGCGCGCTTGAGCCACGGCCGGTCTCGCAGAGACTTTGGGATCAATCTAATATTACTGAAACTTGACGGCAGACTGCGTTGCATCTGGACGGCTCTATACTGCTCACCGCCCAATTTGGCACAATGCTTTTTCGGTTAATACACAATACACGCACGAGGAGTTGTAACGAGATTGTTATTGTCGGCGAAAAATACGGCGCCGACGCAACTCACGATTTTTCCGGGACGCGGCCCAGGACGCGGCCCAGGGCCCGGTCCAGGGCGCAGCAACGGGCGCGTCGCGCGCGCCGTCTGGTCAGCGGCCTCGGCCGCCATTAGTCTGAGGCCGGGACAAACAGGCGGACAGGTCATGGCGGGACACGAGACGGCGGACAAGGACGTTTCCAAGCTGGGCGCCTGGGCGGGCCGCGCCTTTCTGAACATCGAAATCCTGGCCTATATCGTCCTCGGCCTTTTGCTGGTGGCGGCGGCGGTGATGGGCATCGGCAGCGCGGCCGTGTCCATGTGGAGCGTCTGGTCCTCCGGCGTCGACGGACCGTCGCTGGTGCTGGCCATCGACCGGCTGCTGTTCGTCCTGATGATCGTGGAGGTCCTGAACACCGTCAGGGTGTCGTTCCGCGCCGGCAAGCTGGCGGCGGAGCCATTCCTGATCGTCGGGCTGATCGCCTCCATCCGGCGGGTGCTGGTGATCACCCTGGAGTCATCGCAGGTCAACCAGCCGGGCAAGTGGACGCCCCAGGGCCAGACCATGCTCTATTCCACCCTGACCGAGCTGGGCGTGCTGGGCGCGCTGATCCTGACCATGGTGGTCTCGATCTGGCTGATCCGGCAGAGCGAGCAGCGGTCGCAGCTCTGACCCCGCCGGAATCCGGAGCCGATCAGAACACCGCATGCGCGCCCAGGTCCGGGGCGGCGTCGCCGGCGAGGACGGTCTGATAATAGTCGAACAGGGTCTCCGCGCCGGTCGACGGCGTGCGCTCGGCGTCGTAGCGGTTCGTCTCCGGATCGAGCCAGAGCATGGACTCGGTGGCGTAATAGCGGCCGATCCGCGCCAGCTCCGCCTTCTCGACCAGGGGCGGCGCCACGGCGGAGGCGAGCCCCAGGACCGCGATGATCCCGTCGAGCAGGCCCACCGGCGCGCTGCGGAAGAGCGGCGGCCGCCCCAGCAGGGAAAACAGCCGCTCCCCCTGCTGCCGGGGCGTGATCGCGTCTCCCGGACCGCCGATCGGCAGGATCCGGTTCCAGAGCGTCGGGTCCTCAAGGCAGTTGGCGAGAAAGGCGGCCAGGTCCCCGTCGCTGATCGGCTTGCAGGCCGTCAGCTCGCCTGTGCCGAAGATCAGGAACGGCTTGCCCTGGCGCACGCGCCCGATCTGGCCCGACAGGGACTTGAAGAAGGCCGTCGGCCGGACGATGGAGTAGCGCATCCCCGACGCGGTCAGCTGCGCCTCGAAGGCCAGCTTGGCGTGCTGGAACGCCAGCAGGGGCTTCTGCACGCAGATGGCCGACAGCTGGACGAAGTGGGCGGCGCCCGCGTCCTGGGCTGCGGCCAGAAGGTCCAGATGGGCCCGGTGATCCACCGCCCAGGCGTCCTTCGGCGCCCCCGTGCGCGAGGCCATGCAGGACATCACGGCGTCGTAGCGCTCGCCGCCGAATCCGTCCCGGGCGAAGGACCCGGGCTGGGTGACGTCGACCTCGCGCAGCCCTGCGCCGGCCGCCGCCAGCGCCTCTCCGCCGCCGGAGCCCGGGCGGATGAAGCAGGTGACGTCGTGCCCCCGTCGCCGAAGCGCGCGGAGGGCCGCCTGACCGATCGTGCCGGTGGCGCCGGCAAGGGCTATCCGCATGGAGATCCTTCGCAGTCCGTCGCCGCGCGCTGGCCGGCGCGTTGCAACCATGGCCCGTGACCCGGGTGATCCGCAACCCGGGACCGGTCAGCCGGCGCTGCGGAGCGTCGTGGCCGCCGCCCGTGCGGCCTGGTCCAGCGCCGTTCCCCAGCCCTCCCCGAGCCGACGACGGACAATGCGGGCGGAGCGATACCAGGGACTGTCGGCGCGGTCGACCAGCCACCGCCAGTCGCTGGAGACGCCCACCACCACGATCACCGGCCGGCCCAGGGCCCCGGCCAGATGCGCAACGGCGGTGTCGCAGGCGATGACCAGGTCCACCGCCTGGATGAGGGCGGCCGTGTCCATCAGGTCGCCGCCGCCAAAACCCAGCTCCGGCGCCAGATCGTCGGGATCGATGACGCGTAGGCGCAGGTCCGGCGCCGCCAGCTGGTCTCTCCCCGCCCCCTTCTGCAGGCTGACCAGGCTCGAAGGGACGGACCTCAGTGCGTTGAGCAGCGCCGCCAGGGGAAAACTCCGCCCCTGATCCACCCGCCCGCCGGCCGAGCCCTGCCAGACCAGGCCGATGCGCGGGCCCGGCGGCAGGCGCTCGGCCCACCGCGCCGCCAGGTCCGGGTCGGCCGAGACATATCCCGCGGCCCGGGGCGGAGCGTGGTCGCCGGAGATCCGGGCGCCGAACCGGCGAGGCAGGCTGAACATGGGCAGCTCGAACTCCGGGGCCGGCGCGTCCGCCGCCCCGTCGGCGATCCGCGCGCCGAGGGATGTCATGATCCGGTCGAGGCCGGGGCGGGACTCCACCCACACCTCTGCGCCGAGCCCGGTGAGGTCCGGCAGATAGCGGGCGCATTGCAGGTGGTCGCCCAGCCCCTGCTCGCTCTTCAGCAGGATGCGGCGCCCGGCCAGCGGCTCCCCGGACCAGATCACACCCCGCGGCCGCCAGGTCCGCAGGGCGTGATCGGGCAGCTTCAGCCGGGCCTCGAAATCCTCCCAGCCGGCGGCGCAGTCCCCCTGCTTCAGCCGCGACAGGGACCGGGAGAACCGCGCCTCCGCCCAGTCGGGCGCCAGGGCGACGGCCCGGTCGAGATCATGGTCCGCCGCGGCCAGATCGCCGCGGCGATAGGCGACGATACCGCGACCGCACAGGGCCTCCCGGCAGTCGGGCCAGCGGCGCAGGATCTCGTCATAGAGACGCCGCGCTTCCTCCAGCGCGCCGCCGTCGCAGGCCAGGCCGGCCAGCCCCAGCCGCGCCGACCGGTCTTCGGGGGCGACGTCCAGGCTGCGGCGATAGAGGCGCCCCGCCGCGTCGTCGCGCATCAGCCGGTGCTGCACCGATCCCGCGTTGGAAAGGAGGCCGGGATTGTCCGGCGCCACCGCCAGCGCCTGATCGAGCAGCGCCTCGGCCTCCCCCAGCCGTCCCAGGTCGCGCAGGCACAGGGCCAGATTGTTCAGGGCCGGGACCGACCGGGGCGACAGGGCGACGGCCCGCTGCAGCCGCGCGACGGCCGCCTCCAGCCGGTCCGCGCGGCGAAGCGCCACCCCCGCCCGGATGTGCGGGTCCGGATCGGTCGGGCAGAGGTCGCAGGCCCGCTCCAGCGCATCCAGGGCGACGTCCGCCGCATCACAGCCGGCGGCCGCTTCGGCGACGGCCAGCCAGGCGGCGGTCCAGTCCGGTCGAAGCGCGGCGGCCTGGCGGAACGCGTCCAGCGCGGCGTACGGCATGGACCGGGCTGTCTCAGCGGCGCCCAGATTGAAGAACAGCTCCGCCGCCCGCACCCCGCGTTCGACCAGACGCAGCAGCTGCTCCCGCGCCGCGTCAGGCTGTCCGGCCGCCAGCAGGGCGACGCCGAGATGATAGCGCGCGTCCGCCGCGTCCGGCTGGGCGCCGACCACCCGGGTCAGCGCCGTGATCGCCTCCAGCGGTCGTCCGGCCCGGGTCAGGGCGACGCCCAGGTTCACCGCCACGGCCGCGTCGTCCGGCGCCAGGCGGGCGGCGGCCTGCAGCACGGACAGGCTCTCGTCCGCGCCGCCCTGCGCGTCGAGGGCGCAGGCGAGATTGAGATGCGCGCTGATCGATCGCGCATCCGTCGCCAGCGCGCGGCGCCCGGCTTCAACGGCGGCGGCGGCGTCCCCCAGGGCGAGGAGGGCCAGGGACAGGTTCGACAGGGCCTCGCTGGTGGGCTGGAGCGCCGCCGACCGGCGCAGGGCCAGGACCGCGCCGGCGGGATCCCCCCGCCGGATCCGCACGACGCCCAGCATCCCGTGGGCGGCGGCGCTGTCCGGATGGTCGGCGACGAGGGCGTCGGCCAGCGCGGTCGCACGGTCGGCGTCGTTGGCCGCGAGCACCTGACGGATACGGCCCAGGCGCGCATCGAGGTCGCCGGCCCCATGGCGTCCCGGAGGTCTGTCGACGGACATGCGCGCCTCCCGGCTCTCCGCAGCGGCGGTCCGGTCAGGCGCAGGCCCGTCCGCCCAATATCGCAGCAGACTTCCATGGGACGGGGACGAAGAAAACCCCGGCCGTTGCCGCCCCGGGGCCGGCTCTGTAGGCTGTCGGATGAGCAGGGGGACACGTTGGACTCCAGACATTCGGATCATCCATCCTTGCCCCGGCGCCGGGGCCCGCCGGCCTGGGCGCTGGGCCTCGCCACCGCCTGCAACGGCGCCTTCAGCGGCGTCCTGGTGGTGACCGTGCCCCAGTTGCTGGCGGCCCGCGGCGTGCCGGAGCTGGAGATCGCATCGATCTCCGGACTGAGCTTCCTGCCCGGCGTGTTCAACTTCCTCGTGGCCCCGATCCTGGATGTCGGGCTGAGCCGCCGGATCTACGCCATCGGGCTGGCGCTCGGCCTCGCCGCCCTCACGGCGCTCAGCCTGAACCTGCTCTCCAACCTGCCCCTGCTGGCGGCCACCATGTTCGTGGCCAATGTCTGCTACTACCTCTACACCCCCGCCATCGCCGGCTGGTTTTCCCAGCTGCTGGCCCGGGACGAGGAGCCCGTGCTGGGGGCCTGGATGGCGGCGGCCAGCGTGGCCGGCTTCGGCTGCGCCTCGGCGGCGGCGATCGTGCTCCTGCGCGCCCTGCCCTACGAACTCGGGGTCGCCCTCATCTGCCTCGTCAGCCTCGCGCCCCTGAGCCTGTTTTTCTTCGTCCCGCACGAACCCCTGCCGACCCTGTCCATCCGCAACAGCTTTGGCCCGGTGGCGCGCAATCTGGCCAAGATCGTCCGTGACCGGCACATCTGGCGGATGATGGCCCTGTTCGCGGCGCCCTGCGCGACCTTTTCCCTGACCAATACGCTGAGCGGCGTCGGCCGCGACTTCCACGCATCGGAAGCCTTCGTGGGGCTGATCGGCGGGGTGGGAACCACCGTCGGCGGCGTGTTCGGAGCGCTGGTCGCCCCCGTGCTGGTGAAGCGCTTTCCGCCGCTGGCGCTCTATATCGGCGTCGGCGCGGCCGGCGCCCTGTTCACCCTCAGCCTGCTGTTGCCCGCCCGGACGCCGTTCCTGTTCGCCCTGGCCATGGTGGGGGAGAATGTCTTCCAGTCGGCGGCCTTCGCCCTGATCTACGCCCTTGTCCTGATCTCGATCGGCCGGAACAATCCCATCGCCTCCACCCAGTACGCGCTGATCAACGCCGCATCGATTGCGCCCATCGTCTACATGCCGATCCTGGACGGGCTGGGCTATGACCGGGGCGGCCTCGGCGGCAATCTGGCGGTGGACGCCGTCGTGAGCCTTGCGGCCTGCGCGGTGATGGCCGTGCTCTTTTCCCGGCCCTGGAGGGATACGGTCGCGGCGGAAGATGCGAACGCGCCGGAACCGGACGCCGTCTAGGGGTCACACCTGCCCTTTCCTCTCGCCTGAACGGGATCTCCCATGCCGCAGACTGACCCCGCAGACGCCGGCGCCGCCCGCCTCGCCCTGGTGACCGGCGCCTCCTCCGGCATAGGCCGCGCCTTTGCCCGACGCCTCGCCGCCGGAGGTCACGCGGTCGTGGCCGTGGGCCGCCGCCGCCAACGCCTGGAAGACCTCGCTGCGGAATTTCCCGTCGGCGTGATCCGGCCCCTGGTCGCCGATCTTGCAGACGACGCCGGCATTGAAGCCGTGGCTGCAGTGTGCGCGTCAGAGCCGCTGGCCCTGCTGGTCAACAATGCCGGCGTCGCGCACTACATGCCGTTCATCGAACTGTCCGCAGCGCAGGCGAGCGAGCTGCTGCAGGTCAAGGTGGTCGCGCCGACCCTGCTGTCCAGGGCCGCGGCGCCCGGCATGGTCGCCCGGGGCGCGGGCGACATCATCAATGTCTCGGGCATGCTGGCCTTCAGCGGCCCGGCGTCGATGGAACAGCTCCCCCTTCGCCGCGCCGTCTACACGGCGACCCTGGCGCACAGCGTGGCCCTGTCCCAGACCCTTCGGGCGGAGCTGGCGCCGCACGGCGTGCGCGTGCAGGCCCTGTGTCCCGGCGTCGTCGCCACGGAATTCCATGAGCGACAGGGTCTGGATCTCAGCGCTGTTCCGCGCATGTCGGCGGAGGACGTGGTCACGGCGAGCCTGCGCGGCCTGGAGCTGGGAGAGGCGATCTGCGCCCCCGGCGTGGAGCGCGCCGACCTGCTGGACGCGGCGGCCACGGCCAGCCTCGCGGCCTTCGGCGGACAGTCGCCCCGGCTGGCCGAGCGCTATCGGTCGACCTGACGGCGACGCCCGCCCACACGCTCGCGCCGGGGACGTCAGACCTCGAACAAATAGGCCGCGCCGCGCCAACGGAATCAGTCGACGTGCGCGGAAAATCCGTCGGCCAGATAGCGCTCCGCGATCGCGCAATGCAGGGCCGCGCCCCGGGCCATGGCGCTCTCGTCCAGGACCATCCGGTTGGAGTGCAGGGCGCAGCAGGTGCGCCAGTCGCCGCCCTCCGGCGTCGCGCCCAGGAACACCATGGCGCCGGGAACCTTCTGCAGCACATAGGAGAAGTCCTCGGCGCCCATCATCGGGTGGGGCATGGTCCGCCAGCCCTCCTCGCCGAACAGGGTCCGGGTCGTGCGGCTGGCGAAGGCCACCGCTTCGGCGTCACAGACGGTCACGGGAAAGCCGGGGATGATCTCGATCTCGGCGCGACAGAGGTGGGCCTGCGGTATATGGGCGACGAGCCGCTGGAGCCCCTCGTGCACCACGCGCCGGCTGTGCTCCGAGAAGCTGCGGATGGTGCCTTCGATCTCGGCGGTCTCGGGGATGATGTTGTTGGTGGTCCCGGCCGTGATCCGGCCCACGGTGACCACGGCCGGCTCGAACGCCGCCACGCGCCGGGTGACCAGGCTCTGGATCGCCGTCACCAGTTCGCAGGCGACGGGAATCGGGTCCACGGCGTCGTGGGGCATGGACGCGTGCCCGCCCCGCCCGGTGATCCGGACGACGAACCGGTCTGCGCCCGCCATCAGCGGGCCCGCCCGGCTGGCGAACACCCCCGTCTCGATGTTGGGGGTGATGTGCAGGGCGAAGGCGGCGTCCGGCAACGGATCCAGCAGCCCGTCCTCGAGCATGAAGCGGGCGCCGTGCCAGCCCTCCTCCCCGGGCTGGAACATGAACATCACCGTCCCGGCCAGACGGTCCCGCTGGGCGGCGAGCGCCCGGGCCGCGCCGACCAGCATCGCCACATGGGTGTCGTGACCGCAGGCGTGCATGGCGCCTTGCATGGTCGAGGCGAAATCCAGTCCCGTCTCCTCGATGAGGGGCAGGGCGTCCATGTCCCCCCGCAGGAGCACGGTGCGGCCATTGGCGGGGCCCCGCAGCACCGCCACGAACCCGGTGGTCGACGGCCCCTCGTGGAATTCCAGCGGAAGGCCGGCCAGCGCCTCCCGCGCCCGGGCGGTGGTCAAGGGCAGGTGCAGGCCGATTTCGGGCGACGCGTGAATGGCCCGGCGCAGGGCGATCATGTCGGGCAGAAGGTCGGCGCCGGCCGCGATCCAGCGCTGTAGCGGAGGGGACTGCGTCATGCTGAGCTCCGGGCCCAGGGTCAGCCGGAACGGCCGCCGGGCG
>CAINOV010000411.1 GCA_903851655.1 uncultured Caulobacterales bacterium
TATGAGACGAACAGGAGCTTGCGAGGGGGCGACGTCCCGGACTGCGCCCCAGACCCTGGCCCAGACCTTGGCCCAGACCCTGGCCCAGACCCTGGCCCAGACCCTGGCCCAGACCCTCGCCCTGGCCTTGGCCCAGACCTCGCCATCGAAGACGACAGGTCGCCGGGATGAACGACCGGTGTCTGATCCCCCTGCGACCGCGCCCTGTGGCGGGCCGATCCCCGCGGCGTCTCACTCGTGCCCCGAATGGACGGGGGCGGGACCTGCGCCGCACATGACCGATCGTCTCTCGAGACCTGACCGCCTCGGACCCATCAAGGGCCCGGTGTCGTACGCCCTTCCGGCGGCGGCCTTCGCGCTCGCCTGCGGGGTCGGCCTTCCCACGGGGAGCGTGGCCCAGACCGTCCCCCAGACCGTTCCCCAGACCGTTCCCGGCCAGGCGGCGGGGGGCGAGGGCGGCACGGTGGAGCGGGGCCGCAGCCTGGTCCCCCGTCCGGCCCCCACCGTGGACGGGCGCGTGCGTCCGGACTGGTTCGCGCCGCCGACCATCGACCCCTCCGCCAGCCAGACCCGGTTCCCCCTGAAGACCGTGAAGGTGCAGGGGGTGACCGTCCTGCCCCACGCCCAGATCGAGGCGCTGATCGAGCCCTATCGCGGCCGCGAGGTGTCCCTGGCCGAGCTACAGGCCCTGGCCAACGCCATCACCCGGCTTTACGCCGACCGGGGCTATGGCCTGTCCTTCGCCGTGGTCCCCGAGCAGGATGTGAACGACGGTATTGTCCGTCTGGTGGCGGTCGAGGTGTTCATCGACCGGGTCACCGTCGAGATGAGCCAGAAGAGCGCGGCGGTGATCGGCCCCCGCCGCATCCGCGACCTGCTGGAGCGTCAGGCCAGCCGGCTGAAGGACGAGCGTCCGGTCAGCGTGCGGCACATCGAGGCCATGGTCCTGGCCCTGAACGACCTGCCTGGCGTCAAGGCCTCGGTGAACATCCGCCGGGGCGCCCGGGGCCAGGGCGCATCGCAGCTGGTGCTGTCGGTGGAGGCCACGGGCATGGCCTTTGCCCTCAGCGCCGACAATCGCCTGCGCGCGGACTTCGGGCGGGAGGAGCTGACGGTCCAGGCGGCGTTCCGCTCCCTGGGCCTGGTGGGGGACGAGCTGGCCCTGTCGGCGTCCCATTCCGCCCGGGCCCGGGACTTCGCCTTCTATTCCGCGCGCTATCAGGCGCCGGTGTTCGACACCTCCCTCAAGGCGTATTTTTCCGCGTCCCGGGCGCGGTCCCGCGCCACCCTCGGCAACCTGGCCGCCACAGGGTTCCTGGGGGAGGAATCCACCTACCATGCGGGGCTCCTCCAGCCGGTCTATCGCACCCGCGCCACCCGCCTGACCCTGCGGCTGGAGGGGGGCGCCATCGACAGCTCCACCAACCTGTTCGGGGCCAAGATCGTTTCCAACAAGACCCGCTACGCCGAGTTCGACGCCGACCTCGACACCGCCGACCGGTTCGGCGGCGTGACCCAGGCCGGTCTGTCGCTGGAGCAGGGGATCAACGGTCTGGGCGCGATCCGCCGCCGGCCGGGCGCCCAGCTGCCCGTCACCTCGCCGGGGGACTCCACCGCCCAGTATCTGAGCGTGCGGGCCCGGCTGGGGCGCAGCGCGGCGGTGTTCGGCTTCAACACCTCCGTCAGCCTGGACGGGCAGGCGGTGATGTACGGCGTCCTGCCGTCGCCGGCGGACTGCGCCTGTGGCGGCGCCGGGGGCGGCCAGGCCTTTGACAGCGCCGCCCTGGCCGGGGACGAGTGCGTCCGCGCCAGCGGCCAGGTGTCCCGCAGCTTCCTCCTGCGGTCCGGCGTCACGGCCACCCCCTATCTGTTCGGCGACGCCGGCTGGATCTGGCATCTGGGCCAGACCGCCGTGGGCCAGCACAATTTCGAGCGGGCCCAGTCCGCGGGCTTCGGCCTGAACCTCGGCCTCGCCTCGAGCGTGCAGCTCAGCTCCGTCGTCGCCTTCCCGATCACCGACGCCACCACGCCGACCCTGAAGGACCGGTCGCCGTCGGTGTTCTTCAGCCTGGATGTGCGCCCATGACGCCCCGCGCCTCGCTTCGCTCGCACCTGCTGGCGGCCACCGCCGGCTTCGTCCTGCTGGCCGCCGGAGAGGCGCGCGCCAATCCCACCGGCGGACAGGTGGTGGGGGGCGCGGCCACCATCACCGGCCAGGGCCAGCCGGTCACCACCATCAACCAGACCTCGAACCGGGCCATCATCAACTGGACCGACTTCAGCAATGCGGCGGGGGAGGCGGTGGTGTTCCACCAGCCCAGCGCCAATTCCGCCACCCTGAACCGGGTCACCGGCCCCAACGCCTCGGTGCTGCTGGGCCAGGTCCAGGCCAACGGCCAGATCTATCTGATCAACAGCCGGGGCGTGCTGTTCGGCAAGGGATCGACGGTGAACACCGCCGGCCTCGTGGTCTCCACAGCCGGGATCGGCAATGCGGGCTTCATGGCGGGGACGCAAACGACCCGCTTCGACCAGCCGGGCGCCGCCGACGCCGCCATCGTCAATTCCGGGACCATCACCGTGGCGGATGCGGGCATCGCCGCCTTTGTCGCGCCTCAGGTGGTCAACACCGGCGTGATCACCGCCCGCTATGGCCGGGTGGCGCTGGGGGCGGGGACGGCCTTCACCCTGGACCTGACCGGGGACGGGCTGATCAGCTTCCTGCCCGGCGACACGGTGAAGACCGGCCCGTCCCGCGGCGGGGCCCTGGTGCAGGCGGGGGGAGAGATCCTGGCCGACAGCGGCTCCGTCCTGCTGACGGCGGCCGCGGCGCGGCAGGTGATCAACCAGAGCGTTTCCGTCACCGGCCTCGTCTCCGCCACCGAGGCGGTGGTGGGGGCCGACGGCAGCGTGCGGCTGGGCGGGCGGCGCACCCGCCTGTCCGCGGGCAATGTCACGGTGAAGGCGACCGGCGACGTCAGCCTCGGCCCCGGCGCGCGGATCGACGTGTCCTCCACCGCCGCCCGGGGCGGATCGGTGACGATCACCGGGGCGAACATCGCCCTGAACGGGGCCAGGGTCGACGCAAACGGGGCGATGGGCGGCGGCGTGGTGCAGATCGGCGGCGGCGCGCGGGGGCAGGGGCCCCTGGTCCACGCCCGGACCGTGTCCACGGATGCGGCGACCACGATCACGGCGGACGCCACGCAGGCCGGCGACGGGGGGCACATCGTCCTGTGGTCGGACAAGGCCACGGCCTTCGGCGGCGGCTTCAGCGCGCTGGGCGGCCTGGGCGGCGGCAATGGCGGATTGATCGAGACCTCGTCCAAGCTCGACCTGACCGTCACGGGCCATGCCAGCGCCTATGCCCGCAGCCTGTCCGGCAAGGCGGGGGAATGGCTGCTGGACCCGGCGGACATCACCATTGCGGCGAGCGCGGACACAGGCGTGTCGGAACCCGCGGGGGGGACCTGGGTCTCCACCGGATCGTCGGGCACGATCAATGCGGCGACCATCCAGACGGCCCTGAATGCGGGCACCAGCGTGTCCATCGCCACCAGCGTATCGGGCA
>CAINOV010000412.1 GCA_903851655.1 uncultured Caulobacterales bacterium
CCTGTCGCCGTTCTTCCGCATCTCCTACGCCACGGCGACCGAGGTGCTGGAAGACGCCTGCGGCCGCATCCAGCGGTTCTGCGCCAGCCTGACCTGATCGGGCCCGTGCCGCCCGCTGGGGGCCCGCCCTTGTCCGCCCTGACGGAGCCCGACCTTGCGGCCATCGCCGGCGCCATGGCCCTCGCCGGCCTTGCGGCGGCTGTCGGAACGGCGGTCGCCGTGGCCTGCGGGCCGGTGGACGCCCCCAAGGCGCGGGGCCTGCACCAGCGGCCCACGCCCACCGGCGGCGGCGTGGCGATCCTGCTGGGAACCTGCCTGGGCGTCGTGGCCCTGGCCCTGGATCACCCGCTGCCCGGGGGCGCCCCGCTGGCCGCCGCCCTCGGCCTTGCGGTGCTGATGGGGCTGCTGGGCGCCGCCGACGACATCCGCGACCTGGGTCCGCGGTTCAAGCTGCTGGCCCAGGCGGGCCTGGCGCTCGCCTACGCCGCGATCTTCGCCCGGGTCGAGACCCTATCCACGCCCCTGGGGCCGCTGACGCTGGGGCCGGTGATCGGCGTCCTCGGCTCGGCCCTGTGGATCGTGGTGGTGACCAACGCCGTGAACTTCATGGACGGCGCCAATGGCCTGTCTGCGGGCGCCATGATCCTGGCCCTGACCGGCCTTGGGCTGAGCGCGCTGGCCGGAGGGCAGCCGGGCGTGGGCGCGCTGGCCCTGGTGGGGGCCGCGGCGGGGCTGGGCTTCCTGCCGTGGAACCTGCCCCTGGGGCGGGTGTTCCAGGGCGATGCGGGGGCATTGTTCTCATCGACCCTGTTCGCCGCCCTGCTGCTGCTGGCGGCGGGTCCGTCCGGCGAGGGCGCGGTCAGCCTGTGGTTCGGCCCCCTCGCCCTGCTGGTCCTGCTGACCGACGTTTTCATGACCCTGCTGGCCCGCGCCCGGCGCCGGGCGCCCTTGCTCAGCGCCCACCGGGAGCATCTGTTCCAGCGGTGGCTGGTCGCCGAAGGGGCGACGCACGCGGCCCTTTCGCTGCGGATCTGGGGGCTGACGCTGCTGGCCGCCACGGCGGCGGCGAGCCTCATGCGGGTTCCCGTCGGACTGCGATCCGCGGTGTTCGCGCTCTGCCTCGCGGCGGCGGTGATGACCTGGCGAAGACTGGACGCCCGCGCCCGGCGCCGTGAGGTCAGGCCGAACGGCTGACGGCGAAGTCGGCCAGATCCTCGAGCGCGGAGCGCCAGGCGTCCGACGGGAAGACCGCCAGCGCCGCCTTGGCCTGGCTGGCGTAGTCGTGCGCCAGGTCGAGGGTCGCATCCAGCGCGCCGGCGCCGACGATCAGCTCCCGCGCCCGGCGGAAGTCGCCCTCCTGCTGGTCCCGTCGGTCGATCACCCGCTCCCAGAAGGCGGCCTCCCGGGCGCCGGTGCGGGCGACGGCCAGCAGCAGCGGTAGGGTGGCCTTGCCCTCGCGGAAGTCGTCGCCAGCGTTCTTGCCCAGGGCGTGGGCCTGCCCGCTGTAGTCGAGGGCGTCGTCCACCAGCTGGAAGGCGAGACCCAGGTTGAGGCCGAAGGCGCGCAGTCCCGCCACGCGGTCCGGCGTGGCGTTGGCCGCCACAGCGCCCGCCTCCGCCGCCGCGGCGAACAGCTCCGCGGTCTTGGCGGAGATGATCTGCAGATAGGTGTCCTGGTCCAGCGCCAGATCGTGGGACCGGGTCAGCTGCAGCACCTCGCCCTCCGCGATTACGCGGCTGGCGGTGGCCAGGATGTTCAGGGCGCGCATCGAATCGGTCTCGACCATCAGCTCGAAGGCGCGGGCGAACAGGAAGTCGCCGACCAGCACGCTGGAGGCCCCGCCCCAGATCAGATGCGCGGCCACCTTGCCCCGCCGCAAGGCCGAGGCGTCCACCACGTCGTCATGCAGCAGCGTGGCCGTATGGATGAACTCGACGGCGGCGGCGAGCTTGAGGGCGGAGTCCCGACCGTCGCCGCACAGGCGCGCAGCCGCCACGGTCAGCAGCGGCCGCAGACGCTTGCCCCCCGCGGAGATCAGGTGTTCGGCCAGCGCCGGAATCAGCGCGACCGGGCTGTCCATCCGCGCCAGCACCAGGGCGTCGACGGCGGCCATGTCCTCTGTCGCCAGAGCGATCAGCCGATCGACCGAACCCGCTCTCCGGGTGGTGGGCGCTTGCATGGCGTCCAAAGGCGCTCCCTCTCGTCTCAGCAGCGTCGTTAACGTGGGTCGCGGCGAACTCCAAACCCAAAACCGTGGCTCTGGCGCAACCGGACCGATGCAGGGCACAATGGTGATGCGACCCCGGTGGGTCAAGGCAAAGGACGGTCCATGACCGCAAGCTCCGAGCAAGATCTCCCCTGCGATGACGTCGACGCCATGCTCGGAGGGCGTCTGCGCCTGCGCCAGCCGCGGCGCGGCTATCGCGCCGGCCTGGACGCCGCCCTCCTCGCCGCGGCGGTCGAGTTGACGCCCGGAGAGCGCGCGCTGGAGGCCGGCTGCGGCGCCGGCGCAGCCCTGTTGCAGGCGGCGGCCCGCTGTCCAGAGGGGCGGCTGGTGGGCGTCGAGCGCGATCCGGAGGCGCTGGCCCTGGCCCTGGGCAACATCACCGGGAACCAGTTCGACGCCCGGGTGACGGCGATCACGGGAGATGTGGGACAGCCGTTCAGCGCCCTGAATCTCAAGCCCTTCGACGCCGCCTTCGCCAATCCGCCGTTCTTCGACGACCCGGCCAGCCTCAGGGCGCCGGACCCGAGCCGCCGAGGGGCCTGGATCGCCGATGACGGCCTGGACGCCTGGTGCGCCTTCCTGCTGAAGGCGGTCCGCGAGGGCGGGCGCATCACCGTGATTCACCGGGCCGACCGGCTGGCGGACCTACTGGCGCTGCTGGCCCCCAAGGCGGGGTCGTTTCGCATCCGTCCCGTCCACCCCTTTGCGGACGCGCCGGCCAAGCGGGTGCTGGTGCGGGCGGTGAAGACCGGCAAGGCGCCCCTGGCCCTGCTGCCGCCGCTGGTGCTCCGGGACCGGGGCGCGGAGGGCCATCGTCCGGCGATCGAGGCCCTGTTCCGGGGGGAGCAGGCCCTCGACTGGACCTGAGCGGGCCCGCGCGCCGCGCTATTCCGCGTAGATCTGCAGGCTGTCCAGACACATCTCCAGACCCGTCAGGTCCGACCAGGGCTCCGGCGTGACGACGAGGAACAGCCGCCGGGCCTCCCCCCACAGCATGATGCTTTCCGGAAGATAGAAGTCCTCGATCTCGCAGCCCTCCGCGTCGCGCCAGCGCCCGTCCGGGGCCGGCGCCGCGCCCATCATCGCCTCCACCCGCCCGCGCAGGTGGGCGTCGTCCTCGTCCGCCAGGTTCATGTAGGCGAACACCGGCTTGCCGAGGGCTGCGGCGAAGCCGGCCTGGAACGCCGTCGACGGATCGCAAGATATTCCCCGCCAGGGGCTGAGGTTGGCGATCACCGAATCGGCGGCGCGGAGCTGCGCCAGGGTGTCGGCGTACAGCAGCCGGGCGGCAACCTCGGTCCGTTGCGCCTCGTCCAGCCCGGCCCCGGCCTCGGGCGTGATCGGGGCCAGTCCGGCCGCGCGCACCAGATCCGCGCGCCGCGCCAGATGGGCCGCCGCGTCGGGAAACCAGGGGTCGGGCCCAGCCAGAAAGACGCTTTCGACCCGCTTCATCCCTGTCTCCGATCGTCCGTCATGGCGTCCATCCGTCCCGTCACAGCCCGGCCAGGGCGAACAGCTGCGCCGCCTGATCCCGTGCGTCCGTCCCATCGATCCGCGCCCAGCCGGGCGCCTGATTGCGGAACCAGGTCATCTGGCGCTTGGCGTAGCGACGGGTGTCCTGGGCCGTGGCGGCGACAGCCTGCTCCAGCGTCAGCTCACCGTCCAGGTGGGCCGCGAGCCAGCGATAGCCCACCGCCTTCATCACCGGCAGGCCGGGGTCCAGCCCCCGCGCCGCCAGCCGCGCCGCCTCGTCCAGGGCGCCGTCGCGGATCATCTGCTCCACTCGCGCATCGCAGCGGGCGTAGAGGGCGGGCCGCGGCGGATCGAGCACAACGCCGCGCCATTCACCGGCCGCCAGGGCGGGACGGGTGTCCGCCTGCCAGTCCGTCAGGGCCCGGCCGGTCATCTCCGCCACCGCCAGCGCCCGGACCAGGCGCTGCCGGTCCCGCGGCGCGATTCGCCCCTCGGCGACGGGGTCGAGGCCGCGCAATACCGCCCGGAACGCCGCCTCCCCGTCCCGCTCATAACGGGCCTGGACCGCCAGGCGCGCCTCTGCGGACAGGTCCGGCGCCTCGGCCAGGCCGCGGGTCAGGGCGTTGAAGTAAAGACCGGTCCCGCCAGTGACGATGGCGCAGCGCCCCGCGCGCCGCAGCTCCTCGAGGATCGGCAGGACGGCCCGCAGCCAGCGGCCCACAGACCAGGCGTCGGCCCCGTCCGCCACGCCGTACAGCCGGTGCGGCGCCTGCTGCAGGTCGGACGGGGTCGGACGGGCGGTGAGCACGGACAGGTCGGCGTAGAGCTGGCTGGCGTCGGCGTTGATAATCTCTGCGCCCAGGCGCTGCGCCAGTTTCAGGGCCAGAGCCGACTTGCCGCTTGCGGTCGGGCCCGCGATCAGCCAGACCGCAGGCGCCGAAACAGTCTCCGCGGACGCCATGCCCGTCATCGTCACCCTTGTCAGCCCCTCTGCAGACGCCCTGCGCGAAGCCGCCGCAGACCTGCGCGCCCGCCTGCCGGACGTTGTGTCCGTGGCGGCGCTGGGGCCCGAGGCGACCGACCTGGTGACGGAATCCGCCGACCTGGACCAGGTCCGCGCCCTGGTCGCCGACGTGCTGGCCGGACGCCCCGTCGATCCCTGCGTGCAACCGGCGGCGGGACGACGCAAGCGGCTTCTGGTCGCCGACATGGATTCCACCATCATTTCCTGCGAGTGCCTCGACGAACTGGCCGGCTACGCCGGGGTCAAGGCCGAGATCGCCGCCGTCACCGAGCGGGCCATGCGCGGCGAGCTGGACTTCGAACCGGCCCTGCGCGAACGGGTCGCCCGGCTCCGGGGACTGGGCGCGGAGGTCCTGCAGCGCTGCTATGACGAGCGGGTGCGCCTGAATCCCGGGGCCGCCGTCATGGTCCGGACCATGGTCGCCCACGGCGCCCGGGCGGTGCTGGTGTCGGGCGGCTTCGAGTTCTTCACCGGCCGGGTGGCCGCCGCCGCCGGCTTTTCCGACCACCGCGGCAACCGGCTGATCGAGGCCGACGGGCGCCTGACCGGAGAGGTGGCCGACCCGATCCTGGGCCGGCAGGCCAAGCTGGACGCCCTGGCCGAAGAGGCGGCCCGGCTGGGCGCGGAGCTGAGCGAGACCCTGGCCATCGGCGACGGCGCCAACGACCTCGCCATGATCACAGCGTCGGGCCTGGGCGTCGCCTATCGCGCCAAGCCGGTGGTGGCGGCGCAGGCGGCGGCGCGGATCGACCATGCGGACCTTACCGCCCTGCTCTATTTCCAGGGCTACCGCCATGACCAGTTCGCGGCCATATAGCCGATCATGACCGACATTCCCGACCGCGCCGCCGTGCTTCAGGCCCTCGACCGCATCGCCGATCCCAAGACCGGAAAGGGGCTGGCGGCCGCCGGCCTGGTGCAGGGCCTGGTGGTCGGTCCCGACCGCGCCGGCTTCATGATCGAGGTCGCAGCCGCCGACGTGGCCCTCTACGCCCCGGTGCGCGACGCGGCGGAGGCGGCGTTGCGCCGCCTGCCGGGCGTCCTCCGCGCCCAGGTGGTGCTGACCGCCGACGGCAAGCCCGGGTCCGCCCCGGCCGCCGGACCGCCGCCGGGGCCGCACACGGTCCGGGTGCGCCGCGGCGCGCGGCTGTCGCCGGAAGCTCAGGCCCAGACGGCCCCGCCGCCGGCCCGTCCCATCGCCGACGGCAGCCAGAACCCGGCCCATGTCCGCAAGGTGATCGCCGTCTCCTCGGCCAAGGGCGGGGTGGGCAAGTCCACCGTGGCCGTCAGCCTGGCCTGCGCCTTCGCCCATCTGGGCTATGCGACCGGCCTTCTCGACGCTGACATCTATGGCCCCTCGATCCCGCGGATGCTGGGCTCCGACGCCGAGCCGACCACCAATTCGGACCGCAAGCTGGTCCCCATCGAGGCGTTCGGCCTCAAGGCCATGTCCATCGGCTTCATCGTCGACGAGGGCGCGCCGATGATCTGGCGCGGTCCCATGGCCAGCTCCGCCGTCAACCAGCTGATCAACGACGTGGCCTGGGGGTCGGCCGAGCAGCCCCTGGACCTGCTGATCATCGACATGCCGCCGGGCACCGGGGACATCCAGCTGACCCTGGCCCAGCGGCTGGCCCTGGCCGGAGCGGTGATCGTCTCGACCCCGCAGGAGATCGCCCTCATCGACGTGCGCCGGGGCGCGGCCATGTTCGAGAAGACCGCCACGCCCATCCTCGGCGTGATCGAGAACATGGCCTATTTCCCGCATCCGGTGACGGGCGAGGCCATCGAGATCTTCGGCCGGGGCGGCGCCCGGGCCACGGCGGAGGCCATCGGCGCGCCGTTCCTGGGCGAGGCGCCCATCGACATCGCGCTGCGGCAGTCCTGCGACGACGGCGCCCCGCTGGTGGCGGTCGATCCCGCTCACCCCACCTCACAACGGTTCATCGCCATGGCGGCCCGGATCGCCGACGCCCTCGAAGGTGGCGATCCCCGTCCCGCGCCGCGACTGGCAGTGGAATAATCGCCTGCGGGGCGACGGATGTCACTTGACGGGTGATTTTAACGAAAACGTCCCTACTCTGCGTCTCCGGGGTCCGCGACGACCCCAGCGGCCGCCTCAAAGTTGACTCTGCCGTCACTTTGAGGGAACGTCGGAAAAATGGACTGGAGGAAGCGACATGAGTGACGGTGCGATTGATCTGTCTGCGGACGCGCGGGCCCGGGCCTATTCCCTCCCGCTGGAGGAGGTGAACCCCACCGAGATCGAACTGTGGCTGACCGATACGCACTGGCCGTACTTCGAGCGGCTGCGCAAGGAAGACCCGGTCCACTACCATCCGGAGCACCACCACGAGGAAGGCGCCTTCTGGTCGGTCACCAAGTACAACGACATCATGGCCGTGGACACCAACCACGAGGCCTTCTCGTCGGAGCCGGCGATCACGATCTTCAATCCGGAGGAAGACTTCACCCTCCAGATGTTCATCGCCATGGACCCGCCCAAGCATGACATCCAGCGCAAGACGGTCAGCCCGATCGTCTCGCCGCAGAACCTTCACCTGCTGGAGCCGGTGATCCGCGGCCGCATCCAGAAGACCCTGGACGAGTTGCCCATCGGCGAGCCCTTCGACTGGGTGGACCGGGTGTCCATCGAGCTGACCACCCAGATGCTGGCCACCCTGTTCGACTTCCCCTGGGAAGAGCGCCGCCTGCTGACCTACTGGTCCGACATCGCCACGGCGGCCCCGGAATCCAAGCTGTTCAAGACCGACGACCCGGACACGGAACGCAAGATGGTTCTGTTCCAGTGCGTGGACTATTTCACGCGCCTGTGGAACGAGCGGGTCAATTCCGAGCCCAAGGGCGACCTGATCTCCATGCTGGCCCACGGGGAAGCCACCCGGAACATGGACCGGATGGAGTATCTCGGGAACCTGATCCTGCTGATCGTGGGCGGCAACGACACCACCCGCAACACCATGACCGGCTCGGTGCTGGCCATGTTCAAGAACCCCGACCAGCTGGCCAAGCTGAAGGCGGACCCGTCGCTGATCCCGTCCATGGTGTCGGAGACCATCCGCTGGCAGACCCCGCTGGCCTATATGCGCCGCACCGCCACCAAGGACGTGGAGCTGGGCGGCAAGACCATCAAGAAGGGCGACAAGGTCCTGATGTGGTACGTCTCCGGCAACCGGGACGAAGAGATCATCGACAACCCCAACGCGTACATCATCGACCGGCCCCGGCCGCGGAACCACCTGTCCTTCGGCTTCGGCATCCACCGCTGCGTCGGCAACCGCCTTGCGGAGCTGCAGCTGCGGATCCTGTGGGAGGAGATCCTGGTCCGGTTCCCCGAGATCCGCGTGGTGGAGGAGCCGCACCGGGTCCGCTCCTTCTTCGTGAAGGGCTATGAGTCCATGCAGGTGATCATCCCCAGCCGCCTCTAGGCGCGGGACGACTGCTCAAACAATCAGGGGCCGCGGTCGGGACACTGGCCGCGGCCCTTCTGCTGTCCGGATCGCGCGGCCTCAGGTCTGAGGATGGGCGCGGCGATAGGCGGCCAGCAGGCCCTCGGCGTCCACGGCGGTGTACTTCTGCGTGGTGGACAGACTGGCGTGGCCCAGCAGCTCCTGGATCGCCCGCAGGTCCGCGCCAGCGCCCAGCAGGTGAGTGGCGAAGGCGTGGCGCAGGGCATGCGGCGTGGCGCTGGACGGCAGGCCCAGCCGCCCCCGCAACCGCGCCATCTGGGCCTGCACCGGCCGGGGCCCCAGCGGTCCGCCCCGGGCGGCGCGGAACAGGGGCTCGTCCGGCGGCAAGGGATATGGGCACTGGGCCAGATAGGCGTCCACCGCCTCGCGCACCGCCGGCAACACCGGAGCGATGCGGGTCTTGCCGCCCTTGCCCGTGATCCGCAGCCCCTCGCCCAGGGGCGCGTCGCGGCGCTTCAGCGACAGGGCCTCGGAGATCCGCAGGCCGCAGCCGTACAGCAGGGTCAGCACGGCGGCGTCCCGGGCCCGGGCCCAGGCGGGAACATCCTCGTCCGTCGCGGCCTCGTCCAGCAGGTCCCGGGCGCTGGCTTCGCTGACCGGGCGCGGCAGGGTCGGACGCACCTTGGGCCCGCGCACCAGGGCCAGCTCGGCGTTCTCCACCCCCAGGCGCCGGTCCAGATAGCGGAAGAAGGCCCGCGCCGCCGACAGGGCGTGGCTGAGGGACCGCGCCGACAGGGGATGGTCGCCGGTCCGGCGAAAGGCGAGCCACGCGCGGAAATCCGCCGCCCGAAGCTCTGCGCAGCCCGCCAGGGTCAGGGGCTCGCCCCGGTGCTGCTCGAGGAAGGCGATCAGGTTGGCGACCACGGCGCCGTAGCTTTCCAGGGTCCGGGGCGAGGCCCGACGCTCATGCGCCAGATAGGCCAGCCAGTCGATCTGGGCGGCGCGGGCGGTGGCGGGCCGGGCGGAGAGGTCTACAGGCTCGGCCATCTCGCGGCCGTCCGCTCCACCACCCGGGCCAGGAACGAGACCAGCTCCGGCCCCATGTCCGGGGTGAACCCCTCCGGATCGGCGGACCCGAAGGCGAGCACGCCCTGCCGCTCCGGGCTCCAAAGGGTCAGCCGGACCAGGGCGCAGCTCTGCACCGCCGGATCACCGGGATCGAACAGCTCCCGGGCCGACGGGCACGGCCCCATGCGGGTCTGCCGGTCCGGTCCCATCATCAGGTCGAGAACGCCCGTGGGCAGCGGCTTCCAGCCGGCAGGCGCGGTTCCCTGGTTGTCCGGCGTCTCGACGGCGATCAGGCCGCCGACCAGGCCGAACCGCTCCCGGGCCGCCTGATCGACGCGCCGGGCCAGATCCGAATTCGAGCGGGCCTCCAGCAGGTCGATGATCAGGTCGTGGGTCTGGGCCTGGGCGTCGAAATTGGCCTTGGCCAGGGCCTCGATCTCCTGCCGAGCGGTCAGTTCCCGGGCGTGGGCGGCCTCCAGCCGGGCCAGGGCGGCGGGCAGGAACTCCACCACGTTCGGCGCGGTGTACTTCAGCCCCAGCTGGTCGAGCAGGTCCTGGTCCTCGCGCAGGCGATCGGGATGGTCGATGAGCCAGGCGCGGACCTTCACCCAGTCCTTGGCCAGGATCTCATCGCTCACCCTTGCCGCGCCGACCTTGCCTGCTCCGCTGCTCACGCGCCTGTCCCCGACTGCTGCCACCGGGCCCGCGCACGAACCCGGCCGAGCGAATCAGCCAGCGTGAGTCACGGATCCCTACAGAATCGATTGCCCGGTCTTGGCCCAGTCTGCAAGGAAAGCCTCGAGCCCGCGGTCGGTCAGGGGATGCTTGATCAGCTCCCGGAACACGGCCGGCGGCAGGGTGGCGCAGTCCGCGCCGAACAGGGCCGCCTCCTTCACATGGGCGGGCGTGCGGATCGACGCGGCCAGGATCTCGGTGTCGAACTCGTAATTGTCATAGATGGTGCGGATTTCCTGGATCAGGTCCATGCCGTCCGCGCCGTGATCGTCCAGGCGGCCGATGAAGGGGGAGATGAAGGTCGCGCCGGCCTTGGCCGCCAGCATGGCCTGGGTCGCCGAGAAGCACAGGGTCACATTGGTCATGATCCCGTTGGCGGCGAAGGTCTGGACCGCCTTCAGCCCTTCGAAGGTCAGGGGCACCTTGACCACGACATTGGTGGCGATGGCGGCGAGCTTTTCCCCCTCCTTCAGGATGGTCGCGGTGTCGGTGGCGGCCACCTCGGCGCTGACCGGTCCGTCCACCAGGTCGCAGATCTCCTTGATCACCTCCAGCATCGGTCGACCCGACTTGGCGATCAGGGTGGGGTTCGTGGTGACGCCGTCCACCAGGCCGGTGTCCGCCAGCTCCGCCAGAACGGCCGTGTCGGTGGTGTCGAGGAAAAGCTGCATGGGGACGCTCCGGAATCGGGTGTGGCGCACTCCTTAGCAAACTTTCCCGGGAAGGACCCGACCTTAGGGCTGCGACGCGCCGGGAAGCTTCGCCAACCAGCCGAGGATCAGGGTCTGCAGGGCGATCCGGTGGTCGTCCCAGCTGTGGTCGGTGTCGGCGTAGCCGGTGTCCAGGGTCGCATCCCCAGTCGCCCTCAGCTGGCGGATCAGGCCTTCCGAGTGGCTCTTCACGAAGTCGTTGCTGTAGAGCACCAGCAGGCGCCGGTGGGCCAGGGCCGGAACCAGCGAGGCGAAGCCGAACTCAGACGCATGGGCCGCCGCCTCCGCCGCCATGTCCTCGGGCGACGTGGTCAGGGTCTCGTGCATGTCGGCGAGGGAGGCCACGGCCTGGCTTCGGTTGATCTTCGCCAGGACGCCCAGCATGCCGATGTCGCCGGCGGAGATCATCACGCCCCCCAGCACGCCGGGATCATCGGCCACCGTATGCGCCGTCACCCAGCCGCCCAGGCTGTGGCCGATGACCACGATCCGCTTGGCGTCGAAGCCATAGGGCGCCGCATTGGCGGGGTCGCGGACAAAGGCCAGCGCCGCCTTGGCGTCGACGAGATCGCCGGCGAAGCTGTAGGCTCCGGGACTGCCCCACGACCCGCGATAGTTGATCGACAGCACCGCCCAGCCCGCCCGACGCAGGGTCTGGGCAAGGTCGTAGTTCTTTTCATTGCCGGGCAGGCCGTGGAACAGCACCACCGTCGGATGCGCCCCGGCGCCGGAGGGGACGAACACCACGCCATTGACCTTCAGCCCGCCGGCGGTGGGCACGTGAACCACCTCCAGCCGGGCGGGATTCTTCGGGTCGGGAACCGGATCGGTCGCGATCGCGGCGAGCGGCGACGGGCTCGGCGGGGACGACTGGGCCAGGGCGGGTCCGGCGGCGGTCAGGGCTGCGATCAGCAAGAGGGCGGACAGGCGCATGGGTCGTCTCCCGGACGGATTCCGTCACCTTCGACCAAAGCTCAGCCGGCGTCCACCAGCTGCAGCCATTCCTCCTCGGTCAGGACCTGGATCCCGAGCTCCGTAGCCGTCTTCAGCTTCGAGCCGGCGCCGGGGCCGGCGACGACGATGTCGGTCTTCTTCGAGACCGAGGCGGCGACCTTGGCGCCCAGACGCTCCGCCTGGGCCTTGGCCTCGTCCCGGGTCATGCGCTCCAGCGCGCCGGTGAACACCACGGTCTTGCCGGCGACGGCGGTGTCGGACTTGGGCGCCTCGGCGTCGACGACGGTCAGCTGTTCGACCAGGCGCTGGACCATGGCGCGGTTGTGGCTCTCGGCGAAGAAGCTGCGGACCGCCACGATCACCGCCTCGCCGATCTGGTCCAGGGCGTCGAGCTCGACCGCCGCCGCCTCGTCGCCTGCGGCTACGGCGTCCATGGCGGCGAGGAAGGCCGTGACCGAGCCATAGCCCCGGGCCAAGGTCTGGGCCGTGGTCTCCCCGATGTGCCGCACGCCCAGGCCGAAGATGAACCGGGCCAGGGGGATGGTGCGACGCGCCTCGATGGCGGCGAACAGGTTGGCGACGCTGGTCTCCCCCGCCCCCTCCCGGTCCTTGAGCTTCTTCAGGTTCTGGCGGTCCCGGGCGGCCAGGGTGAAGATGTCCGCCGGCTCCCGCAGCAGGCCGTCCTCGAACAGGGACACGAGCTGCTTCTCCCCCAGCCCCTCGATGTCGAAGGCGCGGCGGGAGACGAAGTGCTTCAGGTGCTCGATCTTCTGGAACGGACAGGCCAGCTCGCCGGTGCAGCGCTGCACCACTGTCTCCGCCCCGCCGGTGGTGGTCTCCCGGGTCACGGCGGTGCGCAGGGCGCAGGGGCAGACCGTGGGAAAGGCGAAGGGTTCGGAGCCCGGCGGGCGGTCGGTCTCCACCACGCCGACGATCTGCGGGATCACGTCGCCGGCGCGCTGGACGATCACCGTGTCCCCCACCCGCACGTCCTTGCGGGCGATCTCGTCGGCATTGTGCAAGGTGGCGTTGCGCACGACCACGCCGCCGACCGTGACCGGCGCCAGCTTCGCCACCGGGGTCAGGGCGCCCGTGCGCCCCACCTGGATATCGATCTCCAGCAGGGTCGTGGTGGCCTGCTCCGCCGGGAACTTGTGGGCGATGGCCCAGCGCGGGACCCGGCCCACGGCGCCCAGCCGGCCCTGCCAGTCCAGCCGGTCGACCTTGTAGACCACGCCGTCGATGTCATAGCCCAGGCCCGCACGGTCCCGCTCCAGCCCCGCATAGACATCGAGCAGGCCCTGCACGTCGATCACCCGCAGCGAGCGCGGATTGACGGGAAAGCCCCAGTCGGCCAGCCGGGCCAGGGCCTCCGCCTGGGTCTCGGCGAAGGACGCGCTGATCTCGCCCCAGGCATAGGCGAAGAAGCGCAGGGGTCGCCTCGCCGTCACCGCCGCGTCGATCTGCCGCAGGGATCCGGCGGCGGCGTTGCGGGGATTGGCGTAGGTCTTCTCCCCCGCCGCCTCGGCCGCCGCATTCATGGCGGCGAAGGCCTCGTGGGCGATGTAGACCTCGCCGCGCACCTCGATCCGGTCGGGCCAGCCGGTTCCGGCGAGCCGCCGGGGAATGTCGGACAGGGTCAGGAGGTTGGCGGTGACGTCCTCCCCCACCCGCCCGTCGCCCCGGGTGGCGCCGCGGACCAGGCGCCCGTCCTCGTACAGCAGGCTGGCGGACAGGCCGTCGATCTTCGGCTCTGCGGTGAAGGCGATGGGCGTCTCGTCCAGCCCCAGGAACCGGCGGATGCGGCGGACGAAGTCCTCCACGTCCGCGGCGTCGAAGGCGTTGTCGAGGCTGAGCATGGGAACGCCATGCTCCACCGGCGCAAAGCTCTCCGACGGCGCGGCGCCCACCCGGCGGGACGGGGAATCCCCCCGGACCAGCTCCGGAAACCGCGCCTCGATGGCGGCGTTGCGGCGCTTCAGGGCGTCATAGTCGGCGTCCGACACGGTCGGCGCGTCCTGGCGGTAATAGCGCTCGTCATGGGCGGCCAGCTCCGCCGCCAGCCGGGCCAGCTCCTCGGCGGCTTCGGCTTGGCTCAGCTGGGCGACAGGGGTCTGGGTCATGGTCCGGTTCAGCCTGCGATCAGCGCGCGCGCGGCGGCGCGGGCCTCTGTGGTGATCTCCGCCCCGGATAGCATGCGGGCGATCTCCTCCTCGCGCTCGGCGGTGTCCAGGGGGATGACGGTAGTGGCGATCCGCGCCGCATCGCCGGACTTCGACACCCGCCAGTGCTGATCCGCCCGGGCCGCCACCTGCGGACTGTGGGTCACCACCAGCACCTGCTGCCCCTGGGCCGCCAGCCGCCGGAGCCGCCCGCCCACCGCATCGGCCACCGCGCCGCCCACGCCCTGGTCCACCTCGTCGAAGATCATGGCGGGTCCGGACGCGTCCGCCCCGCCCCGCTGGGCCAGGGACGCCTTGATGGCCAGGGCGAAGCGCGCCAGCTCTCCGCCGGAAGCGATGGCCCCCAGGGCTCCGAAGGGCGCGCCGGGATTGGTGGACACCTGGAACTCCACGCGATCGACGCCGGCGGGGCCCGCCCGATCGGGGGGCAAGGGCTCGATCCCGGCGCGGAACTGCGCCCGTTCCAGCTTGAGGAACTTCAGCTCCGCCTCCACGGCGGCGGCGAGACGCTCCGCCGTCTGGCGGCGGATCTCGCTCAGCGCGCCCGCGGCGGCGGCATAGGTCCGTTCCGCTGCGGTCAGGGCCTTGCGCGCGGCGGCCAGTTCGGCCTCCGCATCCTCAACCGACCGCAGGTCCCGGGCGATCCGGGTCCGTTCCGCCGCCAGATCGTCCACCGCGACGCCCAGCTTGCGCGCGGCGCCGCGCAGGGCGAACAGCCGTTCTTCGGTCTCCTCCAGCCGGGTCGGCTCGAATTCGAAGGCGTCGGCGGCGGCGTCCACCGCCGCGACAGCCTCGGTCGCCTCCACCAGCGCCCGATCCACCGCGTCGGCGGCGGCGGACAGACGGCGAAGCACCGCGTTCTCGGCGTCGACCCCCGACTGCTGCGCCCGCTCCCGCGCCCGCTCCAGGGCCCGGAAGGCGGCGGACAGCCGGCGGGTCAGGTCGTCGCCGCCCAGCTGGTCCCGGGCCTGGGCCAGGTCCGCCATGGCCTTTTCGGCGGCTCCGAGAAGGGCGCGCTGCTGCGCCAGCTCCGCCTCCTCCCCCGGACGGGGTCCCAGCCGGTCGAGCTCCGCCAGCCGCGTGGTCAGGAGTTCGGTCTCCGCCGCGGCCCGGGCGACGCGGGTCTCCAGCGTCTCCAGCGTCTCGCGGGCGGCGCGAAGCCCTGACCAGGCCTCCGCCGTGGCCGCCAGCGCCGCCTGGCTGTCGCCAAAGGCGTCCAGCAGGGCCCGATGGCTGCGCGGATCCAAAAGGCCGATGGTCTCGTGCTGGCCATGCACCTCGACGAGCCGGGCGCCGATCTCGCGCAGCACGCCGATGCTGGTGGCCTGGTCGTTGACAAAGGCTCGCGAGCGGCCGTCCGCCGACAGCTGGCGACGCAGGATGAGATCGTCCCCCCGATCCGCCGACAGACCCTTGTCCTCCAGCAGGTCGAACAGCGGGTCCGAGGGCGGGAGGCTGAAGATCGCCGTGGCGATGGCGACGGAGGCGCCGCTGCGGACCAGACCCGCATCGGCCTTGGCCCCCAGCGCAAGGCCCAGGGCGTCGAGGATGATGGACTTGCCCGCCCCGGTCTCTCCGGTCAGGGCCGTCAGCCCGGGGCCCATGGCCAGGTCCAGGGACTCGATCAGGACCACGTCGCGGATGCTCAATCCTACCAGCATGGCGCGGGCGCTGTCGTTCCTGGTCCGGGGGGCGGGGCTTGGGTTACGACCCTCGTCCGAGTCGCGTGAAGTCGCTACCCACGCCGTTCTTCGGGCGGGTCAGGGGCGCCGCCTCGGGCTTCAGGCCCTTGGAGGTCAGCAGCCGATAGGCCGCCGCATACCAGCGGTCGCCGGGGAAGTTGTGGCCCAGCACGGCGCCGTCGCGCATCGCCTCGTCCCGCAGGCCCATGGCCAGATAGGCCTCCGTCAGGCGATAGAGGGCCTCGGGCGTATGGCTGGTGGTCTGGTAGCGGTCGATCACCGACTTGAACCGGCCGATGGCCGACAGGGGCTGGCCATTGCGCAGGTACCAGCGGCCGACGGTCATCTCCTTGCCGGCCAGCTGGTCGTTGACCAGTTCCACCTTCAGCTTGGCGTCGACGGCGAACTCGGAGTCCGGATAGCGGCGCAGCACGTCCTTGAGGGCCGCCAAGGCTGCCTCGGTGGTGCCCTGGTCGCGGCCCACGTCGACGATCTGCTCGAACAGGCACTGGGCCTTGAGATAATACGCGTAACCGGTGGAGGGATTGCCGGGATAGAGCTGGATGAACCGGTCCGCGGCGGACACCGCATCCTCGTACTGGTTGCCCCGATAATAGGCGTAGGCCTCCATCAGGATCGCGCGGCGGGACCATTCGGAATAGGGATGCTGGCGTTCCACCTCGTCGAAATACTGCACGGCCTCGGACCAGGCGCCGGCGTCCAGCCGCTTGCCGCCCGTGGCGTACAAGAGCTCCACCGGACGCTCCTGATAGGCCAGCTGGGGCTCGGGCTTCTTTCCCGCGCAGCCGGCGGCGGTCAGGGTCATCAGGCCAAGAGCCAGGACGAGCGGCGCGTGGCCGGACTTGAGACGAAGCAACTGCGCTCTTCCTTCGTTGGGATCCGTGGCCGACCGGCGGAGCGGCTCCGCCGGACCACGGGAACGACCCTTCTCTACACCAGCCCGCGCCGGTTGCGCCAGACGTTGCAGGCGCGCCGATGCGTCACGGTGAAAAGAGATTAACGACCGCCAGGGGGCGAAACTGTGTCAGACGGCCTCGGCCAGTTCCTGGTCGAAGCGGACCAGGCGCCACGCGTC
>CAINOV010000413.1 GCA_903851655.1 uncultured Caulobacterales bacterium
CGGCCTGACCACGGCCCACTATGTCAGTGAAAGACTGGCGGCCGGCGGCCGGCCCGTGACCAGTCTCGCCCGAGGGGTGCCCGTAGGCGGAGAGCTGGACTGGCTGGACGACGGCACCATCGCCCAAGCGTTAAGGGCAAGACGATAGCTTCATTTAGTTTGATTTAAGGCGCCTAAACCACATTCTTGTCTAATTTGTGTATTTAAATATTACATACTGACGATTCCGACCCTGAAATCTCTCATTTTTATTGCGAAACTGCGACATCTGTCGGCAGGATCGGCTGAAGATGCCACAAAGGCGTCTTTGTGAGTTCTTAAGTGATCCGGTCGATATTGCCGTTGCCGGTTGTCAGGCCAGAGGCTGCGGCCGGCGCGACGCAGGGATGTCAGGGCGTATGCAGGACGTTGAATTTGCCATTTCCGCCCTGGCCGACCGTTCACTGCTGGTGCTGGATGACGACGCGCCGCTGCGCCTGCGCCTCGGCCGGGCGCTGGAGCAGCGGGGCTTCGCCGTCCGCCAGGCCGGCAGCGTCGCCGACGCGGTGGAGCTGGTGCGGATCCGCCCGCCGGCCTTCGCCGTCCTCGACCTGCGGCTGGAGGACGGCAGCGGTCTGGACGTGGTCAGCGCCATCCATGAACGCCGCCCTGACGCCCGCTGCGTGATGCTCACCGGCTATGGCAACATCGCCACCGCCGTGGCCGCCGTGAAGGCCGGGGCGCTGGACTATCTGCCCAAGCCCGCCGACGCCGACGAGGTCGCCCGCGCCCTGCTGTCGGCCCGGGACCTGGTCGCCCCGCCCCCGCCGGAGAATCCCATGTCCGCCGACCGGGTTCGGTGGGAGCATATCCAGCGGGTCTATGAGCATTGCGGCCACAACATCTCCGAGACCGCGCGGCGCCTGAACATGCACCGCCGGACCCTGCAGCGGATCCTGGCCAAGCGCGCGCCGAAATAGGCTTCAGGCCTGCCGCGCCCGGCAGGCCGCCAGCAGCGCCTTCAGCTCCGCCCGCAACAGGAGGGGCGAGGTGTCCGGCGGCAGCCGCGCGACGATCTCGAAGGCGAAAGCCGCCTCCCCGTGCGCCGTCCACGCCGCCTGCAGCGACCGGTCCCGGTGCGCGCCCTGGCGCAGCTCGAACCACAGGCGGTTCTGGCAGGCGTCCACCGTCAGGCTGTCCATCAGCCACGTCCGGCCGTCGGCGGCGCAGCGAACGGCGCAGACCCCCGCCGAGGTCTTCTGTTCCCGGTAGGCGGCCACGGCCGCTTTTCTGTCGGATCTGTCCATGGGGTCCCTTTAGCGGGTCCGCGCAGGTCCGTCAATTTTATCCGGGTAATATTGTCAGGGCCGGAGGAACAGGCTAGTCAGCGCCTCCGTCCGGAGCCCCGACATGACCGCAGATCCTGATTGCCACCGCGCCACCGCCTTTCTCGACGGGGCGTTGCTATCCGCCGGCGACCTCGCCCGGGTGGCGGCCGCCGTGTGGGAGCATGGCGCGCCCGGGGTGGTGGTGCTGGACGACGCCACGGGCCGCACCGTGGACCTCGACCTGCGCGGCGGACCGGAGGCCTTGCTGGCCCGCTACGCCGCCGCGCCGGAGGCCGAACCTGTCCGGACGGGGCCGCGCCCGCCCAAACCGGGTCGGCCGAAGCTGGGGGTGACGGCGCGGGAGGTGACCCTGTTGCCCCGCCACTGGGACTGGCTGGCGACCCAGCGGGGCGGGGCGTCGGCGACCCTGCGCCGGCTGATCGACGAGGCCCGCCGGGCGACCTCGGACGCGGACCGCCGGGCGGCCGCCCGGGACGCCGCCTACCGGGCCATGTCGACCCTGGCCGGCGACCGGCCGGGGTTCGAGGAGGCCAGCCGACGTCTGTTCGCCGGCGACCTCGACGGCCTCGCCGCCATCGCCGCCCTCTGGCCCCCGGCCGTGGCCGGCTATGTCCTGCTTCTGGCCAGAGGCTAAGGGCGCAGGGCTAGAGGGCGAGGGCCCGCAGGGCCGCCAGCCGGCCGAAGCTGAGGATCAGGGCCCGGCGCCGGGCGGGGGCCAGTTGCGAAGCCGGCGGCTCCCGCACCACGGCGCCGTCAAAGGCGTCGGCGACGATCAGTCCCGGCTCCGGCGGCAGCACATGGCGGGGAAACTCCGGCGCCACGGCGAAATAGAAGCGGTCGCACCAGGGGGCGTAGTCCGGCCACTTGGCGTCGGTGCGGAAGTCCTCGAGGCCGGACTTGACCTCGACGATGATCACCTCCCCCCGGCGGGAGACGGCCAGAAGGTCGGCGCGGCGTCCATTGGGCAGGGTCACCTCGAACAGGGGCGCCCAGTCGAGGGCCACCAGCAGCCGGGCCGCGCCCCGGGTGACGGCGCCGGTCACCTCGGGTCGCGCGGGGGCGGCGGTCAGGATCACATCGGACATGACCCAGAGTGTTCCGCTTTTGTTCGGGTTTCAAGAGGTTTGCGGGACCGGGGTTCCCGGCTCAAGGCCGGGAATGACAGACTTTAAATTTAAACAGATGTCATTCCCGGGCGAAGACCCGGGAACCTCTGTCAGGCCACACTCACATGGACCCCGAACCGGATCAGCTGGCGATGGCGGCGGCGTCCCG
>CAINOV010000414.1 GCA_903851655.1 uncultured Caulobacterales bacterium
AGCCCGGCGGACTGCGAGGTCCTGTTCGCCCGGGTGCGCCGGGGCGGCGCCTCGGCCCCGGACGCCGAACTGTTCCGCGCCCAGATGCTCACCGAAATGGCGGCCATGTCCGTCGAGGACGGCATGGTCATGCAGCTCCATCCCGGCTCCTGGCGCAACCACAATCCCTGGCTGTTCCAGCACTATGGCCGGGACAGGGGCGCGGACATTCCCACGCAGACCGGCTTTGTCGAACAGCTCAAGCCCCTGCTGGACCGGTTCGGCAATCGCGCGGACCTGACCCTCATCCTGTTCACCCTGGACGAGACGGCCTACGCCCGGGAGCTGGCGCCCCTCGCCGGTCACTACCCCTGCCTGAAGCTGGGGCCCGCCTGGTGGTTCCACGACAGTCCGGAGGGCATGATGCGCTTCCGTCGCCAGACGACGGAGACCGCAGGGTTCTACAACACGGTGGGCTTCAACGACGACACCCGAGCCTTCCTGTCGATCCCGGCGCGGCACGACCTGGCCCGCCGGATGGACTGCGCCTATCTGGCGGAGCTGGTCGCCACCCACCGGATGGACCTGGACCAGGCCCGGGAGATCGCCGTGGACCTGGCCTACAACCTGCCCCGGGCGGCGTACCGTCTGTGAGGCTGTCCCTCGCCACCCTGGACCAGGCGTCCGCCGCCGTCCGCCGCCCGGCCTATGACCCGCGGGAGGCGGCCTGCGGCGTCGTGCATCTGGGGGTCGGCGCCTTTCACCGGGCGCACCAGTCCGTCTATCTGGACGACGCCCTCGCGGCCGGCGACCGGCGCTGGGGCGTCATTGGCGTCTCCATGCGCAAGCCGGACGTGGCCGAGGCCCTGGCTGCGCAGGACGGGCTCTATGCAGTCGAGACCCTCGATCTCCGGACATCCTGGCGCATCATCGGCGCCCTGCGCCGGACCCGGACCCTGCCGCTCGCGCCCGAGGCCGTGCTCGCCGACCTGGCCGCGGCGACCACCGGCCTCGTGACCCTGACCGTGACGGAAAAGGGCTATTGCCTCGCCAGCGACGGGCTGGACTTCGACCATCCGGACATTGTCCACGACCTGGCGTCGCCGGACCGGCCTCGCTCGGCGGCGGGGGTGTTGTGCGCGGGCCTCGCCCGGCGCCGCGCGGCGGGGGGCGCGCCGCTGACCGTGATCAGCTGCGACAACTTGGGCGACAACGGCGCGCGGCTGCGGGCCTCGGTCCTGGCCCTGGCCGAGCGCCGGGACGCCGGCCTCGCCCGGTGGATCGGCGATGCGATCGCCTTTCCGCAGACCATGGTCGACTGCATCGTTCCGGCGGCGACGGCGCAGAGCCGGGCGCGGACCGACGCCGTGCTGGGCCTTGTCGACGCCGCCTCCGTCCAGCGGGAAGCCTATGCCGAATGGGTGATCGAGGACCGCTTCGCCGGCCCGGCGCCGGACTGGCGATCCCTGGGCGTGACGCTCACCGCCGATGTGGCCGCGGCCCGGCGGCTGAAGCTGCATGTGCTGAACGCCGCCCATTCGGCCCTGGCCTATTGGGGGCTGGAGCGGGGCCACGCCCTGGTGCGGGAGGCCGTCGCCGATCCGCAGCTGGACGCCCGGCTGGACGCCATGATCCGCGACGAGATCGCGCCCGCCCTGCCGCAGCTGCCGGTGGCGGACTACTGGCGCCGCACCCGGGCGCGGTTCGCCAATCCCGCCATCGACCACCGGCTGGACCAGATCGCCCAGGACGGGGCCTTCAAGCTGTCCCAGCGCCTCTACCCGCTGATCCTCGCCAACGCCCGGGCCGGACGGCCGACGGAGGGGATGCTGGCCGTCGCGCAGGCCTTCCTCCGGCGCCACCCGCCTGCGGACGCCGCCGCCCTCGAACGCCTGTTTCCCGCGGAGCTCTGGTCGGATCCGGAGCTTCGCCGCCAACTGACCCCCGTCTCCGATTCGCTTCAGGACTAGTCCCATGCTCAAGATCACCGGCGCCCGCGTCATCGTCACCTGTCCCGGCCGCAACTTCGTCACCCTGAAGATCGAGACGAACCAGGGCCTGACCGGCATTGGCGACGCCACCCTGAACGGACGGGAGCTGGCGGTGGCCTCGTACCTGACGGACCACGTGATCCCCAACCTGATCGGCCGGGACGCCCACCAGATCGAGGACATCTGGCAGTTCCTCTACCGCGGGGCCTATTGGCGGCGGGGGCCGGTGACCATGTCGGCCATCGCCGCGGTGGACACAGCCCTCTGGGACATCAAGGCCAAGGCCGCGGGCATGCCCCTCTACCAGCTGCTGGGGGGCGCCAGCCGCAGGGGGGTGATGGTCTATGGCCACGCCAACGGAACGACGGTGGAGGAGACGGTGCAGGAGGCCCTGCGCTATCAGGAGATGGGCTACAAGGCGATCCGCCTGCAGACCGGGGTGCCGGGGCTGGCCTCCACCTACGGCGTGTCCAAGGACAAGCTGTTCTACGAGCCCGCCGACGCTGCCCTGCCCACGGAGAATGTCTGGTCCACGGCCAGGTACCTGCCCACCGTGCCCAGGCTGTTCGCCGCCGCCCGGGACGCCCTGGGCTGGGACGTGCACCTGCTGCATGACAGCCACCATCGCCTGACCCCCATCGAGGCCGGGCGCCTGGGCCGGGATCTGGAGCCGTTCCGCCCCTTCTGGCTGGAGGACGTGACCCCGGCGGAGAACCAGGCCAGCTTCCGCCTGATCCGCCAGCACACCACCACCCCCCTGGCGGTGGGGGAGGTGTTCTCGTCGGTCTGGGACGCCAAGCAGCTGATCGAGGAACAGCTGATCGACTATATCCGCACCACCGTGGTGCATGCCGGCGGGATCAGCCACCTGCGCCGCATCGCCCATCTGGCGGAGCTGAACAATGTCCGCACCGGCTGCCACGGGGCCACGGACCTGTCGCCGGCCTGCATGGGGGCGGCCCTGCACTTCGACCTGTGGGTGCCCAACTTCGGCATCCAGGAATATATGCGGCATACGGAGGAAACCGACGCCGTCTTCCCCCACGCCTACAGCTTCTCGGACGGTTACCTGCATCCGGGGGAGGCGCCGGGCATCGGCGTGGAGATCGACGAGGTCCTGGCGGCGAAGTATCCGTATCGCCCGGCTCAGCTGCCGATCAACCGTCTCGAGGACGGCGCGATGACCAACTGGTGAGACGCCCGCAGATGACCCCGGCCGCCGCGCCCCGCGCCAACCGCCTCTACGCCTGGTCGGTGGTCGGGGTGGTGTGCCTGGGGACCATCGTCAACTACCTCTCCCGCAACACCCTGGCGGTCCTGGCGCCGCAGCTGGAGCACCTGCTGAAGTTCGGCGCGACGGAATATTCCTACGTGGTCGCCGCCTTCCAGCTGGCCTACACCCTGATGCAGCCGGTCTGCGGCTTCGTGCTGGACCGGATCGGCCTGCGCGCCGGCTTCGCCCTGTTCGCCGCCCTGTGGTCCGTGGCCGGCATGCTGCACGCGTTCGCCGGCGGCTGGGTCGGGCTGGCCGTCCTACGCGGGGGGCTGGGCGCCACGGAGGCCACGGCGATCCCCGCGGGCATGAAGGCCATCGGCGAGTGGTTCCGGGGGGCGGAACGGTCCGCCGCCACCGGCTGGTTCAATGTCGGCACCTCCTTCGGGGCGATGCTCGCCCCGCCCCTGGTGGTGGGGCTGACCCTCGCCTTCGGCTGGCGGGCGGCCTTTGTCGCCACCGGCATGCTGGGGCTGGTCTGGGCCGCGCTGTGGTACGCCGTCTATCGCTCGCCGGCGGACACGGATCCGGACACGGATCCGGACACGGGGACGGCCGCCGCGCCGCCGCGGGTGGGGGTGCTGGAGATCGTCCGTTCCCGGCGCTACTGGGCCCTGGCCATTCCCCGCTTCCTGTCCGAGCCCGCCTGGCAGACCTTCAACTTCTGGATCCCCCTCTATCTGGCGACGGAGCGGCACTGGGACCTGAAGCAGATCGCCCTGTTCGCCTGGACGCCCTTCCTGGCCGCGGACCTGGGGGGCGTGTTCGGCGGCTATCTGTCGCCCTTTCTGATCCGTCGGCTGAAGCTTCCGCTGGTCACCGCCCGGGCCGCCGTGGCGGGGATCGGGTCGGTGCTGATGATCGCGCCGGGTCTGATCGCGCTCGCCGGTGACGCCTATCTGGCCATGGCCCTGTTCTGCGTCGGCGGCTTCGCCCACCAGATGATCAGCGTCACCATCAACACCCTCAGCGCCGACCTGTTCCCCAGCCGGACCCTGGGAACCGCCAATGGCTGGGTGGGCGCGGCGGGCTGGACGGGGGGGCTGTTGTTCTCGCTGCTGATCGGACAACTGGTCCATGTCACCGGCTACGGCCCCCTGTTCGCCTGCCTGGGCGTGTTCGACCTGCTGGGTTTCGCGGCGCTGGCGGTCATGCTCCGTGGACTGAGATCAATCGAGGAGGCCGGATGATCGATACCCCCGCGACCCGCCGGGCCACCCTGTCGCATCCGCCGGTGTTCCGCCTGGCGGAGCGGGTCGGCGCCCGCCTGAGCTTCGCTTCCGACACCGGCGCCGCGGCCCATGTGTTCGTGCTCGAGGACGACCTGATCCGGCTGCTGGTCCTGCCGGACGGCGCGCTGCGGCATCCGCGCAGCTGGACCGTGGCGCCGGGCGCCGACGACGGCCCCGCGGAGGGCCGCGACCGCTTCGACCTGACCGGCTTTTCCTGTCCGGACTTCACCTTCGACGACAGCGATCCGGACCGATATGTCATCGCCACGGACCGCCTGCGGCTCTCCCTCGGCCGGACGGGCCTGCGCTGCAGCTGGCGGGTGCGGATGGGGGCGGAGTGGGTCAGCGCGGTCCGCGACCGGCCGACCCAGGCCTATGATTTCGGCTGGTGGGACGGGACCGTCCGGCACTATCTGGCGCGGACCCCGGGGGAGCAGTATTTCGGCCTGGGCGAACGGTCCGGCGGGATGGATCGGGCGGGGCGGCGCCTTCGCCTCAGCAATCTCGACGCCATGGGGTACGACGCCGAGACCTCGGACCCCCTGTACAAGCACATCCCCTACTACATCACCCGCAAGCCGGACTCGGGCCTGTGCTTCGGCCTGTTCTACGACACCCTGTCGGATTGCGCCTTCGACTTCGGCTGCGAGCATTCCAACTATCACGGCCCCTATCGCAGCTTTGCCGCGGACCACGGGGATCTGGACCTCTACGTCATCGCCGGCCCCACGGTTCCGGAGGTGGTGCGCCGCTTCACCTGGCTCACCGGCCGTCCAGCGGCGACGCCGGACTGGGCGCTGGGCTATTCCGGCTCGACCATGAGCTATACCGACGCCCCCGACGCCCAGGCGCAGATGTCCGGCTTCCTGGATAATCTCGCCCGCCATAATATTCCGTGTACGTCTTTTCACCTGTCGTCCGGCTATACGTCCATCGGGGACAAGCGCTATGTGTTCCACTGGAACCGGAAAAAGTTTCCGGACCCGGAGCAGTTTGTCGCCAGCTATGCGGCCGCCGGCGTCCGGCTGATCCCGAACATCAAGCCGGCCCTGCTGCTGGACCATCCCCAGTTCGCGGCGGCGGCCGCGGCCGGGCTGTTGCTCTCCGATGGGGACGGGGCGCCGGTGGAGGAGCAGTTCTGGGACGCAGCCGGAGCCTATCTGGACTTCACCAACCCGGCGACGGAGGCGTGGTGGCGGGACCAGGTGACGACCCAGCTGCTGCAGCTGGGCATGGCCGCCACCTGGAACGACAACAACGAGTACGAGGTCACCAACCCCCGGGCCGTCGCCCACGGTTTCGGCAGGCCGTTCGCCGCCATCGAGATGAAGCCGCTGCAGACAATGCTGATGCTGCGGGCCTCCCGGGCGGCGCAGCTGGCCCATGCCCCGGACCAGCCGCCGTTCCTCGTCTCCCGCTCCGGCGCGGCGGGGATGCAGCGCTACGCCCAGACCTGGTCAGGGGACAACTTCACCTCCTGGAAATCCCTGCGCTGGAACATCCCCATGGGCCTGGGGCTGGCCCTGTCCGGGGTGTCCAACATCGGCCATGACGTGGGCGGGTTCGCCGGCCCCCGTCCGGACCCGGAGCTGTTCGCCCGCTGGGTGGGCTTCGGCGTGTTCATGCCGCGGTTCTCGATCCATTCCTGGAACGACGACGGGACGGTGAACGAGCCCTGGATGCATCCCGAGGTGCTGGACGCGGTGGCGAGCCTGATGCGCTTCCGGACACGGATCATTCCGTATCTGTCCCATCTGCTCGCCCGTTATCGCAAGACCTGCGAGCCGGTTGTCCGCCCCCTGTTCTATGATTTTCCGGACGAGGCCTGGTGCTGGGCGGAACAGACGGACTGGATGCTGGGCGACGCCGTGCTGGTGGCGCCGGTGGTCGAGCCCGGCCTGATCGAGCGCGAGGTGCGGCTGCCCGCCGGGGCCGACTGGCGCAACGGCTGGACCGGGGAGACGCTGGCGGGCGGCCGGACGGTCACGGTTCCTGCGCCCCTGGACCAGCCGCCGTTCTTCCTGCGCGAGGGCGTGGCGGGGGGTGCGTGGTTCGAGACGGGCCGGAACTGAGCTGTCCCACGGGAGGTTCCCGGGTCTTCGCCCGGGAATGACAGGCGAAAATATATCCATACATCAGGTTCATTCCCGGCCTTGAGCCGGGAACCTTGTTCAGGCCGCGGCGCGCCCCTTCACCCCCGCCGGCAGCATCAGCCATAGCCACCCGGCGCCGGCCAGATAGGACAGGCCGGCAATGGTCACCAGCGGGCCGTAGCCCAGTTTCGCCTGCAGGATGGCCCCCGCGAGGGCCACGATCCCCATGCCCGCCAGATTGCCGAACAGGGCGCCCAGGCTGGTCACGGCGCCGACCCGGTCCTGCGGCGTGACGTCGCCGATGAGGGAGAACAGGTTTACCGAAAAGGTCTGGTGCGCCGCCAGGGTGACGCCGATCAGCACGGCCGCGGCCATCGGACCGGCGGCGCCCAGGGACCCCAGGATTGCAAGCGCCGCGACCGACGCGCCGCTGATCAGGTAGAGCCGGGCGCGGACCGGGGCGACGCCGCGGGCCACCAGCCGCGCCGACGCGGCGCCGCCGAAGACGGACCCCGTGGCGGCGAAGGCGTAGACCACGGCCAGCGGCGGACCCAGTTGCGCCGTCTGCAGGTGGAATACCCGGTGAAACAGGTCCGGCGCCCAGAACAGCAACAGCCACCAGACCTGATCCGACAGGGCCTTGGCCCCGATGATCGCCCAGGTGGCGCGCGACGCGATCACCCGGCGAAAGGGGGTCTGCGGCGTGGGCGCAGCCGCGGCGGCCGACGCCAAAGCCGGGGGGGGAGCGGGCTCGGCCCAGCGGCCGACCGCCGCGATCCACGCCGCCGCCCAGACGAGGCCTGCGCCCCCGACCAGCAGGAAGGCTCCGCGCCAGCCGGTGACCCCCGCCAGCGGCGCCAGCAGCAGCGGCGTGACGATGGCGCCGATATTGGTGGCGGCGTTGGACAGGCCGATGGCGTTGGAGCGCTCGTCCGCGGCGAACAGGGCCGAGACGGTCTTCATGGCCATGGGGGTGCCGATGGCCTCCGTCGCCCCCAAGGCCGCGCGGACCAGGGAGAACTGCAGCAGGGTCCGGGCGAGGGCGTGCCCCATGGCCGCCAGGCTCCAGGCCGCGACGCCCAGGGGATTGGCGAGGCGCAGGCCCACCCGGTCCACCAGCCATCCGGCGAAGACGAGGCCGCTGGCCGCCGCGAACTGGAAGATCGAGGCGAGCGTCCCGTAGTCCTGGTCGGTCCAGCCCATCTCCCGCTGGATGTCGGGCTTGAGCACGGCGATCACCTGCCGGTCGGCATAGTTGATCACCGCCGCGGCGACCAGGAAGCCGAGGATGATCCAGCGGCGATCCCGCAAGGTCGGCCGCGCCGTCGCCATGCCCTAGAGGCCGAACTCGGACAGGGACACCACCCGGCCCTCCCGGGCGCTCTTCTCGGCGGCGGCGCCCATGGCCACCGCCCGCAGTCCGTCCTCGGCGGTGACGATCACCGGGCCGCGACCGCGCACCGCCTCGAGGAAGGCCTGCATCTGGTAATAGGTGGAGCCGTGATGCGTGCCGGCCGCCAGCGCTGCGGGGTCCACGTCCACATGGGTGGTCACCGGCGTCTTCGGCTGGCCCAGGGGCACGCGCGGGGAGCGGACGAGGTTGCCCGACGGAATGAACACGTCCAGGCGGGCCTTGTCGCCCACGGCGGTGATGGCCTCCTGCTCCTCCGCGCCTTCGGCGAACATGCACAGGTCCAGCATCGCCCGGGCGCCGTTCTCGAAATCAACGATGCAGAAGGCGTTGTCGATGATGTCCGGCGTCTCGCCGTTGTAGCGCTCGGTCTTGTGGTTCACGTCCATGGCGCCGGAGCAGTAGATCTTGGTGGGATGCGACTTCACGATCAGCCGCATCAGGTCGAAGAAGTGGCAGCACTTCTCCACCAGGGTCCCGCCGGTGTTGCGGCTGAAGCGGTTCCAGTCGCCGACCTTGGTCAGGAAGGGAAAGCGATGCTCCCGGATGGTCAGCATCTGCAGCCGGCCGACATCGCCCTTGTGGATGTCGTCGATGAAGCGGGCGACCGGCGGCATGAACCGGTATTCCATGCCGGTCCAGAACACCGCCCGCCGCCGCGCCGCCTTTTCCGCCGCCCAGCGGGCGTCGTCGACGGTGGTGCAGAGCGGCTTTTCGCACAGGATCGCCCACTGGGTGTCGAACAGGGATTCCAGCACCCGACGGTGGGTGTGGTTCGGCGACACGATCAGCACGGCGTCCAGCTTGGCGTCGGCGACCAGGGCCTCCACCGTCTCGAAGTCCGCCACGCCGTCGGCGGCGGGGCCCAGGGTCTCGCGGGTCAGGGCGCGCTGCTCCGCCACCGGATCGCAGATGGCGGCGATGCGGGCGTCGGGGAACAGTTTGATGTTGCGAATGTGCTCGCGACCCATCATGCCAACCCCGATGAGTCCGATCCGAAGAGGTACCATCCGCAATGACCCTTGATCCATTTCTCGCCGCCGGCGCCAAGCTGACCGGCGAAGCGGCTAGCGAGCACAGGTTGCGGCCCCTCGGCAAGAGCGGGCTGAAAATTCCCGCCCTCGCCTGGGGCATGTGGCGGCTGGAAGGGGAGACCGGACCGGCCCGGACGCTCGTGGAGACGGCGCTGGACGCGGGGATCACCCTCCTCGACACCGCCGATATCTATGGGACGCCCTTCGGCGAGGCGGAGCGCATCCTCGGCCGCGTCCTGGCCGAGGCGCCGGACCTGCGCGGTCGGATGGTCCTGGCCAGCAAGGGCGGCATCGTCCCCGGCATGCCCTACTGTTCGTCCAGGGATTATCTGATCGCCGCCTGCGAGGCGTCGCTGAAGCGCCTGGGCGTGGAGCAGATCGACCTGTACCAGGTCCACCGCCCCGATCCTCTGACCCATCCGGCGGAGGTCGCGGAGGCCTTCTCCCGCCTGCGGGACGCGGGAAAGATCCGGGCGGCGGGGGTGTCCAACTACACGGCGGCCCAGGCCCGGGCCCTGATGGCGCATATGGACTTTCCGCTGGCGAGCCTGCAGCCGGAAGTCTCGGCCCTGGCCA
>CAINOV010000415.1 GCA_903851655.1 uncultured Caulobacterales bacterium
ACTACTGGCAGTTCTGGCGCAACACCGAGGACGGGGACGTGGGCCGCTTCCTGCGCCTGTTCACCGAGCTGCCCCTGGACGAGATCGCCCGCCTCGACGCCCTGGCCGGCGCCGAGATCAACGAGGCCAAGAAGGTCCTGGCCACCGAGGCCACCGCCCTGCTGCACGGCCGCGACGCCGCCGACCAGGCCGCGGCGGCGGCCCGGGCGGCCTTCGAGGAGGGCCGCGCCTCCCAGGACATGCCCACCATCGAGGTCCCGGCCGCCGAGGGCCTGCATGACGCCCTGATCCGGGCGGGCTTCGTCGCCTCCAAGGGCGAGGCCCGGCGCCTGGCCAAGGGCGGCGGCGTGCGGGTGAACGACACGGTCACCGACGACGTGGACCAGCCCCTGGCCGGCTTCGCGCCGTCCGCGGACGGCCTGGTGAAGCTGGCGGCGGGCAAGAAGAAGATCGTTCTCGTCCGCCCGGTGTGAGCGCGCGACCATTGCCAGCCGCGCCGGAGCGCCTAAATCCGGTCGGCGACGTTTCAAATGGAGACACAAGACCATGACCGCGATCGGCCCGGGCGACACGGCCCCTGACTTCGACCTGCCCGCGGCGGGCGGCGGACGCATCCGGCTGGCGGATCTCCGCGGCAAGGCGGTGGTGCTGTACTTCTATCCCAAGGACGACACGCCGGGCTGCACCAAGGAGTCCCAGGGCTTTTCCGAAGCCGCCGCCGACTTCGCCGCCGCCGGCGCGGTGGTGGTGGGCGTGTCCAAGGACAGCCTGGCCAGCCACGACAAGTTCAAGGCCAAGTACGGCCTGGCCCTGGAGCTCGGCTCCGACCCGGAGGGGGCGGTGATCGCCGCCTACGGCGCCTGGGTGGAAAAGAGCATGTACGGCAAGACCTATATGGGCATCGACCGCTCCACCTTCCTGATCGATCCGTCCGGCAAGCTGGCCCAGGCCTGGCGCAAGGTGAAGGTGCCGGGCCACGTGGCCGAGGTGCTGAAGGCCGCCCAGGCCCTGGCCAAGGCCTGATCCGGAGGCGCCGGCCTGCGCCGGCGCCGCCGCTGCAGGCGCCGGGTTGGGCGCCTCCTTATGCCGCATCTCCCCGACGGCGCACCCTTGACGAGACTTCCGCAGACTTATCCACAGGCGGCGCCCCTCAAGGGCAAGCATAGGCGCCGCGTCATGGTTAAGGCGGCCCTTGGGGCGCCATCGTCAGCATAGCTAAAATGACGAATTCCATCACCTTTGATGAAATTTTTGCGAGTTATTACCGAGAACATTTGGATTAATGAAACGTTAATCTAAATGATTAAGGATTAAATTCAAATATATCTTGTGCTTTATCACTTTATATTTCGGCAATTGTGACATTTCAGGGCGATACAAGACTGTCATCAAGCCCGCCAGACGGGGCCTCGCCTCCGATTCCCCTTGCATGAGTGTCAGATTTTTGCTGCATATTGAGCATAAAATTCAGTGCTGGTGGGGCTTATGGATTACAGTCGCTTGGAGGATGCGCGCCCGCGGGCGTCGCGCTGGTTTCCGGAGCGTCATATCCATCTCCGGTCGGGGGACGACGCGCGGGAATTCGTGCTCACCAGCCGCAGCCAGATCCTTCTGGCCCTGCTGGCGGCCCTGCTGGGCGGGTGGTGCCTGTTCGCCACCGGGTCCTTCGCCTGGATGTCCATGGCCCAGTCCAGCCAGGACACCACCGTCGCCAAGATGACCGCCTATTACGAGCGGATGAACGCCGACCGGCAGGCCCGCCTGACCGCCGCCGTGACCGCCCTGAACCGCGCCAGCGGCTCCATCGAGGGCATGGCCAAGGACATCGAGAAGCGTCACGAGGCGCTGGCATGGCTGTTGCAGGACTTCAAGGGCGGCAAGTCCAGTGGAGCCAATTTGAAACCGGTCGATCCAGCCAGCCTGTCCAACCGCTCGCCCGCCGAGCAGATGGCCGCGGTCCGCGAGGACCAGGACCGTCTGCTGACCCAGGCGGAGGCGGCGGCGCGCAGCCGGGCGGAGCGGCTCCGGTTCGCCATCCGGATGACGGGCCTTGACCCGGCGCATCTGGGTCCGGCCGAGACCGCCGCCGCCGGCGGACCGCTGGTGAGCGAGACCGATCCCCGCGCCCTCGCCGCGGAACTGGATGTGGACGAGGACTATGCGGTGCGCGTCCAGCACGCCGCCCGCGACGTCCTGGACTTTCGCGCCCTGAGCGCGGAGGCCGAGCATGTGCCCATGGCCCGACCGGTGTCCGAGGCCTATCGCAGCTCGACCTACGGCGTCCGCAAGGACCCGTTCACCGGACGCCCCGCCTTTCATGCGGGACAGGATTTCGCGGGGGGTTACGGCTCCGCTGTCTATTCCACCGCCCCTGGGGTGGTGGCCTTCACCGGTGTCCGCACCGGTTATGGAAATGTCGTGGAAATCGATCATGGATCGGGTTTCAAGACACGCTATGCGCACCTCGCGTCGATCTCGGTCCGTCCGGGTCAGCGCATCGGGGTCGGATTCAGGGTGGGGGCCATGGGTTCGACGGGACGTTCCACGGGGCCCCACCTGCACTACGAAGTCTGGGAAAACGGTCGCGTTCGAGACCCGACGCGCTTCTTGAAAGCTGGTGATCATGTTCAGCAAGCCGACTAACAACAATCGCGCGGCTCAGCCCGCACAACAGGCCGGTCGTCGCACGGACACCGGCGTCACCCTGAACAGCGCGCCGGCGCCGGCCAAGCCGGCGGCGCCCGTGATCCGGGCGGCTTCGCTGCTCGGCGCGGACCTCGTCTTCGAGGGCTCGGTGCACGGGGACGGATCGCTGCAGATCGACGGAGCCCTCAAGGGCGACATCCACGTGGCCCAGCTGGTCGTCGGCGAGCAGGCCCATGTGGAGGGCACCATCCGCTGCGGCGCGGTGGAGGTCCGGGGTCGGGTGATCGGCAATATCGAGGCCCAGACCGTGAAGCTGCACGAGACGGCCTTTGTCGAGGGCGACATCACCCACGGCCAGCTGTCCATCGACGTGGGCGCCTATTTCCAGGGCCGCTGCCAGCAGTTCCGCCAGGCCCAGACCGCGGCGCAACCCGCCCCCGGCGCCCCGCCCGCCAGCCCCTTCGCCCAGCCCGCCATGGCCGCGCCGGAGTCCGACGGCCACGTGATCGAGTTCGACGGCCACCGCGGCTGAGGCTTCGGCTGAGCGAGGTTCCCGGGTCTTCGCCCGGGAATGACACGGCTTTTATATTTGGTTCAGTCGTCATTCCCGCCCTTGAGGCGGGAACCTCCATCCCGATGGGGCGCTTCATCCTGAACAAGGTTCCCGGGTCTTCGCCCGGGAATGACAAACATTTTTGAAGCGTCATTCCCGGCCTTGAGCCGGGAACCTCCGTCTGGATACGGCGTAAATGCCTGAACAAGGTTCCCGGGTCTTCGCCCGGCAACGACAGCCAAAAATATCTGTAAACTCAT
>CAINOV010000416.1 GCA_903851655.1 uncultured Caulobacterales bacterium
GCCAGCGCCCGGACCTCCTGCGCCACAACGGCGAAGCCGCGGCCGGCGTCGCCTGCCCGGGCCGCCTCCACCCCCGCGTTCAGGGCCAGAAGATTGGTCTGGAAGGCGATCTCGTCGATCACCCCGATGATCTGGGCGACCCGCCCGGAGCTGGCCTCGATCTCCCCCATGGCCGCCACCGCCTGCTCCATCACCTCGCCGGAGCGCACGGCCTGGGTCCGCGCCTCGGCGGCGACGACGGCGGCCCGATGGGCGCCCTCGGCGCTGCGCTTCACCGTCTCGGTGATCTCGTCCATCGCCGCGGCGGTCTGTTCGAGATTGGCGGCCTGCTGCTCCGTCCGCCGGGACAGATCCTCCGACGCCGAGGCGATCTCCTCGGAGCTGCCGTTCAGGCCGTCGATGGAGGACGCCACCCCGGACATGGCCTCCTCCAGCCGGGCGACGGCGCGGTTGAAGTCGTCCTTGATCCGGCCGTGGACGCCCTGGAAGTCCTCGTCGATCCGCACGGTCAGGTCGCCGTCGGCGATCTGGCTCAGCCGGTCCGCCAGCACGGCGACCACCACGTCCTGCGCCGCCTCCGTCTCCCGCCGCGCCCGGTCGGCCGCCTCCCGCGCCTCGGCCAGCCGGTCGAGATAGACGGTGATGGCCAGGTCCATGTCCAGCAGGGTGGCCTTGGCCAGGGCCCCGAGCTCCGCCCCCGCCTTGGCCGCGCCGCCCCGCCGGCCGCCCAGCACGCCCTTCGGCCAGCGGTCCTCGAGGACCTTGGCGATCAGATGCTCCAGCACCATGGCGTAGCCGCCGATGTACCAGCGCGGCTCCAGGCCGATGCGGGCGTGCACGTCGCCCACCTTGGTCACGGCGGTCAGATAGGCGTCATCGAACTGGCCGCTGGAAATGGCGTCCCAGTGCCCCACCTGGCGGCTCTTGGCCGAGTCCATGTGACGGTCGCTGGAGAAGAAGCGCTTCGTCTCGGGATGGGTGCGGATCTTGGCGTAGAATCCGTCCAGGGCGCCGGGCAGCTCCCGCATCACCACGGACTTGATGTCGCCGATGTCCCGGCGCGCCGCCGCATCGAAGCCGATGAAGTCCAGCCGGTCTCTCATGGTGGTGTTCGTGGTCATCCCGAAACGTCCCCTTCAGCCTTCTTGCGACCAGCCGGGACACACCCCTCGAATCTGGGGCTTGAACCGCCGTATCGATCGCAGCATCTGGCGCGCGAACATCTTACTTAAAAGTAATCGGTATTTTAGATGAACCTTTTTCCTCAATTAAGGGTCGCCAAATAATTTTTGAATTAGAATTCATATTTGAATTTGATTTTTCATTTCCCGTAAAAATGCAGAAAATACATGAGATGCCGAGAATGTATATTTTGATGAATTGAATTTTTATACACGATAAGTCTCTTGATCCAATCCGCCCTCACCCGGGGTCGCGCCCAAATTGGGCGAATTTCTCGCGCGACCTTGCGAGAAACCCCGCGGTGCGGGTCCCGAAGGGGCTTGTCCGCGGATTTATACTCTGCGCCCGGGCCACGATTCCGGTCGATTTTCGTTGGGTGATGCGACACCCTTGCCGTGCGCCGCACCCCGGACGGCGTCAGTGGAGCTCTGCGATGCCGCCGGCCCGGATGATCTACGCGCTTCCCCTGCTCCTCTGGCTGGGCGCCGCCGCGGCCCCCGCGCCGGACGCCCGGTTCACCCCCGATGGCCGGTTTCGCCCCCCGACCGATTACCGGGAATGGGTGTTCCTGAGCTCCGGCCTCGACATGGCCTATACCGACGCGCCGGCGGCGGCCGGTCACAAGGTGTTCGACAACGTCTTCGTCGATCCCGCTGCGTGGACGGCGTTCAAGCGCACGGGCCACTGGCCCGACGGGACCGTCTTCATCCTGGAAAACCGGCTCGGCGCCACCCAGGGCTCGATCAACCGCCGGGGTCACTTCCAGTCCGCCGAGGTGCTGGGGGTCGAGGCCCATGTCCGCGATGACGCGCGCTTCAAGGGTGGCTGGGGCTTCTTCGCCCTGTCCGGGGAGACGCCCGCCGAACAGATCCCTTACGGCGCCGCCTGCTACGCCTGCCACGAGGCCCATGGGGCGGTGGACACCAGCTTCACCCAGTTCTACCCGGTCGCCCGGGGGATCGCGGAAAAGGCCGGCACGCTGAAGGACCGCTGAGTCAAGGGCCGGCGGCCCTTGACCTCGGACAAGGCGGAGGGGCGCGAACGGGGGTAGGGCTCCGCTCCGTCCCACGGTGGGCGGGCGTCCCGGACCCTGACCATGACCGCAAGCCCCGTTGCTGCGCCGCTCTACACCTGTCCCATGCATCCCCAGGTCCGTCAGACCCGCCCGGGCCCCTGCCCGATCTGCGGCATGGCGCTGGAGCCCGTGACGGCGACGGCGACAGACCCGTCCGCCGCCGATCCGGAGCTGGCGGACATGACCCGTCGGTTCCGGATCGCCGCGGCGCTAGGAGGCCCGGTGGTGGTGCTGGCGATGGGCGGGCATCTGGCCGGCCCCGCGGCATGGCTGCCGGAACGGACCTCGGCGGCGATCCAGTTCGTCCTGTCGACGCCGGTCGTCCTGTGGGCGGGCCTGCCGATCTTCCAGCGGGGCTGGACGTCGGTGCGGTCCGGCCATCTGAACATGTTCACCCTGATCGCCCTGGGGACCAGCGCGGCCTATGGCTACAGCGTCCTCGCCCTTCTGGCGCCGGGCCTGTTCCCGGCCGAGGCCCGGAGCATGGGCGGCGCGGTCCCGGTCTATTTCGAAGCCGCCTCCATGATCGTGGCCCTGGTCCTGCTGGGCCAGGCGCTCGAGCTCCGGGCCCGGGCGCAGACCGGCGGCGCCCTTCGCGCCCTGCTGGACCTGACGCCCAGGACCGCCCAGCGATGGATCGAAGGACGCCCGGACGAGGCGGTTCCCCTGGACGCCGTGCGGGTGGGCGACCGCCTTCGGGTGCGGCCGGGCGACACGGTCCCCGTGGATGGGGAGATCGTCGAGGGGCGCTCGGACCTGGACGAATCCCTGATCACGGGAGAATCCCTGCCCGTGGCCCGCACCGTGGGCGCCGCGGTGGTCGCCGGCGCGATCAACGGATCGGGCGCCTTTGTCATGCGCGCGGACCGGGTGGGATCGGACACCTTGCTGGCGCAGATCGTGCGGATGGTGGGGGAGGCCCAGCGCAGCCGGGCGCCGATCCAGGCCCTGGCGGACCGGGTCTCCGGCGCCTTCGTGCCGGCGGTGATCGGCGCCGCCCTCCTCGCCGCCCTGGCCTGGGCGTGGCTCGGGCCGGCGCCGCGGCTGGGCCACGCCCTGCTGGCGGGGGTCTCGGTGCTGATCGTCGCCTGCCCCTGCGCCCTGGGACTGGCCACGCCCCTGTCGATCAGGGTCGGCGTCGGCCGCGGGGCCCGGGCGGGACTGCTGATCCGCAACGCCGAGGCCCTGGAGCGGCTGGACAGGGTCGACACCCTGGTGGTGGACAAGACCGGGACCCTGACCGAGGGGCGCCCGGCGGTGATCGCCGTCGATGTGGCGCCGGGCTTCGACGCGGACACCGTCCTGCGCCTCGCCGCCAGCCTGGAGCGGAGCAGCGGGCACCCCCTGGCCCAGGCCGTCCTGCGGGCCGCCGCCGACCGCCACCTGTCCCTGGCGGAGGCGAGCCGCTTCGACTCCCCTGCGGGGCGGGGCGTGACCGGTGAGGTCGAGGGCCGCCGCGTGGCCGTGGGCAATGCGGACTTCATCCGCGAACAGGGCGCGGCGACCGGGATCTTCGACGACCGGGCGCAGACGCTGGGCGCGCAGGGCGCCACGGCCCTCTTCATCAGCCTCGACGGGACGCCGGCGGGCCTTCTGGGCGTCGCCGATCCGATCAAGGCGACCACGCCGGCGGCCCTCAAGGCCCTGAAGGCCCAGGGCCTGCGGGTGGTGATGATGACCGGCGATCATCGCGTCGCCGCCGACGCCGTGGCGAGGACGCTCGGCCTCGACGCGGCGGAGGCCGACATCCTCCCCGCCGGGAAGGCCGAGCGCGTCCGCCGGATGCGGGCCGAGGGACGCGTCGTGGCGATGGTCGGCGACGGGGTCAACGACGCCCCGGCCCTGGCTGCGGCGGATGTGGGGGTCGCCATGGGCGCCGGGGCGGACGTGGCCCTGGAAAGCGCCGGGATCACCCTGCTGGGCGGCGACCTGATGGGTCTGGTCCGCGCCCGGGCCCTGTCCCGGGCGGTGATGCGCAATATCCGGGAGAATCTGGCCTTCGCCTTCGTCTACAACGCCGCCGCCGCGCCGATCGCGGCCGGCGCCCTGTATCCGGCGTTTCACATCCTGCTCTCGCCGCAGATCGCGGCGGGGGCCATGGCCCTGTCCTCCCTGAGCGTGATCGGCAACGCCCTGCGCCTGCGCACCCTGGACCTGCCGGGCGGCGGCGGCGACGGCGGCGGCGGCGACCTCAGGGCGAAGCCGGTCCCGCCGTCTCGATGAGCACTTCGTTGCGCCGCAGGAACCAGAGGGTCCACGGGGGGTCGTACTGGGCCAGCGTCGCCGGACCGCGCAGGGCGAGCCCCCGGGCCGCCGCCCAGTGGCGCAGAGCGTCGGTCTGGCGTCGGAAGGAGTCTCCCCGGGCGACACCCGAGAAGCGCACGACGGCCATCTCCCGGGCCGGCGTCGCACGGAAATGGATCTGCGGATCGTTCGGCCGCGGCAGGGTCTGCAGGGTGTAGCCGGACGGCATCATGAACTGCACGGTCCACCGGCCCTGTCCGTCCGGCGTCTGGGCCACCGGCCGGGTCATGGGGATCGCTTCGCCGACGGGCTGCTGGGCCACCGGCGCGGTCATGGCGATCTTCGCTCCGCCGGCGTTGCCGCCGAAGATGTAGCCGGCCAGCTTGCGGAAGCCCGCCTGAACCGCGACGCCCTGATCGCCGGCGACGGCCACCTCGGCCACCACATAGGGGTCATACCGGCGGATCTCGTAATCACCCTCCTGGGCGGTGACGACGTATCGGGGCTGTTCGATGGCCATGGCGGGACGTCCGAGCGCGAGGGCCGCCGCCGTGAGGACTAGCAGGGCCAGGAAATGACGCATGAGCGGGTCTCGACCCGGGATCCGGCGCCCGGCGCGCCCGGCCGCAGGCGCCCTGAGCCGACTCCCGATGTGGCCCCTGCCGGCCGCCCGCGCAACCGCCCGTGGCGTCCGCCGTCCGTCGGCGATCGACCCAGACCCCGATCCCGTCAGCAGATCGTCAGAAAAAAATTGGCGCGCCACGGAGAATGAAACGTCGAACACGTATCTCATTGAAATCATGATCTAAATGGGGCCGTCCCGTCACCCCGGAACGAGGTGGGGCCGGAGGGCGGACGGCAGGAATGCGCCAGCAGCAGACATTGGCGCACCGTCGGAAACTTGCCGTTCGCGTTGCGCCCGGCCGATGTTTCCAATGTCGGCTTTCAGGCACGAGCCCAACCGGCTCTAACAATCCAACTCGGACTTTGGCTAATCGACGTCGCACTGAACCTCGCTAAGCCATTGAAGCTCACCCATCGGGGTCAGGCCAGACCACTGGTGGGAACGACCGATCGTGCTCCCACAACGCTGAGCACTAAAGAACCGCATCCC
>CAINOV010000417.1 GCA_903851655.1 uncultured Caulobacterales bacterium
CCGCCGGTGCGGACGGTGAGGGCCTCAGCCACGCGCCAGCACGCCGCGAACCGCCGCCACGATCTTGTCCGTCGAGGGCAGGCACAGGGCCTCCAGATTGGCGGCGTAGGGCATGGGCACATCTTCGCCGTGCACGCGGACCGGCGGAGCGTCCAGCCAGTCGAAGGCGTGCTCGATCACCCGCTGGCAGACCTCGGCGCCGATGCCGCAGGGGCCCCAGCCCTCCTCCACTGTGACCAGGCGATTGGTCTTCTTGACGCTCTCGACCACGGTCTCGTGATCCAGGGGCCGCAGGGTGCGCAGGTCGATCACCTCTGCGGACACCCCTTCGGCAGCGAGGATTTCGGCGGCCTCGAGGGCCAGGCCCACCATCCGCGAATGGGCGCTGATGGTAACGTCGGTCCCGGTGCGTCGGACCCTGGCCTTGCCGATGGGCACGACGAAGTCCGGATCCTCCGGCACGTCGAACTCCACCCCGTACATGATCTCGTGTTCCAGGAAGACCACCGGATTGGGGTCGCGGATCGCGGCCTTCAGCAGGCCCTTGGCGTCGGCGGCGTCCCAGGGGGCCACCACCTTCAGGCCGGGCACGGCGGCGTACCAGGCGCTGTAGTCCTGGCTGTGCTGCGCGCCCACCCGGGCGGCGGCGCCGTTGGGTCCGCGGAAGACGATGGAGGAGCGGATCTGGCCGCCGGACATGTAGAGCGTCTTGGCGGCGGAATTGATCAGATGGTCGATGGCCTGCATGGCGAAGTTGAAGGTCATGAACTCCACGATCGGCTTCAGCCCCGTGAAGGCTGCGCCCACCGCCAGACCGGCGAAGCCGTGCTCGGTGATCGGGGTGTCCACCACCCGCCGGTCGCCAAACTCCTGCAGCAGGTCGCGGCTGACCTTGTAGGCGCCCTGGTACTGGGCCACTTCCTCGCCGATCAGGAAGACGTCGGGATCCCGGCGCATCTCCTCGGCCATGGCGTCGCGCAGGGCGTCACGCACGGTCTGGCGCGTCATGGGGCCCCAGTCGGCCCGTTCCGGATCGACCGCCGTCGCCGGGGACGCCGCAGCCGGAGCCAAGGCGACCGCCGCCGCCGCGGCCGGGGCCTCGACCGGCGCAGGGGGCGCCGCGGCGCCCTCCCCGTCCAGTCGGGCGATGGGCGTATTGACCTTCACCCCTTCGGCGCCGGCGGGCACCAGCAGTTCGAGCACCACGCCCTCGTCCACGGCCTCCACCTCCATGGTGGCCTTGTCGGTCTCGATCTCGGCGATCACGTCCCCGGCGGCGACCTTGTCGCCCACCTTGACGGTCCACTTGGACAGGGTGCCCTCCTCCATGGTCGGGGAGAGGGCGGGCATCAGGATATCGACGCTCATGCGGGTCGGACCTTACAGATAGACGTCGGTATAGAGCTCGGACAGGTCCGGCTCCGGCGCGGTGCGGGCGAATTCGGCGCTGTCAGCCACGATCTTCTTCACATCGGCGTCGAGGGCCTTGAGCACCGCCTCGTCGGCATAGCCCAGGGCCTCCAGCCGCTCGCGGAAATGGTCGATGGGGTCGCGGGCCTTCTTCACCGCATCCACCTCTTCCCGGGTGCGGTACTTGGCGGGATCGGACATGGAGTGGCCGCGATACCGATAGGTCTTCATCTCGAGGATGTAGGGGCCCTTGCCGGACCGGGCATGCTCCGCCGCCCGGCCGCCGGCGGCGACCACGGCCTCCACGTCCATGCCGTCCACCTCCTCGCCGGGGATGTTGAACGAGGCGCCCCGCTTGTAGAGGTGGGTCTCGGCCGAGGCCCGCTCCACGCTGGTGCCCATGGCGTACTGGTTGTTCTCGATCACATAGACCACGGGCAGGCGCCAGAGCTCGGCCATGTTGAAGCTCTCATAGACCTGGCCCTGATTGGCGGCCCCGTCCCCGAAATAGGTGAAGCTGACATTGGCCGCCCCACGATAATGGTTGGCGAAGGCGAGGCCCGTGCCCAGGCTCACCTGCGCGCCGACAATGCCGTGGCCGCCGAAGAAGCCGGCCTCCACGTCGAACATGTGCATCGACCCGCCCTTGCCCCTGGCGACGCCGGCGGCCCGGCCGGTCAGCTCCGCCATGACCGCCCGGGGATCCATGCCCGCGGCCAGCATGTGACCGTGGTCGCGATAGCCGGTGATGATCTGGTCGCCGGGCCGCTTGATGGCCTGCATGCCCACGGCGATGGCTTCCTGGCCGATGTAGAGGTGGCAGAAGCCGCCGATCAGGCCCATGCCGTAGAGCTGTCCCGCCCGCTCCTCGAACCGGCGGATCAGGAGCATGCCGCGGTACCAGTCCAGCATCTGCTCCCGGGAGGCGGCCTCGATCTTGTCGGCGGACCCCGCCGTTCTGGACGCCTTCGGACGACCCATGACTTAACCTTCCCTGACCGCATCGCGTGCGCGCCTGACTCGGCCGCTCAAGCCCGATCAGGCGTCGTTGTCTTAATCAGCCGCCGACGCCGCGTCCAATGCCTTTTTGCCCGCCTGCCGGGTGAATACGAAAGCGATTGACGCAGGGTCAGCCGGGGGCGCCGAGGCCGCCTGCAGGGCGGGTCAGTTGGCGTGCCGGATCACGTAGTCCTTCGGATCCGAATAGCCGAGCATCAGCTGAGCCCGCTCCTCGAGATAGTCCCGGGACAGGTTCGTATCGGACATCAGCTTGATTCGCGCCGCCAGGTCCGCATGCCGCTGGCGCAGGGCCGCAAGGTCGTGCTCGCGCTGGGCCAGAACCGCATCGCGCCGGGCGTGGGTCAGCAGGCCGCGATCCCCTGTCAGCGCATTGATCCCGAAATAGAAGATCAACACTGCGATCAGGGCCGCCGGAACATAGGGGCGGACATTCACGGTCAACGACTCACTCCGACGCCATACTAGCAATGGGTACGCCCCCGTTTCAGAAGCGCCTCATTGCTGCCTGATTGCCCTTAACAACCGCTTAAACTGACGTTACGGCGGCCCGTTTCGGGCGCGGAGACGCCGCCCTCTAGGCCCGCGACAGGCCAAGGGCCGCGAGGCCGGCATAGACCGCCTGGTCGCCCAGTTCCTGCTCGATCCGCAGCAGCTGGTTGTACTTGGCCAGCCGGTCGGACCGGGCGAGGGAGCCGGTCTTGATCTGCCCGCAATTGGTGGCGACGGCCAGGTCGGCGATGGTGGAGTCCTCGGTCTCCCCCGACCGGTGGGACATCACCGCCGTATAGGACGCGCGCTGGGCCATGGACACCGCGTCCAGGGTCTCCGACAGGGTGCCGATCTGGTTCACCTTGACCAGGATGGAATTGGCCAGCCCCGCCTTGATCCCGTCGGACAGCCGCGCGGGATTGGTGACGAACAGATCGTCTCCCACCAGCTGGCAGGTCTTGCCCAGCCGGGCGGTCAGCGCGGCCCAGCCTTCGAAATCATCCTCGGCGCAGCCGTCCTCGATGGACACGATGGGGAACTTGGCGGTCAGGTCGGCGAGATAGTCGACCATGCCGGCGCGGTCGAGCACCCGGCCCTCCCCTTCCAGATGATACTGGCCGTCCCTGAAGAACTCGGTGGAGGCCACGTCCAGCGCCAGCCAGAAGTCCTTGCCCGCCGTGTAGCCGGCCTTCTCGCCGGCCATCATGATGAAGGCGAGCGCGGCCTCGGCCGAGGCCAGGTTCGGCGCGAAGCCGCCCTCGTCGCCCACATTGGTGTTGTGTCCCGCCGCCTTGAGCTCGGACTTCAGGGCGTGGAAGATCTCCGCCCCCATGCGCAGGCCCTCGGAGAAGGTGGCCGCGCCGGCGGGGACCAGCATGAACTCCTGGATGTCGATGGGGTTGTCCGCATGGGCGCCGCCATTGATGATGTTCATCAGCGGAACCGGCAGCACCCGGGCCTGGACCCCGCCCACGTAACGATAGAGCTCGAGGCCGGAGCTGGTCGCCGCCGCCTTGGCCACCGCCAGGGACACGCCGAGGATGGCGTTGGCGCCCAGGCGGCTCTTGTTGGCCGTGCCGTCGAGCTGGATCAGGGTCGTGTCGATCCGGCGCTGGTCCTCGGCCTCGAAGCCCGACAGGGTCTCGAAGATCTCGCCGTTCACCGCGTCCACGGCGGCCAGCACGCCCTTGCCCAGATAGCGCCCCTTGTCCCCGTCCCGCTTCTCCACCGCCTCGTGCGCGCCGGTGGAGGCGCCGGAGGGAACCGCGGCGCGGCCGAACGCGCCGTCCTCCAGCACCACATCGACCTCCACGGTGGGGTTGCCCCGGCTATCGAGGATTTCTCGGGCGAGGATGTCAACGATCTCGGTCATGGGGGCCCTTCCGGCGTCGGCTGCGGGCGAACGCTTAGCCGCGACCCCATGACAAGGTCAACCGCGGGCGCTTGACCTTCCCCGCCGAAAGGGGCTTGCCTGCCGGCAGACCTTTCCCCCTCCGCCCCGCCAAGGACGCCCTTCCCATGCTGCTGATCGCCAAACAGGACGGCATTGCTGTCGTGACCCTGAACCGCCCCGAGGCGATGAACGCCCTGTCCCGGGAGCTGCGCCGCGCCCTGCATGACGGGCTGAAGGCCGTCGAGGCCGATCCCGAGGTGCGGGTGATCATCCTGACCGGCGCCGGCGACCGGGCCTTCACCGCCGGCCTTGACCTGAAGGAGCTGGGCTCCGATCCCGGCGGCATGGCCGCGGCCAACGCCGCCTCCGCTGACGCCAATCCGGTGAAGGCCATCGAGATGTGCGCCAAGCCCGTGATCGGCGCCATCAACGGCGTGGCCATCACCGGCGGGTTCGAGGTGGCGCTGGCCTGCGACATCCTGATCGCCTCCGAGCGCGCCCGCTTCGCCGACACCCACGCCCGGGTGGGCATCCTGCCCGGCTGGGGCCTGTCGCAGAAGCTGTCCCGGCTGATCGGCATCTACCGCGCCAAGGAACTGTCCCTCAGCGGCAACTTCCTCGACGCCCGCACGGCCGAAGCCTGGGGCCTGGTCAACCGGGTGGTGCCGCCGGAGGAGCTGATGCCCGCCGCCCTGAAGCTGGCCGCCGAGATCGCCTCGGTGCCGGGGGACTCGGTCAATATCTACAAGAAGCTGATCGACGAGGGCTTCGCCATGACCTTCGGCGACAGCCTGTCGCACGAGACGGCGACGACCAAGGCCCTCAACGCCGCCGTCACCCCGGAAGCGGTCGAGGCCCGCCGCGCCCAGGTCCAGGCCCGGGGCCGCACCCAGGCCTGACCGCCCGCGCCCACAACGAGAAACGCCCGTCAGGCCGGAGCCGGACGGGCGTTGTTGGAACTCGATGCGCGAGGAGACGCACGATCCGGAGAAACGGATCAATCTTCCTTCGGCGCCAGCACCTGGCGACCGCGATACATGCCGGTCTTCAGGTCGATGTGGTGCGGACGGCGCAGCTCGCCGGTGTCCTTGTCTTCGGTATAGGCGTTGGCGGTCAGCGCGTGGTGCGAGCGACGCATGTTCCGGCGCGAGGGCGAGGTTTTCCGCTTGGGGACGGCCATGGCTTCAGGTCTCGTGATCTGGACGAGGCGGACGCCCCATCGAAAAAAATGGCAGCGGCGGCCTGTGAAAGCCGCCGCGTGAGCGCCGGGTTATGACGGAATCAGACGCCGGATGCAAGAGGCAAGGCCCAGGCGCGCGCAAACCCCGTCAGACCAGCCGGCTCTGCTCCACCGCCGCGGCGATGAAGCTGGCGAACAGGGGGTGCGGGGCGAAGGGACGGCTCTTCAGCTCGGGGTGATACTGCACCCCGATGAACCAGGGGTGATCCTCCCGCTCCACCGTCTCCGGCAGCAGACCGTCGGGGGAATTGCCCCGGAACTTCAGGCCCACGGCCTCGATCCGGTCGCGATAGGCGGTGTTCACCTCCCACCGGTGGCGATGCCGCTCCGAAATCTCCGAAGCCCCATAGATTTCGGCGATCCGCGACCCGGGCGCCAGATGCGCCTTGTAGGCCCCCAGGCGCATGGTGCCGCCCAGGTCGTCGCCGGCGCGGCGCACCTCGCGCTCGTTGCCCTTCACCCACTCGGTCATCAGGCCGACCACGGCGTCGGGGGTCGGGCCGAACTCGGTGGAGGACGCGTCCTTCAAACCCACGAGGTTCCGGGCCGCCTCGATCACCGCCATCTGCATGCCGAAGCAGATGCCGAAATAGGGTACGTTGCGCTCCCGGGCGAACTGGGCCGCGCGGATCTTGCCCTCCGCCCCCCGTTCGCCGAAGCCGCCGGGCACCAGGATGCCGTGAACGCCCTCCAGCCGCGCCGCGGCGGCGCCGGGCTCGCCCTCGAAGGTCTCGCTCTCCACCCAGTCCAGATTGACCTTGACGTTGTTGGCCACGCCCCCGTGGACCAGGGCCTCGATCAGCGACTTGTAGGCGTCCTTGAGCACCGTGTACTTGCCCACCACCGCGATGGTGACCTCGCCGTCGGGGCGGGCCAGACGGTCGGCGATGGACAGCCAGCGGGTCAGGTCCGGCGCCGGCGCCGTCTCGATGCCGAAGGCGGCCAGGACTTCCCGGTCCAGACCTTCCTGATGGTAGTCCAGAGGCACATTGTAGATCGAGGCGGAGTCCATGGCCTGGATCACCGCGGTCTCGCGCACGTTGCAGAACAGGCCGATCTTGCGCTTTTCCTCCGGCGGGATCGGCTGCTCGCAGCGGCACAGCAGGATGTCCGGCTGGATGCCGATGGCGCGCAGCTCCCGCACCGAGTGCTGGGTCGGCTTGGTCTTCATCTCCCCGGCCGTCTTGATGAAGGGCAGCAGGGTCAGGTGGACATAGACCGCATGGCCGCGGGGCAGCTCCTGCCCCAGCTGGCGGATGGCCTCGAAGAACGGCAGGCCCTCGATGTCGCCCACCGTGCCGCCGATCTCCACCAGCACGAAGTCCGCTTCCTGCCCGTCCTCGGCCAGGGCCTCGGACAGGACGAAGCGCTTGATCTCGTCGGTCACGTGGGGAATGACCTGGACGGTGGCGCCCAGATAGTCCCCGCGCCGCTCCTTCTCCAGGATGGTCTTGTAGATCTGGCCGGTGGTGATGTTGTCGGCCCGGGTCGCCGACACGCCGGTGAAGCGCTCATAGTGGCCGAGGTCGAGATCGGTCTCGGCGCCGTCGTCGGTGACGAACACTTCCCCATGCTGATACGGGCTCATCGTGCCCGGATCGACATTGAGGTACGGGTCGAGCTTGCGCAGGCGAACCCTGTAGCCGCGCGCCTGAAGCAACGCGCCGAGCGCCGCCGAAGCGAGGCCTTTTCCGAGGGAGGACACCACGCCGCCGGTGATGAAAATGTAGCGGGCCATGGGGCTCCAGCTTATGACTGATTCGGTCCAGACCGATGGGCGCCCGGCAGGGATCTGCGCGGGAATCTCGGAATGGCTGTGGACGATATGTTAATTCGGCTTCTTGGACGGCGCGTCAGAGGGCTTGCCGGCCGGGGGAGCGACGGGCTTGGCCCCGGACAGGTTGCCGAACGGGTCGGCGGCGGGGGCTTCCACCTGCGGCTTGGGCGCATCGAAGGCGGACGCCGGCGGGGCCTTGGGGTTAGCCGGCGGCGCGGTCGCCGCGTCGTTCTTCAGCTTGTCGACCACCGAGCCGCTGGCCTTGATGTGGTTGGACACGATGGTCAGCAGCAGGCACATGACGAAGAACAGGCCCGCCAGGATCCAGGTGGTCCGCGTCAGCAGGTCACCCGCGCCGCGGGTGCTCATGAAGCCGGTCTGGCCGCCGCCCATGCCCAGCGCGCCGCCCTCGGACTGCTGCAGCAGGATGACGCCGATCAGGGCGACGCAGATGACGATCAGGATCGCGAGGAGAATGCCGAGCAACATGGGGTCAGGATCGGTCCGTTGAACAAATGAGACCGCGCCCGGGCGAGATGTTCGGCCCGGGCGGCGGTCAAGCGGCAGCATCTAGCACTCCAGCCGGGGGAAGGCCATAGCGATCCGCACCGGCCCGGACCTAGCCCCCCGCCCGCACGATCGGCAGGAAATCGGTGGCCTTCAGGGAGGCGCCGCCCACCAGAGCGCCGCCCACCTCCGCGGCGTTAAGGATCTCGGCGGCGTTGGACGCCTTGACCGACCCCCCATACAGGATCGGCCGGGCGGCGCCGTTGCTGAACCGCGCCACTAGCACCCGGCGGATCGCCCTGTGCACCTCCTCGATCTCAGCCAGGGTCGGGGTCAGGCCGGTGCCGATGGCCCAGACCGGCTCATAGGCGATGACGAAGGACCGACCGTCGAGACTGTCCGGCAGGGACCCCGCCAGCTGCGACTCCACGACCTGCAGGGCCTGGCCGCTGCGACGCTCCTCGAGGCTTTCGCCGACGCAGACAATGGGTTCGAGTCCCGCCCGCAAGGCGGCGCCGACCTTGGCGGAGACGGCGGCGTCATCCTCCCGGTGATGGGACCGGCGCTCGGAATGGCCGATGATCACCAAACGGGCGCCGGCGTCGCGCAGCATCTCCCCCGACGTGTCGCCGGTGAAGGCGCCGGCGGCCTCGCAGTGCAGGTCCTGCGCGCCCACCTCCACCACGGTGCGGGCCAGGCGTTCGGCGATGCGGTGGACCAGGATGTTCGGCGGGCAGATGGCGACGCGCACCCCGGCGGGCGTCTGCGCCAGGCTCTCGGCGACCTTCACCGCCTCGACGATCTGGTCGGACAGGCCGTTCATCTTCCAGTTTCCGGCCACGAGCTTGCGTACGGTCGCCATCGCCCCCTACTCTTCCACCAAAGGTCTTCGAATTCCCGGTCAGCGCGTTTTCGCGGGTTGCAACGGCTATGCCAAACCGCCGCGGCTGTCGACCATTGTCGCACGATCCCGGCCGGTTCCACGGCATCCGGCCTTGATGGCGCCTCCCCGGCTCATCTATAGGTGCCGGAGTTAAGGATGGAGCTGCCGGCGCGAAGCGCTTGCGTCCGCCGCGGGCGCCTGGCCCGTCTTCCAGATCACAAGGTCGTCCCCGCCCATGCTCGCCCAGATTCGCGCCTTCTCGAACACGATCTTCGCCAAGGCCATCCTTGTCCTGCTGCTGCTCGCCCTGGTCGGGTTCGGCGTTCAGGGCGTGTCGCGGATGGGCAATGTGAAGGACACGGTGGTGGAGGCCGGCGGCCGATCCGTCAGTTCCGCCAAGTTCCGGCAGTACTTCGAGACCCAACGCAAGCAGATCGACCAGCAGCAGGGCCAGCCGGTGCCGGTGGACGCCCTGTTCAAGGCCAATATCGACGGCCGCCTCGCCGATGAGGTGGCGGTCGAGGAGTCCGTGGCTGAGCTCCTGAACCGGGAGGGCGTCCGTCCCTCGGACCGTCTGGTCGCCGAGCGGGTGCGCGACGAGGGCAAGCGGTTCCTCGATCCCGTCACCGGGAAGTTCGACGAGAAGGCCTACAAGGCGTTTCTCGCCCAGAACGGCCTGACGCCCGAGGATTTCGAAGGCGGTGTCCGCGACCAGCTGGCCCAGAGCCACTTCGGCGCCGGGCTGGGCGCCGGCATGACCGCGCCGTTGATCTATTCCACCCTCGCCGCAGCCTATGGACAGGACAACCGCACGCTGCGCTTCTTCATCGTCACGCCCCAGACCATGGGCCCGCCCCTGCAGCCCACCGACGCCCAGCTGACGGCCTTCATGAAGGAGCACGCCGCCCAGCTGATCAAGCCGGAGACCCGGGTCGTCACCCTGGCGCGCTTCTCCGCCAGCCAGATCGCCCCGACCCTCACCCCCGACCCGGCCGACCTGCAGAAGCGCTTCGCCTTCGAGAAGGACAGCCTGTCCAAGCCCGAGCTCAGGACCGTCGAGCAGCTGGTCCTGTCCAATGGCGCCCAGGCGGCCGAGGCCGCGCGCCGGATCAAGGCCGGCGAAGCGCCGGCGGCTGTGGCCAAGGCCCTGGGCGTCGCGGCGCCGCTGGAACTGGCCAACACCCCCAAGTCCCGGATCTCCGACCCCAAGGTGGCCGACGCGGCGTTCTCGCTCAAGGCGGGGGAAAGCTCCGGCCCGATCCAGGGAACCCTGGCCTGGGCCGTGGTCAAGGTCACGGGCATGACGCCGGGCCACGAGGTCACCTTCGAAGAGGTCAAGGACAAGATCATCGCCGAAGCCCGCAAGGCGCAGGCCGCGGACAAGGCCCTCGAGATGTCGAAGAAATTCGACGACCTTCATTCCGGCGGGACCGCCCTCGTCGCCGCCGCCAACAAGGTCGGCGCCCAGGTCGTGCAACTGCCGCCAATCACGAAGGACGGCCACACCGGCGGCGGCCAGCAGCTTCAACTGCCGCCCAAGTTCCTGCAACAGGCCTTCAGCCTGGCCAAGGGCGCCGAGACCGAGGGCGTGGAGGAGATCGCGCCAGGCGAATATTACGCGATCCGCGTCGAGGCGATCAACCCGCAGGCGCCCTTCACCCTCGACGAGATCCGCGCCCCCCTCACCCGCGAGGTGGTGCAGGAAGACATGCTGAAGCGCCTGCAGACCCGCGGGGACGCGCTGCTCGCCCGGGCGAAGAAGGGCGAGAGCCTGGACGCCCTGGCCACAGCCAGCGGGGCCAAGGTCAGCGAGATCAAGGGCCTCGCCCGCGCCGACCAGACGGCGGCCCAGACCCTGGGCCAGCGGTTCGTCGGCGCCGTGTTCGCCGCCAAGGCCGGGGACACGGTCCAGGCCCTGCTGCCCAGCGGCCTCGCCATCGTCCATATCGACGCCGCAGGCGCCGGGGATCCCACCTCCATCGCCCAGCAGGCCGTGGCCCAGCGGCGGGGGGCGGCCGGCGCCGTCAATCGCGAGATCGCCGAAGCCACCCGCGCCGCCGCCCGGGCCCTGGTCAAGCCGCACATCGACCTGAAGCGCGCCCGGGCCGCCGCCGGCGGGGATCCGGACACGGTCGTGACCGACGCCAGCGCCAGCGCCGGCGCCGCCAAGGCCAACAAGCCCGCCGCATGAGGGACCCCGCCTTTCCCGACGTCGCAGACTTTGCCGAGACCTATCGGCGGGGGGAGCCGCAGATCGTCTGGACGCGTTTGATCGACGACCTCGAGACCCCGGTGACGGCCTATCTCAAGATCGGCCACGGCAAGCGCTACGCCTTCCTCTACGAGTCCGTGGAGGGCGGCGCCTGGCGCGGGCGCTACTCCATCATCGCCCTCGACCCGGACCTGGTCTGGCGCGCCCGGGGGGAGCGGGCCGAGATCGCCCAGGGCGACGGCGTCATGCGTGA
>CAINOV010000418.1 GCA_903851655.1 uncultured Caulobacterales bacterium
AGGGCTTGATGAAGGGTCCGCGCACCTGGGTGGCGCCCAGGGCCACCCGGTCCATGGCCAGACTCACCGCCTGGCGGAAGGCCTGGGTCCGGTTCAGGTCGCGCACCGCCCGGCCGCGGGGGTCGGGCTCGCCCCAGCCGTTGGCGGACAGGTTCATCAGCACGGAATAGGCCAGCGTCCGCGGGCCGAAGGCCACCCGGTATCCGGCGCCCGGCCGGGCGGCCCCGCGCATGGCCTCCACGAAGGACGACGGGGACTCCAGATTGGCCAGGTCGCTGCCCCCGGCGATCACCTGCACGTCCCGGTCGTTCCAGCCCAGCAGGCGGTACTGCACCTCGTCCAGATAGGGCAGCTGCCGCCCGGCGGCGTCCACCTTCCAGTAGTAGGGATTGCGCCGCAGGATCAGGATGTCGTCGGGCCGGTAGGCGGTCACCACCCAGGCGCCCATGGTGGGGAAGTTCATCCGGCGGGCGGGGAAGGCCAGCTTGTAGTCCTGATAGCTGTTGGACGGATTGTAGCGGGGGTGCTGCGGCCGCAGCACATGGGCGGGGCCGGGACAGAACTTCCCGTAGGCCATCTGGTAGAGATAGTCCCGGGAAAAGGGCTGCTTGAAGGTCCAGCGGATCCGGTAGGGTCCCAGCGCCTCGAGCGTGGTGCCGTGGCCGAAGCTGTCGGCATTGGCGCCGTTCAGCGGGCTGACATTGGGATCCAGCACATTGTCCCGCCAGTAGAACATCACGTCGTCGCTGGTGAAGGGCTGGCCGTCCGACCACTTCGCCCCCTCCACCAGCTCCATGGTCAGCTGCCGCCCGTCCCGGGACCAGGTCCACGACCGCGCCAGATTGGGCAGGGGCTCGAGCGCCTTGCGATCCTCGAGAAACAGGGGCCCGGTGCGGGTCAGGCACTCCATGGTGCCGATGTCGATCCCGCCCCAGCCCTGGGACTGACCGGCGCTGTAGTTCCACCCCTCGGGCCGTCCGCCGGTCACCTGCCGCAGCACGTCCCCATAGACCCCCGGGCCATCGGGCATGGCGGCGGGTCCGAACACCAGCGGCTCCCGCGGCAGGCGCTGGGCGACGGGCGGCAGCAGACCCCTGGCCACATAGTTCCGCGTCACCCAGTCCGGCTCGGAATAGGCGGGCAGGGCCTGGAACCGGACCAGGTCGGCGCCCTTCGCCCCACCGGCGCGGTCCGCCTCGCTGAGCACGGTTGGGGTCGTCGCGGCGGCGGAGGTCGAGGCCGGCGGCGTCTGGGCGTTGCGGCAGCCGAACAGACACCCGACCGCCAGCAGCATCACAAGGGCCCGGCGGCCCACCGACCAGCGGCCGCGAGGCCCCGTCGACCGCAGCGCCCGTAAACGCGGCGCCCGCTCGCCCGCCCGTGACCGCCGGAGACCCCAGAGGTCCGCGTGGGCCTGCATCCGTTTCCCCCAAACCTGACGTCGGACGCGTGACGTTCCCGTCCGCGACTTCTTGACCGGCAATTTATCATATTAATGGATCGAGGCAAGACCAGGGTCGCATCCCCCGGGCCGCGGGCTCCGCCGGCGCCTAGAGCCCTTCGCCGGACGCCAGGACTTCTTTTTCGATCAGGGTCATCGCTTCCAGGATCAGGGCGTGCATGGTCGCCCGCGCTTCCTCCACATCCCCGGCCAGGATGGCGTCGGCCACCTTCTGGTGATCCGCCACGCTGGCGAGACGGACGCCCTTGCGGCGATTGGTCAGGCGGATGGAGGTCCGCAGGGCGGCGTCGATCAGGTCCCGCTGCCGGGCCAGAAAGCGGTTGCCGCTGGCCCGCAGGATCGAGACGTGAAAGGCGATGTCGGACTCCAGCGGATCATCCTCGCCCAGCTCCGCGGCCTTCATCCGGTTCAGGGCGGAGACCACGCCGGCCTTGCCCTCCGGGGTGGAGTGGCGCGTGGCCAGGGCCGCGGCCATCGGCTCGATCGCCAGCCGGACCTGGGTGAATTCCAGCAGCACCTTGGGGGAGAAGTTTCGCTCCAGCAGCCAGCGCAGCACATCCGGATCCAGCAGGTTCCAGTTGTCCTCCGGCTCGACCCAGGTGCCCTGCCGGGGACGCGCGTTCAGCAGCCCCTTGGTGGTGAGCATCTTGATCGCTTCCCGAAGGACGCTGCGGCTGGCCCCGAGACGCTTGCAGAGCTCGGCTTCGATGGGAAAGGGGTTCGAGGGTCCGTACGTCCCCGTGACGATGTCATGCCCCAGCTTCTGGACAATAGTGTAGGTGAAGCTTCTGCCCGTCGCGGATTTCATGAATGCTGAAAACTCACACCTGTTCAAGGACCTAGGAAGCAGTACTCGGGCGGGCCGGGAACATCAACCCGATAGATGAAAGCATGTCCAGCCTGCGGTTCGCGGTCAAGCTCGGCAGTGGATAGCCCGTCCCACGCGCTGGTGATGCACAACAGATCAAGATGATCGCCCCCGAAAGCGGCGCAGGTGGGCTGGGAGACCGGGACGACGATTTCGTCGCGGACAGCCCCATGCGGATCATAGCGGACGACCCGTCCGCCGCCCCACTGGGCGCTCCACATGTGATCCTCCGCATCGACGATCGCCCCGTCGGGACTGGCGGGGCCCGTCGTCACGGCGAAGGCCCGCGGCGGCCCCAGCGTCCCGGTCGCCGGATCGCTGTCGAACACGGAGACGGTCTGGCGCGGACTGTCGGCGAAATAGAAGCGCGACCCGTCCACGGACCAGCAGATCCCATTGGAAATGCCCACGCCGGAGAAGACCGTGGTCAGGCCAAGGTCCCGGTCGAGGCGGTAGAGCGACGCCGACCCGAACGGCGCGGCGGCGGTGTCCTCGCACATGGCGCCGACCCAGAAGCGGCCCTGCCGATCCACGCGCCCGTCATTCAGGCGCAGACCCTGGCCCAGTTCCGGCGGGCGATGCAGCCATTCGACGACCCCGGTCTCGGGCTCGAACCAGGCGAGACCCGTGTCGAAGGCCGCCAGCAGGCGACCGGGCCTGGACACGAAGGCGAAGGCGCACAGGCGATGCGGGGTCTCGACCCACCCGGTGCGGTCGGCGGCCAGGTCGTGACGATAGAGCCGGTTCTGCAGGATGTCGGTCCACCAGAAGCACCCGTCCGCCGGGTTCCACAGCACCCCCTCCCCCAGACGGTTGGAGACAGGCAGGACAGCGATCAGTTCGGCCATGGTCAGGTTCCAGCGGCAGGGCGGGACGGGGAGACGGGCGGACGGCGGGACGGGGGGACGGTCAGGCGGACGTGGCGCGCCAGGCGGCCACCATGTCCCGGGCGCGGCGGCCGACCTCCTCCGGGGTCGCGCCAGGACGATAGAGCTCGCCGCCGATGCCGAACCCCTTGGCCCCCGCCGCCCGCCAGGCGCCCATCTCCGCGGGGCCGACGCCGCCCACGGCCATCAGCCGGACGTCCGCCGGGATCACGGCGCCGAGCGCCTTCAGATGGCCCGGCCCGTAGGTGGCGGCGGGAAACAGCTTCAGCATGCGGGCGCCGGCGGCGATGGCGCGGAAGGCCTCGCTGGCCGTGGCGAAGCCGGGCAGCGCCACCAGCCCCAGGGCGACGGCGCGGGAGATCACCGCCTCGTCGGTGTTGGGCGTGACGATCAGACGACCGCCGGCGGCGTGGACGGCGTCCACCGAAGCCGGGCTGAGCACCGTGCCCGCGCCCACCAGGGCCCGGCCCTCGAAGCTCCGGGCCAGACGGGCGATGCTCTCCAGCGGGTCCGGCGAGTTCAACGGAACCTCGATCAGGCGGAAGCCGGCGGCGAAGGCGGCCTCGGCCACGGCCACAACCTCGTCCGGCCGCACGCCGCGCAGGATCGCCACCAGGGGAAGATCGGCCAGCGCCGTCTCGAGATCAAAGCTCATCGCCCGGTGTCTCCCAGTTGGTCCAGGGCCTGTCGCAGGCGGCGCAGGCCCGTCAAGGCCGCCGCGTCGCCGTCAAGGGTTTGAACGCTGCGGCCCAGACGCTCAAGGGCCTGTGCATAGCCCGCCGTCAGCCCGGGCGCACCCACCAGCGTGACCGGAAGGTCGGGAACCCCCGCCGCAGCCCCCGCCACATCCGCGCCGATCACCATCCCGGACAGGGCGGCCAGCGCCGCCGCCGGTGAAAGGTCGTCCCGAAGCCGCCGGCTGCGCACCTCGAACAGCAGGTGCGGCAGACTGGGATGCGGACCGTCCAGCGCCCGGTCCAGTCCCAGGCGAAAGCCCTCGGCGTCGGTGGGGTCCAGCCCCTCCAGGCCGCGGCCGAGCACGGTGTGGTCGCGCAGGGCGGCGAACAGCTCCCCGCTCACCGATGTCTGGAAGTCGATCACCGCGCCGTCCTCCAGCCGGGCCCATTTGCTGTGCGTGCCCGGCAGGGCCAGAAGGTGGCGGCCGGTCCGCAGGCGGGGGTCCAGCGCCATGGCGCCCAGGATCTGGGTCTCCTCCCCCCGCATCACGTCGGGCGCGTCCGACAGGTTGCGGCAGGCCAGGCCCGGCGCGATGGCGATGTCCCGATGACCGGAGCGGAAGCGCACCATGGCCCGGGCCAGATCCTCCGTCCGGGCGGGACAGTCCAGATAGGGCGCCTCCACCCAGCCGATCTGCGAGCCCACCATGCCGCTCAGGATCACCGGCGTCGTCTCGGGCCAGTCCGCGGTCGCCGCGGCCAGCACCGTCGCCGGATCGGGGGTCTGGCCGATCCCCGGCCCCTCCGCCCGGGCGAGCACCTGGTCGCCGCGGATCAGGGACAGTCTCAGCCGGCTGGTGCCCCAGTCCCCGGCGATGAAGAGGTCCGCGCTCAATGGGACTCGCGGCGCACCACGTCGCCGCTGCCGCCCACCAGGAAGTCGAAGTCACAGCCGGCGTCGGCCTGCAGCACATGGCGCACATAGAGCCCCGCATAGCCTCGGGCGGGCGCCGCCTCGCCCGGCCCGCGCAGGGCCTGGCGCCGCGCGATCTCCGCGTCGGACACGAGCAGGTTCAGGGTCCGGCCCGGGCCGTCGAATTCGATCTCGTCCCCCGTCTGGACAATGGCCAGGGGACCGCCCGCCTCCGCCTCGGGCGCCACGTGCAGGATGACCGTGCCGAAGGCGGTGCCGCTCATCCGCGCGTCGGAGATGCGGACCATGTCCTTGACGCCCCGGGCCAGCAGCTTGGCGGGCAGCGGCATGTTGCCCACCTCCGGCATGCCCGGATAGCCCCGCGGACCACAGCCCTTCAGCACCAGGATGGAGGTCTCGTCCACCTCCAGCTCCGCCGCGTCGATCCGCGCCTTGAAGTCCTCGATGGTCTCGAAGACCACCGCCCGGCCACGATGCTGCAGCAGGTCCGGCGAGGCGGCGTTCGGCTTCAGGATGGCCCCCTGCGGGCAGAGATTGCCGCTCAGCACCCAGGTGCCGGAGGACGGCGAGACCGGCCGGTCCCAGGGGCGGATCACCTCGTCGTTATAGACCTCGCCCTCGTCGGCGACGGCGCCCAGGGTGCGGCCGGATACGGTCAGCGCGTCCCGGTGCAGGCGCTCGCCCAACCGCTTCAGCACCGCGGGCACGCCGCCGGCATAGTGGAAGTCCTCCATCAGATACCGGCCCGACGGCTGCAGATCGACCAGCAGGGGCACGTCGCGGCTCAGGTGATCGAAGTCCGCCAGGGACAGGGGCACGCCCAGCCGGCCGGCAAGCGCCAGCAGGTGGATCACCGCATTGGTGGAGCCGCCGATGGCCGCATGCACCCGGATGGCGTTCTCGAAGGCGGCGCGGGTCACGATCTGCGACATGCGCACGTCGTCCCGGACCAGGGCCACGATGCGGCGTCCGGTCTCGTGCGCCAGGGTCCTGCGCCGGGCGTCCACCGCCGGGAGGCTGGCGTTGGCCGGCAGGGACATGCCCAGCGCCTCCACCAGGGAGGCCATGCTCGAGGCCGTGCCCATGGTCATGCACACCCCGGCGGACCGGGACATGCCGGTCTCCGCCGACATGAAGTCCTTGAGGCTCATCTCCCCGGCGCGGACGGCCTCGGAGAACTTCCAGACGTCCGTGCCCGAGCCGATGTCCCGGCCCCGGAACTTGCCGTTCAGCATCGGGCCGGAGGACACCACCATGGTCGGCAGGTCGACGCTGGCCGCCCCCATCAGCTGGGCCGGCGTGGTCTTGTCGCAGCCCCCCAGCAGCACCACGCCGTCGATGGGATTGCCGCGGATGGACTCTTCCACATCCATGGACACCAGATTGCGGAACAGCATGGCCGTGGGACGCATCTGGGTCTCGCCCAGGGAGGTCACCGGAAACTCCAGCGGCAGGCCGCCCGCCTCCCAGACGCCGCGTTTCACATGCTCCGCCAGATCCCGCAGACCGGCATTGCAGGGCGTCAGCTCGGACCAGGTGTTGCAGATGCCGATCACCGGCCGGCCGTCGAACACGTCGTCCGGCAGACCCTGGCTTTTCATCCAGCTGCGGTGGATAAATCCGTCCCGGTCGGCCTTTCCATAGGTCTGCGCACTGCGAAGGGGTCGCTTGGGGCCGCGGTCCGCGGGCATGTTTCCATCCCTGACATAAACAACAACGATCCGGCGCCGAGGCGGGCCGGAGGGCAAATCAAACCAAAATATATATGATAAAAATGATAATTGTAAACCAGCAAGGGTCCTAGCATAATCGGCGCAATCCGGTAGAACCGGGCGCACAAGTCACTGTATTCCGTACCTTTTCAGTGAGCGTCCGACCGCCGCAGAGCCGTCAGCCAGCCAAGAGGCCCCATGTCCGCCGCCCCCGTCCCGCCCCACGCCGCCTCCCACGCCCCGGAGGGCCTCAGCGACCGCGCCTATGTGCGCTATCCCGACCTGGACGGCCGCCATGTGTTCATCACCGGCGGCGGATCCGGCATCGGGGCCTATTTCGTCCACGCCTTCGCCACGCAAGGGGCCCGGGTGAGTTTCGTGTCCCTGCATGCGGACGCCGGCGAGGCCCTGTGCGCGGCGGTGGCGGCCGCCGGCGCGCCGCGTCCGTCCTTCACCGCCTGCGACATCCGCGACGCCGGCGCCCTTCAGGCGGTGATCTCCGCCCGGGCCGAGGCCGCAGGTCCGGTGAGCGTCCTGATCAACAACGCCGCCCGCGACCAGCGCCACACGGTGGACAGCCTGGACGTGGCGGGCTGGGACGATCTGATGGCCACCAATCTGCGGCCCCAGTTCTTCGCCATCCAGTCGGTCGCGGCGGAGATGAAGGCCCGGGGCGACGGGGCGATCATCAATGTCGGCTCCAACTCCGCGAATCTGGGCCTTGCCGGCTATCCCGCCTATGTGACGGCCAAGGCTGCGATCACCGGCCTGACCAAGGCCCTCGCGCGGGAGCTCGGTCCCCATGGGGTGCGGGTCAACGCCCTGATTCCCGGCTGGGTGATGACGGCCAAGCAGAAGGCCCTGTGGGTCACCCCCGAAGGCCTGGCCGAGTGCCTGGACCAGCAGAGCCTGAAGCGCACCATAGACGGGGAGGATGTGGCCGAGGCGGCCCTGTTCCTCGCTTCCCGCGCGGCGGGGATGATCACCGGCCAGGCCCTGATCGTCGATGGCGGGCGGGCGATGCCCTCGTGCGGGGATGTCTGTCGGCCCTGCGCCGCGTGGTGGTTGGGGGCGGGATCGAACCGCCGACC
>CAINOV010000419.1 GCA_903851655.1 uncultured Caulobacterales bacterium
AGGGTCAGGATGGCGATCTCGGGGCGATTGTCGAAGCCCTTGCCGTCCCACTTCGGCCCGCCCACGGCGCCGAACAGCACCGCGTCGGCGGCCCTGGCCCGGGCCACGGTCTCGGCGCTGATGGCCGCGCCTTCGGCGTCGATGGCGGCGCCGCCGACCAGGGCGGTTTGCCGCTCAAGATCCAGGCCGCGATGCTCCGCCAGCCAGTCCAGGACGCGCAGGGCCTCGGGCATGACTTCAGGCCCGACGCCGTCGCCGGGGGTGACGAGGATGGTGCGTGACACTCTAGCTCTCCAGGGAAATGGCGGGACGCCAGGGCTCGCGCACGGCGCGGCCGGTTTCGAAGCGGGTGATGGCGGCGTCCTGGGTCAGGGTCTCGGCGATCTCGTCCAGACCGTTCAGCAGGGCGTTGCGGCGACCGGCGTCGACCTGGAAGGCGATCTCCTCCCCATTGGCGCGCACCACGACCTGGCGTTCCAGATCCACCGTCACCCGAGCGTTGGAGCCGAGCTCGGTGTCCTGCATCAGCTGCTCGCAGACCTCCCGCGGCAGCACGACGGGCAACAGGCCGTTCTTGAAGCAGTTGTTGTAGAAGATATCCGCAAAGCTGGGCGCGATCACGCAGCGGATGCCGAAATCGGCCAGCGCCCAGGGCGCATGCTCCCGGGACGAGCCGCAGCCGAAATTGTCGAGGGCGATCAGGATCTCCGCCCGGCGGAACGGCGCGCGGTTCAGGACGAAGTCCGGCCGCTCCGCCCCCGTCTCGTCATAGCGCAGGCCGTCGAACAGGGCCTTGCCCAGGCCGGTCCGGGTCAGGGTCTTCAGGAACCGGGCCGGGATGATCTTGTCCGTGTCCACATTGGCGATGGGCAGGGGAGCTGCGACCCCGGTCAGGGTGGTGAACGGCTTCATCCGCCAAACTCCCGGCAGTCGACGATCCGGCCCGCGACAGCGGCGGCGGCGGCCATGGCGGGGGAGGCGAGATGGGTTCGCCCGCCCGGCCCCTGACGGCCCTCGAAATTGCGGTTGGAGGTGGAGACGCAGCGCTGGCCCGGCGTCAGCTTGTCCTCGTTCATGCCCAGGCACATGGAGCAGCCGGGCTCGCGCCATTCGAAGCCGGCCTCGGTCAGGACCTTGTCCAGCCCCTCGGCCTCGGCCTGCAGCTTGACCAGGCCCGAGCCCGGCACCACCAGGGCGCGGACGCCGTCGGCGACCCTGCGGCCCCGGGCGATGTCCGCTGCGGCGCGGATGTCCTCGATCCGGGCGTTGGTGCAGCTGCCGATGAACACCACGTCAACGGGAATGTCGAGGATCGGGCCGGGGGTCAGGCCCATGTAGTCCAGCATGCGGATCTGGTTGGCCCGGATCGCCGGATCGGCGATGTCCGCCGGATCCGGGACGTGGCCGGTCACGGGGATCACCGCCTCGGGGCTGGTGCCCCAGGTGATCATCGGCGCGATGTCGGCGGCGTCCAGCACCACCTCATGGTCGAAGACCGCGTCGGCGTCGCTGACCAGGGTGCGCCAATAGGCCACGGCGGAGTCGAAATCGGCGCCCTTGGGGGCCATGGGCCGGCCGCGGATATAGTCGAAGGTGGTGTCGTCGGGGGCCACGAGGCCCGCGCGGGCGCCGCTCTCGATGGACATGTTGCACAGCGTCATCCGCCCGGCCATGGACAGGCTGCGGACAGCCTCGCCGGCGTATTCGATGACATAGCCCGTGCCGCCGCCAGTCCCGATGCGGCCGATGATGTAGAGGGCCATGTCCTTGGCCGTGACGCCGACGCCCAGCTGGCCCTCGACGCTGACCCGCATGGACCTGGCCTTGGCCTGGACCAGGGTCTGGGTGGCGAGCACGTGTTCGACCTCGGAGGTGCCGATGCCGAAGGCCAGGGCCCCCAGCGCCCCGTGGGTCGAGGTGTGGCTGTCGCCGCAGACAATGGTCATGCCGGGCAGGCTGGCCCCCTGTTCCGGCCCGATCACGTGGACGATGCCCTGCCGGACGTCGTTCAGCGGAATGAACGGCACGCCGAACTCGGCGACGTTCTGGACCAGGGTGGCCACCTGCAGCCGGCTCTCCGGGTCCCGGATCTCCTGGTCCCGGTGGGCGGTGGGCACATTGTGGTCGGGTACGGCCAGGGTGGCGTCCGGACGGCGGACCCGACGTCCGTTCACCCTCAGGCCGTCAAAGGCCTGCGGGCTGGTGACCTCGTGCACCAGGTGGCGGTCGATGTAGAGAAGCGCCGCATCACTCGCCAGCGTCTCCACGAGGTGCGCCGACCAGATCTTGTCGAACAAGGTCTGGCCGGCGCGCCGGGTGTCTGCAGGGGTCATGCGGTCAGGAAGGCCGGGGACAGCTGGATGGTGCGCTCGCGCTTGGCGATCAGCTTGTTCAGGGCGTGCACATAGGCCCGGGAGGCGGACACGATGGTGTCCGTATCGGCGCCCTGGCCATCGACGATCCGCCCGTCCTCCTCCAGCCGCACGGTGGTGCGGGCCTGGGCGTCGGCGCCCTCGGTGATGGCGTTGATCGAGAACAGGTTGAGGGACGCCTCGTGCGGGAACACCGTCCGGATGGCGGTGAATGCGGCGTGGACTGCGCCGTCCCCGTGTCCCGTGGCGGTCTTGTCGACGCCATCGACCCGCAGCGTGACGGTGGCTTCCGACTTGCCGTCGGAATGGGCGCGGGCGGTCATGTCCACCAGGTGGATGCGCCCCTGCGCCTCGGCGGCGGTCTCGTCCACCAGCGCCTCGACGTCCTCGTCGTAGATGGTCTTCTTGCGGTCGGCCAGATCCTTGAACCGGGCGAAGGCCTCGTCGATGGCGGCCTGGCTGAGCTCGGCGTAACCCAGGCTGACCAGCTTGTCCTTGAAGGCCGCGCGGCCGGAGTGCTTGCCCAGCACCAGGCTCGACTTGGACCAGCCGACGCTTTCCGGGGTCATGATCTCGTAGGTCAGGGCGTTCTTCAGCATGCCGTCCTGGTGGATGCCCGCCTCATGGGCGAAGGCGTTGCGGCCGACAATGGCCTTGTTGGGCTGGACGTCGAAGCCGGTGATGCCGGACAGCAGCTTGGAGGCCTTGAGGATCTGGCGGGTGTCCATGTTGATCCGGTAGGGCAGGCTGTCGGCGCGGGTCCGGACGGCCATGGCCACCTCCTCGAGGGCGGTGTTGCCCGCGCGCTCCCCGATGCCATTGACGGCGCCCTCGATCTGCCGCGCGCCGGCGGCGACAGCGGCCAGGCTGTTGGCGACGGCCAGCCCCAGGTCGTTATGACAGTGGGCGGAGAAGATCACCTGATCGGCGCCGGGCACGCGGGCGCGGACCTCGGCGAACATTTTCGCATAGTCGCCGGGCAGGGCGTAGCCCACCGTGTCCGGCAGATTGATGGTGGTGGCGCCCGCCCGGATCGCCGTTTCCACGGCGCGGCACAGGAAGTCGATGTCCGTCCGGGATGCGTCCTCCGCCGACCATTCCACGTCATCGGTGAAGTTCCGCGCCAGGGTGACGGAGCCCTTGATGGTCTCGATCACCTGTTCGGGGCTCATGCGCAGCTTCTGCGCCATGTGCAGTTCGGACGTGGCGATGAAGGTGTGGATGCGATGGCGCCTGGCCGGCTTCAGCGCCTCTGCCGAGCGTTCGATGTCCGCCGGCGCCGCGCGGCTCAGCGCCGCGATCACCGGACCGGTCACCGAGGATGCGATGCGCCGGACGCTTTCGAAGTCGTTGGGCGAGGCGGCCGGAAAGCCGGCCTCCATCACGTCCACGCCGAGCGCCGCCAGCGCCGTGGCCATGCGCACCTTCTCGTCGGCGGTCATGGAGAAGCCGGGGGCCTGTTCCCCGTCGCGCAGGGTGGTGTCGAAGATGATGATCTGGTTGTCGGCGATCTTGCCGAAGTTCGGATGATTGATGCTCATGGCTCAAGCCTTGAAGAATGGGATGTCAGCGTGCGGGTGGCGACCCCCTGAGCTCCGGGCCCCGGCGCTGGGTGTCACACAGAGGGACATGGCCGGCGGCGCTGGACGAACTCAGGGGCGGGTTAGTCGGCCTAGGCGAACGCGCACGGCGCGACGCTGCGGCGCCGAAAGGGCGGCGGCGGCGAGCAGAAGGCCAAGGAGGACAGCAGCGTTCAACATGATCCCCGTTGTGCCCGTCTTCGGCGCAAGGATCAACCCGTATTTCGCCTGTTGGCCGCCCATTCAGGCAATTTTCTGCCTTTTCCATCGTCGGCGCCCTTTTCGCCGGGATCAATGCGCGCTAGGTCCGGCCCCTCCATGACCCAGTCGGCGAACCCCGCATCCCAGGCGCTGCAATCGGCCCGCACCCTTGTGGTGAAGGTGGGGTCGGCCCTGCTCGTGCATCCGCGCCGGGGGGATGTGGACCACGCCTGGCTGACCAGCTTCGCCGCCGATGTGGGACGCCTGCGCGCCCGGGGGCAGGTGGTGCTGATCGTCTCGTCGGGCGCGGTGGCGCTGGGACGCCGACGGCTGGGGCTGAGCCGGCGAAAGCTGATGCTGGACGAGAAGCAGGCCGCCGCCGCCGCGGGGCAGAGCCTTCTCATGCGCGCGTGGGAGGATGCGCTGGCGCCCATCGGCGCGGTGGCGGCGCAGATCCTGGTCACCCGGGACGATACCGAGATCCGGCGCCGCTGGCTGAACGCCCGGGCCACGGTCCGCACCCTGCTGGACCTCGGAGCGGTTCCGGTGGTGAACGAGAATGACACCGTCGCCACGGAGGAGATCCGCTATGGCGACAATGACCGCCTGGCCGCGCGGGTGGCGCAACTGGTGGGCGCGGACCTGCTGGTGCTGCTGTCAGATGTGGACGGCGTCTATACCGCCGATCCGCGGCGCGACCCTGAGGCCCGCCGCATTCCGCTGATCGACGCCTTCACGCCGGAGCTGGACGCCATGGCCGAGGGCGCCAACACGGTCGACGGGGTGGGCACCGGGGGCATGGCCACCAAGATCGCCGCAGCGCGCATTGCAGCGGACGCCGGCTGTGCGACGCTGATCGGGCTGGGCCGGCCGCCGGCGGCGCCGGCGGGGCGGACGGGCGGACCTCTGGCCGCCATCGAGGACGGAGCGGCGACCTCGCTGATCCATTCCAGCCGCACGCCCCTGGCCGCCTACAAGCAGTGGATCGCCGGCGGGCTGGCGCCTCAGGGCGAGATCGTTATCGACGACGGCGCGGTGGCGGCCCTGCTGGACGGCAAGAGCCTGCTGCCCTCGGGCGTTCGGGAGGTTCGCGGCCAGTTCGGCAAGGGGGACCCGGTCTCGGTGCTGGACGGGGAGGGCCGGGAAGTGGCGCGGGGCCTTGCCGGCTATGACGCCGACGCGGCGCGACGGATCCGCGGCCTGCGCAGTGACGCCATCGAGGGGGCCTTGGGCTATAGTGACCGGCCTGTCCTGATCCACCGCAATGACCTGGTGCTGAGATGACCGTCGCGACCCGACTGACCCCCTCCCTCGCTGAAGCGCTTCAGGCCATGGGAACCGCCGCCCGCGGGGCGGCCGTCACGCTCCGCCAGGCGCCGGCGGCGCAGCGGACCCGTGCGATCCGGCAGATGGCCGCACAGATCCGCGCCGACGCCGCCGCGATCCTGTCCGCCAACCGCGCCGACCTCGACGCGGCGGCGACCCGGCTGACGGGCCCGGAACTGGATCGTCTGGCGCTGGACCGGGCCCGGCTGGACGGCCTGGCGGCGGGGGTGGAGGCGGTGGCCGACATCGCCGACCCGGTCGGCCAGGAGACCGCCCGCTGGCGGCGGCCCAACGGCCTGGACTTCGCCCGGGTCCGCACGCCGATCGGGGTGATCGCGGTGATCTATGAAAGCCGACCCAATGTGACGGCGGACGCCGCGGCCCTGACCCTGCGGTCCGGCAACGCCGTGATCCTGCGGGGCGGATCGGAATGCCTGCGCACCAGCCTCGCCGTGCATGGGGCCATCGTCCGAGCCCTTGAGACGGAGGGCCTGCCGCCGGCGGCGGTGTCGATGGTCCCCACGGCGGACCGGGAGGCTGTCGGCCTGCTGCTCACCGGGCTTGGCGGGACGGTGGACCTGCTGATCCCGCGGGGCGGCAAGAGCCTGGTCGCCCGGGTGCAGGCCGAGGCGCGGGTGGCCGTGCTGGGTCACCTGGAGGGTCTGAACCACGTCTATGTCCACGCGGCGGCGGATCCCGACATGGCGCGGGCGATCGTGGTCAACAGCAAGATGCGGCGAGTGTCCGTCTGCGGCGCGGCGGAAACCCTGCTGATCGACGCCGTGGCCGCGCCCGCCCTGCTGCCGGGCATCGTCGCCGATCTGACGGCGGCGGGATGCGAGCTGCGCGGCGACGGGCGGGCGCGGTCGCTGGCGCCTGGGATCGCGCCGGTGGCCGAGTCCGACTGGACCACGGAATATCTGGCGCCGATCCTGGCGATCCGGGTGGTGGACGGGATCGATGAGGCCGTCGCCCATATCGCCGCCTATGGCTCGGGCCATACCGACAGCATCGTCACCCAGGATCCGGCGGCCGCAGAGGCGTTTGCGGCGCGGGTGGATTCGGCTATTGTCCTGATCAACGCCTCGACCCAGTTCGCCGACGGCGGGGAGTTCGGCTTCGGCGCCGAGATCGGGATCGCCACGGACCGCCTGCACGCCCGCGGCCCGGTGGGCGCCGAGCAGCTGACCACCTTCAAATACGTCGTGCGCGGCGCCGGTCAGACCCGCCCGTAACGGCCCTCAGACCTCAGAAGGCGACGTAGGGACCGTAGACGCCGCCCGCCGCGCGGCCTTCGATCGCGGAGTAGACCTTGCGCCCGTAGAAGAAGGGAATGCCCAGGTCGAAGCTGGACGACGGGGCGTTGAACTTCTTGTTGGTGTTGGGATTGTAACCGGTGCCGGGCAGGGCGGAGTTGTTGCTGGTCAGCAGGATCTGGGCGTTGTTCAGAGCCTGGCTGACCGAGGTCGAGGCGCCGTTCGTGCCTGACAGGGTCAAGGACAGCGTGGTCGGTGTCGTGGGGCAGTAATAACCGGTCAGATTTGTTCCCGTGCAGGCGGGAATATTGGTGTCAACGAAGAAGAGGTCGCTGCTGCCCGAGTCGATATAGCTTTCCGTGAGACCCTGGCCATTGTAGTTCACGGTGATCAGGCCGGCGCCATGGGCGCTGTTGCTCGTGGACGTGGGAATGACCGTCGCCGATCCAAGGGCGTTATTGGTCTCCGTTCCAATGCCGAAATACAGGGTGCCGGACAGGGCCGCGGCGCCGCTGGCGGGGACGGCCGGCAGGCTGACGATGACGCCGTTGTTGTCGGCGGAGAAGGCCGCCACGGGGTTGGGCAGTTGTTCGAACGGGGCGGTCGTGTTGGCCGCGCGGGTGATGACCGCGCCGCAGCCGCTGGCGGGGCAGTCATAATAGGCGGCTGATCCCTGGCTGGTGGACGTGGCGCAGAGGGGGCCGCAGTCATTGGCCGTCACGCCGACCCCCAGCACCCCATTGGCGCCGAACAGGGCGACGGTGTTGAGGAAGGTTCCCGCGCTGGCGGAACACGAGGCCGGCGCCGTGGCGAAGGGGCCGCTGTCGGCGATCACATGGATCGGCATGCCCGCGACCTGACCGCCGCCCAGGGTGAAGTCCGCCTTGCGCACCGACCCGAACACGTACCCGTCCACATACTGGTAGCATTCGCCGACGGGATTGCCGCTGGGGCCGGTTTCGTTGGTCAGAGCGCTGAGCAGGCTGGCGTTCAGCACCGAAGCCTGGACCCGGAAGCCGACCGAGCCCGTGTCCAGCAGGACGTGATCGACGGTCTGGCAGTTGGTGGTGGAGCCCGGGGCGCACAGGGTGACGGTGACAAAGGGCTCATTGTAGGCGCCGCCCTGGGCGACGATGGCCGGCGGCCCGCCGTCGATGGTGATCGACGTGAAGTTGTTGAGGACCGGCGCCGGCGCGCCACCGCCACCGCCGGATCCGCCGGAGGCTGCGCTGGACGATCCGCCGCCGCCGCCGCCGCCGCAGGCGGCGAGGGTCAGGCACAGGCTGAAGAGGGCGAGGGCGCGAAACAGTCCGGATCGGGGGGCGGAGGGGCTCATGATCAGTGGAGCTCGCTGCCCGTCAGGCCCGAAGGCAAGGACTGCGGCAGGTAGGCGACGCCGAAGAACGCGCCGGGATGCCCGCCGGTCTGGACGACGAAATCCGGGTTCTGGACCGCCAGGGCGTGGCGGCGGAAATGTCCCCGGACCGGCGCATTCGCCGTCTGGACCACGTCAAACCGCGGCCCCAGCAGCTGTCGAAGATCCGGACGGCCGGGGCCGTTCCAGGCGACGGCGAACACCGTGCCGTCGGCCGCGGCGAATTGCCGGACCTCGCCGCCGTTGGCCAGAGTCATCTGATGAACCGTGTAGTTCGCGGCGGGGACGGTCTTCACCCGCGCCCGGAGCTGGACGCTGTCCGCCATCACGCTGGCGTAGCCTCTCCCCAGTTCCGCATGGGCGGCCTGCGGCGCGACGCAGAGACCGACGCAGCAGCCAAGCGCCGCCACCCAGGCCGGAAGGCGCCGGCGACCCGCCGCCGGACAGTCCAGGGTCATCACTTCGCGCCTCCGCGATCCATCCAAGGCGGCCGGTCGGCGCAACGCCGAATCCGAGCCTCGACTCACCAGTTTCTCAACCTAACGTTCGCCGAGAATGCTGAACATGTAATTGAGACAAAATCGCGGACAGGTGATTTCTTCGACGACGCGCACGGCCCCGGCGCGCTTGCGGCGCCGCCGGCCGGATCAGGTCCCGGCGAGTTCCGACGGGGGGGCGTGGGCGCTGTTTGACCCGCTGAGGAACTTCTTCACGTTGCGGGCCGCCTGGCGGATCCGGTGCTCGTTCTCCACCAGCCCGATCCGGACAAAACCTTCCCCGTATTCGCCGAAGCCGACGCCCGGGGCCACGGCGACGCCGGCCTCCTCCATCAGCCGCTTGGCGAACAGCAGCGATCCGCCGTCCCGGTGCATGTCCGGGATCGGCGCCCAGGCAAACATGGAGGCCGGCGGGGAGGGGATGTCCCAGCCCGCCTGCTTCATGGCCTTGACCAGGGTGTCGCGGCGGCCCTTGTAGATGGCGCGGATGTCGTCGACGCAGTCCTGGGGG